>JAGQJE010000160.1 GCA_020430775.1 Myxococcales bacterium
CATCTCCTGCTCGAACAGGCCACGCTGCCGCGACGTCGACATGAACATGCCCCGACGATCGCATCCCCGATCCCTCAAGTCGATCCTTTGCAGCCCCAGACCCCGAGTTACTTCCCACGAATCGGGTGCGGGTGCGGGATCGGGTGCGGGTGCGGGATCGGGATCGGGAGCGGGAGCGGGTGCGGGGGGGTCGGGCTTCCGAGGGTAGATTGGGCGGTCAGTGGGTGGCGGGGGGCGCGTCGGGGGCGGGCGCGGCCTCGGCCAGGGTCCGCAGGGCGGCCGGGTCGCTCCACTCGAGCGACGCCTCGTAGAGCGCGCTCAGGTGGGTGGCCGAGCGCTCGACGACCTCGGCCATCGGAACCGCCCGGCCGAGCTCCCGCTCGAGCGACGTCACCCCGCCGGTCGCGATGCCGCAGGGCACGATCACCGAGAAGTCCTCGAGCCGTGTCGACACGTTGAACCCGATGCCGTGCATGGTCACCCACCGGCTGATCCGGACGCCGACGGCGCCGATCTTGTCGTCGCCGACCCAGGCCCCGTTGTAGCCGGCGACCCGCTCGGCGGTGACGCCGTAGTCGGCGCAGGTGCGGATCATCGTCTCTTCGAGCGACCACACGTAGCGGCGGACGTCGCGACGATCGGGTTTGAGGTCGATGATGGGGTACATCACGAGCTGGCCCGGCCCGTGGTACGTCACGTCGCCGCCCCGACCCACGTCATGCACCTCGACGCCCTGCGCGGCGAGCGCCTCGGGCGAGCGGAGCAAGTGCTCGGGTTTCGCGCGACGCCCGAGGGTGACGACGGGGTCGTGCTCGACGAAGAGCACCGTGTCGCCCACCTCGCCCGACGTCCGCGCCGCGACGAGGCGCTGCTGCAGCGCGTGGCACGGCCCGTAGCGCATTCGGCCGAGCCGGTACGCGCGAAAGCGCCGCGCCCCGCTCATGGCGCCGCCTGCGAGATCACCGCTTGCCGTTCATCACGTGGATCGCCTCGCCGAGCGAGTGCTTGAACGCCTCCATCACGCCCTCGCTCAGCGTCGGGTGCGGGTGCACCGTGAGCGCGACGTCCTCGACGAACGCGTCCGTCTCGAGCCCGAGCGTCGCCTCGCTGATGAGGTCGCTCGCCTCGGGCCCGACGATCGCGACCCCGAGGAGCTTGTGGTCGTCCGGCGTCGAGAGCACCTTCACGAAGCCGTCGGTCTCGCGCACGGCCATGGCTCGCCCCGACGCCGCGAAGGGGAACTTGCCGACGGTCACCTCGATGCCCTCGGCCTTCGCCTTCGTCTCGGTGAGCCCGACGGTGGCGATCTGCGGGTCGGTGAAGATCGCGGCGGGCATGCCCCGCACGTCGAGCGCCACGTTGCGCCCCGCGATGACCTCGGCCGCGACCTCGCCCTCCTTCGACGCCTTGTGCGCGAGGTAGGGCGGGCCGCTGACGTCGCCGATGGCGTAGATGCTCGGCACGTTCGTGCGGAGCTGCTCGTCGACGATCACGTGGCCGCGCTCGTCGAGCTTCACGCCGACCTTGTCGAGCCCGAGGCCCTTGGTGTTCGGCTTGAAGCCGACCGCGACCAGGACCTTGTCCGCCTTGATGGTCTGCTCCTTGCCCCCGACCTCGACGGTCACCGTCGCGACGCCCTTCTTGACGGAGACCGACTTCGCCTTGGCCTTCAGCAGGATGTCCGCCTTGCCCTTTTTGAGGTGCTTTTCGACCACCTTCACGAGGTCGGAGTCCGTGCCCGGCAGGAGCTGGTCGAGCATCTCGACGACGGTGATCTTCGTGCCGAGCTTTTGGTAGACCATCCCGAGCTCGAGCCCGATGACGCC
The DNA here is from genome assembly GCA_020430775.1 of Myxococcales bacterium. Lineage (GTDB taxonomy): Bacteria > Myxococcota_A > Polyangia > Polyangiales > Houyiibacteriaceae > JAGQJE01. The sequence goes on from JAGQJE010000160.1 coordinate 1,827, forward strand.
GCCGCCGATCAGCACCATGCGCTCGGGCGCCGCCTGCAGGCTCACCGCTTCGCGCGCGGTGATGATGGTCTCGCCGTCCGGGTCGAAGCCGGGGATCTGGATGACCGACGTGCCTGTGGCGACGATGATGCCCTTGGTCGCCTCGTAGGTGTTCGTCCCGTCCTTGGTCGTGACCTTGACCTCGTTCGGGCCGGTGATCTCCGCGGTGCCGTCGACGATGTCCGCGCCGTTACCCTTGACGAGGCTGCGCACGCCGCTCGTGAGCTTCTTGACGATGCCGTCCTTCCACGACTGCATCTTCGCGACGTCGACCGAGAGGTCGCCCACGACGACGCCCATGTCGCCGGCGTCGCGGACCTTGTCGACGAGGCCCGCCGCGGCGATGAGCGCCTTCGACGGGATGCAGCCCCAGTTCAGGCAGATGCCGCCCATCGCCTCCTTTTCGACGCAGAGCGTCTTGACGCCGAGCTGGCCGAGTCGGATCGCGGCGACGTAGCCGCCCGGGCCGCCTCCGATGACGATTGCTTCGTAGCTGTGGTCTGCCATGGGTCCTCGTGGATGGGTCGCCGGTCAGCGCCGGCGGCTCGGTGGGTGCCGCCGGTCGACCCCGGCGGGGTGGGGTCGTCGAGCGCGGAGCGCGTCGCGCTGCGCCTCGAGATGCGGGGGTACCGCGGCGTAGACGTCTTCGACAAGAGAGTCGACCGGCGGCGGGCCGACGCGCTCGGCCTGCGCGATGGCCTCCCGGACCTCCGCGGCGATCTCGGCGTCCATCGCGGCGCTCGCGTCGTCGTCGAGGAGCCCCCGCTCGCGCATGTGGCGCTCGAGGCGCGCGATCGGGTCGCGGGCGCGCCAGCGCTCGACCTCCTCGGCGGAGCGGTAGCGCGAGGGGTCGTCGCTCGAGCTGTGCGCGCCGATGCGGTAGGTGACCGCCTCGATGAAGGTGGGGCCCGCGCCGCCGCGTGCCCGCTCGAGGGCGTCGCGCAACGCAGCGAAGAGCGCGAGCGCGTCGTTTCCGTCGACGCGCGCCGAGGGCACGCCGTACCCGCGGCCCTTCACGGCGAAGTCGGGGGCCGCGGTCTGCCGGTGCGCTGGCACGCTGATCGCCCAGTGGTTGTTCTGGCAGACGAAGACGACCGGCGCCCTGTAAACGCCAGCGAAGGTCATCGCGGCGTGAAATGACGCCGTGCTGGTGGCGCCGTCGCCGAGGAACGCGAGCGCGATGTCGTCGTTGCCCGCACGGCGCGCGGCCATCGCCATCCCGACCGCCTGGGGGAGCTGGGGCCCGATGCACGACGACCACGAGACGACGTTCACCGCGCGGCTCGACATGTGGCTCGGCATCTGGCGGCCCTTGTTGACGTCCGCGGCGCTCCCGTAGACCTGCGCGAGGTAGGTCGCGAGCGGGAACCCGCGGCCGAGCAGGATCGCGCACTCACGCAGCGCCGGGAAGACCCAGTCGGTCGGGCGCGACGCGAAAGCTGCCGCCGCAGGGACCGCCTCCTGGCCGGTGATCGCGCCGTAAAAACCGACCTTCCCCTGGCGCTGCCGGCGCATCATCTGCTCGTCGAGGTGCCGCGACAGACGCATCAGCCGCAGCATCCCGAGCACGACCGCCTCCGGCACCCCGCCAGCTTCGGCGTCGCCGCGCGGACCCGCGGACGGCTCGTCGATGGGCTGGGGACGGGGCATCGCTCCCGCCGATCTTGGGCGTCCCACCCTTCGGCGTCAACGCCGACCGCAGCCGCCCCGCGGATCGATCGGACCGAGCGATCGTGCCGTCGCGCGGGTGGGCGGGCGCGGCTATGCTCGACGGGTGGACGTGGCCACCATCGAGCGCGCCGTTCGGGAGGCGCTGGCTGAGCGCGGTGAGCGTCCAGCCGCGGTGTACCTGTACGGGAGCCGGGCGCGAGGGGACGCGCGCGACGACAGCGACGTGGACCTCGGCGTGCTCTTCGGAGCAGATGCGCCGACTGGCTACGCGGGGCTGAAGCTGGGCCTCGCCGGCGCCATCGAGCGCCGGCTCGGCAAGGAGGTCGATCTCGTCGTGCTCGACCGTGCCCCCGCGGATCTCGTACACCGCGTGCTACGAGACGGCGCACTGCTCATCGAGGACGACCGGGCGGCTCGCGTCGCCTTCGAGGTTTACAAGCGCAACGAGTACTTCGACCTCCTGCCGATGCTTCGGCGCATTCGTAACCCTGGGGGCGCGGCGTGACCGACCTCGACCTCCTCGAGAAGCGGCTCGCGTTCATCGAGACGTGTGTGCGAGAGCTGCGAGAGTTGGCGCGCCCCGCCGAGCTCGAGCGGGACGTGCGAGAGAGGCGCTTCGTCGAGCGCACGCTGCAGCTCGCCATCCAGGCGACGCTCGACGTGGCTTCGCACATCGTCTCGGACGAACGGCTCGGCGAGCCCGATACGAACCGCGCGCTCATCGATCTGCTCGTAGGCGCCGGCTGGCTAGGCGAGGAGCAGCGAGAGGCGCTCGGCAACATGGCGGGCTTTCGCAACGTGCTCGTGCATGGCTACACCGCGGTCGACGTCGCCATCGTACGCGGCGTGCTCGCCCATCATCTCGAGGATCTCGAAGGCTTCGTCACCAGCGTCCGGAGGCGCCTGCGCGCCTCGGGTGCGGCGCGGCGGTAGCGTGCGCGGGCTCGTGCCGAGCCGCGCTTGGCGCATCGGGCTGGTCTGTCTCGCATTCGCCATCGTGGCGGGCGTGGCGGGGTGTGACGCGGCGCCCGCGGACCCGACGCCGATCGGGGCGGTGCGGGCGTTCCTCTCGGCGGTCGAGCGGAGCGGGTGGGACGCCGGCGCCCGCCACGACGTCTACGCGCTGCTCTCGGGCTCGGCGCAAGCGGCGCTTCGAAAGCGCGCGCGCGTGGCTTCGGCGCTCGCGGGGCGGACGATCGAGGTGCCGAAGATGCTCGCCGAGGGGCGGCTCTTTTTGCGAGGCGGGATCGGCGCGCGCAGCCCGATGGAGGCTGAGGTCGACGGCGATCGCGCGGTGGTGCTCGTCCGGGCGGGGCGCCATGGCGCCGTCGTCGCGCGCGTGCCGATGGCGCAGGAGCACGGCCGGTGGGGCGTGGCGCTCGCGGTGCCGCCCCTCGCCGACGCGCCCGCGGGCGGCCCCGATACGGAACCGCTCGCCGCGCCTACCGTGCCCACCGCGCCGGTCCGCTGATGGCTCAGGCGGCCTTCGACAGCACGCGTTCGCTCAGGCGCTGCGCGACGCGGGTGGCGAGCGCCATGATGGTGATCTGCGGGTTCACGCCGATCGCGGTCGGGAAGAGGCTCGCGTCGGCGACGTAGCAGCCGGGCAGGTCCCAGAGCTGCCCGTCGAGGTCGACGACGGAGTCGCTCGCGCTCGCGCCCATCCGGGCGGTGCCCATCAGGTGCACGGTGAACAGCTCGAGCGTCGAGCGCGAGCGCTGCGTCGCGCCGATCTTCTGGAGCTCGTCTGCTGAGGTGACCTCGTGCAGGTTGCTGAAGGGCAGGTAGACGCGCTCGGCGCCCATCTCGAAGTGCAGCATCGCGAGCTTGCGGATGCCCTCCAAGAAGCGCGCGTGGTCGAGCGGGGTGATGCTGTACTGCGGCACGGGCTGACCGCCGAGGCCGCGCGTGACGCGGCCGGCGTGGGAGTCTTCGACGAGCACGCCCGTCAGCGCCATGCGGTTGTAGTCCTTCATGATCTCCCACGCCCTGAGCCCGTGCGTCGGCATGGACGCGGCGAGCTCGGCCGGGGGGATGAAGTTCTCCGCGAAGAGGTAGCCGTCCGCGACGAACTCGCGCACCTGGCCGCCCTGGTTCACGCCCTGCCACGCCTTCACGTCGAAGGGGTAGACCGCGAGCACCTTGGCGTTCGGGTGGCACAGGAAGTTGCGTCCGAGCTGCCCGCTCGTCCGGCCGAGCTTGTGGCCGAGGAGCAGTGCGGGGGTCTGGGTCGCGCCGCACGCGACGATGACCGCCTTCGCGCGGACGGTGACCGGTCGCCGCGTCCGCCGGTCGCGCGGACACAGGGACGCGCCGCGCACCCCGACGCAGCGTCCGCCCTCGATGAGCAGCGACTCGACCCGCACCTCGGTGAGGCAGCGCGCGCCGGCGGCGATGGCGCGCGGGATGTAGCTGACGAGCGTCGACTGCTTGGCGCCGGTCGGGCAGCCCAGCACGCAGTTGTTGCTCCCGACGCAGTTGCGCTGGCTGCGGACGGTGTGCAGGTAGTCCCACCCGAGCCGCCGCGCGCCTTCCTCCATCAGCCGGCTGTCCTCGCCGAGCGAGGCTTCGATCTGCCGCGAGGCGTTGACGGACTTCTCGACGCGCTCGAAGAGCGGCTCCATCGCCGCAGCGCCCAGCTCGGGGCCGCACAGGCGCTCCCAGTCGGCGAGGATGCGGTCCGGCGTGCGCCAGGTCATGCCGCCGTTGACGGTCGTGCTCCCGCCGACGCACCGCCCCTCGAGGTAGGGGATGGGCGGGCGGCCAAAGATCATCGTCGCGGCGGCGTCGCGAAAGAGCCGCGGCAGCGACTCGGTCGCGTAGGGGTTGAACGACGAGGTCGGGTGGTAGCTGCCCTCTTCGACGAAGGCGACGTCGACGCCCGCCTCGGCGAGCTCTGCGCCCGCCGCGGCGCCGCCCGCGCCCGTGCCGACGATGACGACGTCCGCGTCGTAGGTCGCGCGGCCGCTGCTCGTCTCGTAGTCGTCGTATCGGAGGATCGTCATCGCGTCACCTCGGCGGGCAGGTGGTGGATCTCGTCGGCGGCGGCGGCGCGCTGTCCCGCCTCGATGCGCTGGCGCAAAGCGATGCGCTCGCGGAGGAAGCCCTTCGGCGCGTACCCGAGGCCCGCGTGCACCTCGTCCTGGTCGAAGTAGGTCGACAGCACGAGCGCGCGCGGCGCGAGGGCGAGCATGCGCAGCCACAAGAAGCGGCTCTGCGCGATCCCGTCGATCACGTCCGATGCGGTCTCCCGCGGCAGCCGCGAGCAGGTGGCGAAGGCGCGCAGCCGCCACAGCGGCGACCAGTTCAGCAGGTGCAGCAGCACGACGAAGCCGCGCGCGGTCCAGCGCGGCAGGTACTGGAGCGACACGCGGACGTGGGTCGCGACGCGCTCGTGCATGTCGGGCGCCTGGGGCGCGGGCGGCGGCGGGAGCATGGCGCGGACGATGGCGTCGAGCGCGCGCTGGCTCGGCCCGCCGAGCGGATAGGGCTCTGCGAGCTGCCAGCCGTCGTTCGGGTGGCGCCCGAGGCCGTCGGGTCCCGGCGGCGCGCTCGGATCGAAGGGCGGGAGCGGGGTAGCGTCTGTCACGGGCGAAGCTCCTTCGAGAGGGTCTCATCGCCGACGCCGGCCGCGCGGGCGGTGCCGGCGCGCGCGGCGCGGGCCGCGGCGGCGAGCTGGACCAGGCGGCGGTCGACCGCATCATAGAACGCGCTCAGCTCGGAGAGGGCCGCCGCGTGGTCTCGGGCGGCGAGGGCGCGCGTGACCTCGCCGGCCATGTCGCCAAAGCTCGGCTCGAGCAGGACGAGCGCCGGGTACCGCGCGACCAGCTCCGCGACAGCGTCGATGAGCGGGTTGGCGATCCACCGGGCCGGCACGTTGTGCGTCGCGTCCAGCAGGGCGCCGAGCCACACGGCCTGCGCGAGCCCGGCCTCGGCCCGGTCGCTGCTCGCTTCGGCGCGCCGCACGGTCGCCGCGGCGCGACGGAGCGCGTCGAGGTCCGCGGCGGAGCGGCGCTCGGCGGCGAGCGGGAGCAGCAGCCGGAGCAGGGCGGTGCGCGGCGCGAGCAAATCGACGAGCGCGGCGGCGGCGTCCTCCGGCGGCGCGTGCTCGAAGTACGCGGCGAGCAGGTCGATCGTGCCGTCGCGCCGGAAGTCGCGGACGGTGGCGCCCTGTCCCTGCCGGACGTGGATGAGCCGGGCCTGCTCGAGGCGCCGGAGGGCCTCGCGGAGCGTGCTGCGGTTGGCGTCGAGCGCCTCGGCGAGCTGTCGCTCGGGCGGCAGTCGCGTGCCAGCCGCGAACGCACCAGAGACGATCCGCGCGCGGAGCTGGTCGAAGAGCTGGTCAGAGCGCGCCGAGGACGACATTGGTTCAGCCAATATGGGCGCAGGACAGAAATTGGTCAAACCAATTTTCGTCGATGGCGGCGGGGCGCGTGACTTTCGGTGGGATCTTGCTACGAGCGGGGGCGCACCTCTGCGCCCGTCGCGGCGCTTTCGGGTGGCCAAAGGGCGGAGCGGGCCTTAGGTTCGCGCGCCCATCAAGGAGTACGAGTGGCAAGGAGACCATCCAAAGGCAAGCGCGGCGGGAAGCGCCGCTTCGAAGAGGATCTCGGCGACGAGACCCGCGACGACCACATCAAGCTCGAGGGCACCGTCTCCCAGGTGTTCGCGGGTGGTCAGTTCGAGGTCCAGACCGACGCCGGAGCCGCCGTGCGCGCGCAGCTCTGCGGTCGCATGCGCAAGTTCCGCATCCGCGTCATCCTCGGCGACCGCGTGACGGTGGCCCTCTCCCCATACGATCTGACGCATGGGATGATCGTGTTCCGCGCCAAATAGAGGGCCTTCGGGCCCTGGGCGGCGCATTGAGCGGCTTACCTCCGCCCTCGGTCTGGTTACTGCCCTCGCCTTCGGCTCGCGGGGAGGGTCACGCGACCCTCCCCCAAACTTCACTCCGCCGCGCCTGAGTCGCGGCGGAGCAAACTTTGGCTCCCTCTCCCGCGGGGGTCGGCGCCGTTGACGCCTCCCGCGTCGGCATTCGGGTCGTGGTCGTACGCCGTTGGTTGCACTCTTGCGGGGGCAAGACTGAACCCAACGGCGGTGTGCCCTGAGTGCGTTGGCATCGAGGTCGCCGGTTGATGTAGGGCGACCTCGTCCTCGCAGAAGTCTGTCGTGCGCGGTTCTTCCGTCCCAGTCGCTGGCCTTCAGGCCCTGGGCGGGGTTATCGCTTGGGAGTGAGGCCGCGTTCGAAGAGGTCGAGTGCGCGGCGGCCGAGCATGGTGAGGTCTTCTCGGGCGCCGGTGTCGATCCAGCGCCGGAGCAGCGCTCGGATCACCCCCATCATCGCGCCGGCGAGGAGCTGCGCGTGCAGGCGCTCCTCCGGTGACGGCGCCGCGGCGCCGCTGCGCCGCGGCCTGCGATCGCCGCAGAGCGTCGCGGCGATGAGGTCCTCCCAGTCGCGATCGATGCGGCGCTCGTACGCGATGAGCGCGTGCTCTCCGGTGAAGATGGCGCGCTGGGCGAGGAGCGTCTCGCGCTGGTCGATGAAGTCCTCGGCGGTGGTCAGCAGCGCGCGGCGCACGGTCTCGTAGGGCGCCTCGCCCGGCAGCGGTCGGTCGATGAGCGCCTCGAAGTGCGCGAGCCGCGTCTCGCGGTGCGGGAACGCGACGGCTTCCTTGCTCGGGAAGTACCGAAAGAAGGTCCGCCGCGAGACCCCACCGAGCGCCGCGATCTCGTCGACGGTGGTCGCCTCGTAGCCCTGGTCGCGAAAGAGCATGAACGCCGCGCGGATGAGCGCCTCGCGGGTGAGGGCGCGCTTGCGCTGTCGCTGGCCGGGCTCTTCCGCCACGCCGCGAGCATAGCAACCGCCCGGCTCCGTGCCTGCAACGCCGCGGCGCCGCGTGCGCGTATCCGTGGTACGGAACAGGGAAGCGATGCAGGACGACTACCAGCACAAGGGGCCCTTCGTCGAAGCACGCGCATCCGCGACCGTGGTGCCGCTCGTCGACGGACCGCGCGGCCTCGAGGTGCTGCTCCTTCGCCGCAACCGCGCGCTCTCGTTTCACGGCGGCGACTGGGTGTTCCCCGGCGGCAGCGTCGACGCCGCCGACGCCGGTGCTGCAGGCTGCGCGCCCGGCGATGAGGCCGCGTGCCGCCGCGCGGCGGTGCGCGAGGCGCAGGAGGAGGCCTCGCTGGTCCTCAGCCCCGACGCGCTGGTGCCGCTGTCGCACTGGACGACGCCCGTCTCGCTCCCGAAGCGCTTCGCGACGTGGTTCTTCGCGTCCGAGGTGCGGTCACGCGCCGTCGCGATCGACGGCGGAGAGATCCGCGCCCACCGCTGGATGCGCCCGGCCGACGCGCTCGCGGCGCGGGACGCGCACGAGCTCGGCCTGCCTCCGCCGACCTTCGTGACCCTCGACTGGCTGGCGCGCTTCGACCGCGTCGCCGAGGCCATCGAGGCGGCGCGCCGCCGCCCACCCCCGCGCTACCTGCCGCGCTTTCGCCTGCTGCCCGAGGGCGTGTGCTGCATCTACAACGACGACGCCGCGTACGAGGACGGCGACGTCGAGCGGCCGGGTCGCCGCGATCGCCTCTGGCTCTCGCACGAGCGGTGGCGGTACGAGCACGACACCTGAGCGCGCGTCACCCGGCGCCGGCGGTCTGCGTCGAGGGTCAGGCTCCCGGGAGGTGCTCGTCGAGCCACGCGATGAGCGCGCGGGTCACCTCCGCGTGCCGGCGCTCGTGCAGCATCTCGTGGCGGCCCCCGTCGTAGAGCGTGCAGGTGACGTGCTCGAGCCCCGCGGCGACGTAGCTGTCGCGCAGCCGCCGCACGCCCGCGCCCTGCTCGCCGACCATGTCCTCGGTGCCGGAGAAGATGTAGATCGGCAGCGACTTCGGGATGCGCGCGAGGTGGTCCGGCCGGGTGAGCTTCGGGAGCGCGTCGAGGAGCGCGAGCCACGTGCTGACCGTGCACTGGAACCCACAGAGCGGGTCCGCGACGTAGGCGTCGACCTCTTCCGGATCGCTCGAGATCCAGTCGAAGGCGGTGCGGTTTGGTGCGAAGTGGCGGTTGAAGTCCTCGAAGGTCAGGCGCTCGATGAGCGCGCTCACGCCCCGGCTCCCTAGCCGCTTTCGCTCGATGCGCGCGAGCAGCCGGCCGACCTGCGCGAGCACCGGCGGCCGCCCGCTCGAGCCGGAGAGGACGCACGCCGCGAGGTCCTCTGGGTGCTCGCCGAGGAGCTGCTGGACCATGTACGAGCCCATCGAGTGGCCCAAGATGGCGATCGAGCGATCCGGGTGCCGCCGGACGAGCTCGCGGTTGACGGCGTGGACGTCGTCGACGGCGCGACGCCACGGGGCCTCGTCGCCCATGTGCCCGAGCGGCTCGCCGGGCGCGACGCTCCGGCCGTGGCCGCGGTGGTCGTGCCCGTAGACGCGATACCCGGCCGTGTTCAGCGCCGCGGCGAGGCGCTGGTAGCGCCCGCTGTGCTCGGCCATGCCGTGGACGATCTGGACGACGGCGCGTTCCGAGCTGCTCGCGCGGCCGCGCTTCGGCGGCTCGGCGCCCCAGCAGCGTACGTGCAGGTCGACGTCGCCCGAGGGCGACCGGAGCGCGAAGGACGTCTCGGGCATGGCTGCGAGCATACTCGACGGCGCGCATCGGCGCGTGATCGCGTACGCAGCGGGGGCGGGTCGAGCGGTCGCGGCGGCTGGGTCAGTCGTCTTCGGGGGCGAGGTACTCGCGCCACAGGTCGATCGCGAGGTCCTGGTAGGCGCAGGCCAGCTCGAACGCCTCCTGGCGCTTGTCCCGCGGGAAGAGCGGCTCCGGCAGCAGCGGGTCGAGCACGAACGCGCGGACGGCCTCGCGGCTGAGCTGGAAGCTCTCGCGCACGGCGTCTTCGAGCGGGATCGACCGCACGCGGGCCATGCTCGTCGTGAGCTGGTCGCACAGATCGGCGAACACCCCCTCGAGCGCGGCGGCGTTCCAGAGCCCGCGCGCCTCGGCGTCCGTGTCGTCGTCCAGGTCCGACAGCCGCGCGACGGGCGCCTCGTCCTCGAGACCGAGCAGCCGGAGCTGCGTGCAGATGGGCTCGACGCCCTCCATGAGGTTGTTCGGGCGCACGTGCAGGCCGGCGCGCAGCTCCTTGAAGCCGAGCATGCGCAACGCGCGCGAGCGCCGGCGGAGCGCCGGTCGATCGGTGCGCGACAGGTGACCGGTGAACGCGCCGATCCACGAGCCGTCCCAGGGCACGATGAGCGTCGGCTTGATGCGCCAGGTGGAGATGGTGTCGTTCACCGAGTCGGCGGCGGGGCCGATCTCGTAGTGGCCGCGCTCCCGCGAGTCGACGAGCCCCTCGCCGCGCAGCCGAACGATGGCGACGCGGACGTTGTTCTCGGCGACGCCGAAGACCGCCGCGGCCTTGACGAGCTGGCGGACAGACACGCTCGGCCCGTAGAGCAGGGGCCCAGCGGAGAGGATCTCGAGCACGATGCTCTTGGCGCTCACTCGCATCGTCGCGCACTAGAGCAGCGCGCAGGGGCGTCGGCAAGCGCTCGGCACACCCCCCCGGGGTGCGCACCCGCGACAGCAGATCGCGCTCCGAGTTGGGCGAGGGTCTCTAGCGTGATACCGGCCGTCAGCGTTTGGGGAGACGTCGGGGGGGACCGGTCTCGGGCGGCGGAGCCACGGGTCCCCGGTGAACGGGTGCCCGCGGCGTCACGGCTGGAGCACCATCAAGGCGATGGTGCCCAGCAGGGGCGCGATGACCAGGGAGCGCGAGACCCACCCGAGGCGCCCCTCGGCGCCGACGACGTAGAGCACCGCCTGGAGCGACACCACGCTGAGCACCAGGCTCCAGAGGATCCACCCGGACAGCAGCGACGTGGCGGTGAAGTAGACGAGCAGAAAGCCGAGCACCCAGCAGGCGCCGAGCCCGAGCGACGCCCAGATGTACCCGAAGCGCCGCCGGCGCTCGAGCGGGCCGGGGACGATGGCGCCGACGCATCCGACCGTGAACACGATCACCGAGACGTACTTCGCGAAGAGGACGAGCGCGTACACGGGGCGAGTCTCCACCAGTGGGGTGCGGTGTGGCGACGGTGCACGGGGGCGGAGCTGAGGCCGGCCGCGAGCGTCGACGTGGGGCGTAGGGGTTGGTAAGAACGGGCGCCATGGTGAGGCTCAGCGTCAACGTCAACAAGGTGGCGACCGTGCGCAACGCGCGCGGCGGGACCGAGCCGAGCGTCGAGGCGGCGGTGAAGGCGTGCCTCGACGCCGGCGCGCGCGGCATCACCATCCACCCGCGGTCCGACGCGCGACACATTACGTCGCAAGACGTCGACTCGATCGCCGCGCTCCTCGCGCCGCTGCGCTCGTCCGTCGAGCTGAACATCGAGGGCGACCCGCGGCCCGACCTGCTCGACATGGTGCTGCGGGTGCGCCCGCATCAATGCACGCTCGTGCCGGTGCGGCCTGGCGAGATCACCAGCGAGGCCGGCTGGAGCGCGAGCAGCCCGCGCGCGCTCGTCGAGGACGCCGTCCGCAAGCTGCGGGACGTCGGCGTCCGCGTGAGCCTCTTCGTCGAGCCGAAGCCGGAGCCCATCGACTGGGCCGCGGACGTCGGCGCCGACCGCGTCGAGCTCTATACCGAGCCCTACGCGCGCGCGTTCGAGCGCGGCGAGCGCGCCGCGAACGAGAGCTTCGCGCGCTACGCCGCCGCCGCCGAGCACGCCCACGAGCGCAGCCTCGGCGTCAACGCCGGGCACGACCTCGACCTGCACAACCTGCCGCTCTTCCGCACCCTGCCGCACCTCGACGAGGTCTCGATAGGCCACGCCCTCATCGCCCGCGCCCTCTTCGTCGGCCTAGCCACCGTCGTCCGCGAATACCTCGACCTGCTCGCCGAGGATTGACGCTGCCCCCTCCTGGCGCGTCCGGCTTGGGCAAGCACGGCGCGCCGGTTCGGCTAGATTGGGGCGTGATGGCGGACGAGCGAGACGAGGATGAGGCGGGAGGCGAGGACACGCAGAGCGGTCGCGCGGCGAAGGCGCGCGCTGCCGAGGGGAGTTCGCGCGACGAAGCGCCGCCGGCGGAGCAGTTTCGGTTGTCGTCGCGCGAGCGGCGGGCAGTGCAGGCCAAGCTGCCCCCGAGCGTGCAGGTGCTGCACGAGACGATCCGCAGGCAGGGCGAGCAGGAGCTGGGGCGGACGGCGACCGCGCTCGCGTGGTCCGCGCTCGCGGCCGGGGTGTCGATGGGGTTTTCGATGCTGGCGCGGGCGATGCTCAAGGGGCACCTGCCGGACGCGCCCTCGAGCTTCCTCATCGAGAGCCTCGGGTACACGGTCGGCTTTCTAATCGTCGTCCTCGCCCGCCAGCAGCTCTTCACCGAGAACACCATGTCCGCGGTGCTCCCGTTCATGACGCGCCCGAGCCTCTCATCCTTCGGCCGGCTGATGCGCCTGTGGGGGATCGTGTTGGTCGGGAACGTCGCCGGCGTCGCGATCTTCGCGTTCGCGATCGGCCACCTGCACCTGCTCGCCCCCTCGGTGCGTGAGGCCTGCGTCGCCATCGGCGAGCAAGTCATGCGCAACTCGCCGGCGCAGATGTTCACCAAGGGCGTGGTCGCCGGCTGGCTCATCGCGACCATGGTGTGGCTGGTGCCCGCGGCGGAGCACGCGAAGGTCGCCATCATCGTGCTGATGACCTACCTCATCGCCATCGGCGACTTCACGCACATCATCGTCGGGTCGACCGAGGTGCTCTTCCTCGTCTTCGACGGACGGCTGCCCTTGTCGGACTATGTCCTGGTGTTCGGGCTGCCGACGCTCGCGGGCAACGTGGTCGGCGGGAGCCTCATCTTCGGCCTGATAAGCCACGCACAGGTCCGAAGCGACGAGGGCTGAGCCGCGGTGGTCAGCCGGGCGACGCTTGGTCGCGGGCCTGTCGACCGGCTGCTAGCCTGCGGCGCAGGCGCGGCGGCGTAGCCGCCATCAGACAGGGAAAGCGCAAATGATTGCTCTGATTGTCATCCTGGTAGTCGTCGCCCTCGTCGTGATCTACCTGATCGCCGTCTACAACGGGCTCGTCCGAGCCCGTAACGCATACGAGAACGCCTTCGCTCAGATCGACGTGCAGCTCACGCGGCGGCACGACCTCATCCCTAACCTCGTCGAGACCGCGAAGGGCTACCTCAAGCACGAGCGCGAGACCCTCGAGGCGGTGATCAAGGCCCGCAACGCCGCGGTCAGCGGGCTCGCCGGCGCGAAGGCGAGCCCGGGCGACCCCGCCGCGATGCAGCAGCTCAGCAGCTCCGAGAACGCGCTCACGCAGACGCTCGGTCGGCTGTTCGCGCTCTCGGAGTCCTACCCGGACCTCAAGGCCAACCAGAACATGATGCAGCTCTCGGAGGAGCTCACCTCGACCGAGAACCGCGTCGCGTTCGCGCGCCAGGCCTTCAACGACAGCGTGATGAGCTACAACAACCGCTGCGAGGTCTTCCCCTCGTCGCTCGTCGCGAACAGCTTCGGCTTCGAGCCGGCCGAGCCTCTCCAACTCGAAGACCCGGCTGCGCGCGAGGCGCCCAAGGTCTCGTTCGGCTGAGCGGCCTTACGCCGGGATAGCGTCGGTCGGCGATGGACTTCTTCGCGCAGCAGGCGAAGGTGCGGCGGACCAGCCGCCGGCTGGTAGCGCTCTTCGTGCTCGCCGTGGTCTCGATCGTCGTCGTCATCGACGGGGTGGCGGGGCTCCTGCTCGGGCTCTTCTCGCAGCGCCCCGACCTCGACTACGCGTCCGACGTGGCCGGCGTGGCGCCGGTGACGCAGTGGGACTGGCAGACCTTGCTCCTCATCAGCGCGGTGGTCCTGGCGACCATCCTCGTTGGCTCGCTGTATCGCGTGCTCACGTTGCGAGGCGGGGGCGCGGCGGTCGCGCGCGCCATGGGCGCGACGCCGGTGCCCACCGACACGACGGACCCCGTGTGGCGGCGGCTCCGCAACGTGATCGAAGAGATCGCGATCGCGTCCGGCGTCCCCGTACCGGACATCTTCGTCATGGAGCGGGAGCCCGGCATCAACGCGTTCGCGGCGGGATATACGCCCGCTGACGCCGCGGTGTGTGTCACGCAGGGCTGCCTCGACAAGCTGACGCGCGACGAGCTGCAGGGGGTCATCGCGCATGAGTTCAGCCATGTGCTGAACGGCGACATGCGCCTGAACATCCGGCTGATGGGGCTCCTCTTCGGCATCCTGGTGCTCGGCATCATCGGCCGCGTGATCATCGAGGCGAGCGCTCAGAGCACGAGCGCTCGCCGCAGCTCGGACAGAAACGGCGGCGCTGCCGCGCTCGCGCTGGCCGGGCTGACGCTCTTGATAGTCGGCTACGTGGGCTTCTTCTTCGGGCGTCTGATCCAGGCGGCCGTGTCGCGTTCGCGCGAGTCGCTGGCGGACGCCTCCGCGGTCCAGTTCACTCGCCAGACCGCAGGCATCGCCGGAGCGCTCAAGAAGATCGCCGCGCTCGCCGAGGGCTCGCAGCTACAGGCGCACAACAAGCAAGAGGTCGCGCACATGCTCTTTGGCGAGGGGGGCGGGGTGCTCAGGCTCTTCGCGACGCATCCGCCCTTGCCCGAGCGCATCCGCGACCTGGGTGAGACCTGGGATGAAGAAGAGGTCCGCGCCATCGGCCGGGCGTGGGCTGCCCCCCGGCGCGCCGCCGACCCGGACAGCCCGTCCGCCTCGCTCTCCGGGTTCGCGCCGCCGCAGGTGTCCGCGGCGGTCGCTGCCGCACCCGGCGAGTCCGCCGCCATGCCGCACCCACGGGCGAGACGCAGCGTGAAGGCGGCCTCGGTCAGCGCGCACGTCGGTCAACCCGCCTCTGAAGACTTCGGCTTCGCCGGCACGTTGCACCGGCGCGTGCCGCAGCGGCTGGTCGTTGCGGCCAGACAGCCCCGCGAGGCGACCGCGGTGGTGCTCGCGTTGGCCCTCGACGACGACGCCAGCCTTCGGGCAGCGCAGCTCACGCACATCGAGGCGCTCCTCGGAGGCGATCGTGCGCACGACGCGGAGCGCGCGATCCCCTCGCTCGCCGGCCTTCACCCGATGCTGCGTCTGCCGCTCGCCGCGCTGGCGTTCCCCTCGCTCAAGCGTGGTCCGCACGCCGAGCTCGCTCGCCTCGTGCAGACCCTCGATGCGCTGGCGCACGCCGACCACCGCGTCGACCTGCACGAGTACTGCCTGCTCACGCTGCTGCGGCTGCAGTTGCAGGACGTCCTGTCGCCCCCGTCCGGTTTCGTCCCTGGTAGGCGCCGCCTGCAGGACGCAACGGAGAGCTACGCGACGCTCTGCGCCATCGTCGCGGCGCACGGTCACGACGACGACACGACGGCGCGTCACGCGTGGTCGCGGGCGATGGCGGAGGCGCTCCCCGGCTACTCTGGGCAGTACACGGTGCCGCGTGACTGGCAGGCCGCGTTCGACGGCGCGCTCGAGCGGCTCGATGCCTTGCGGCCGGCCGACAAGGCGCGCGTGGTGCGCGGGCTCACTGTGGCGGTCAGCGAGGACGACGTCGTCACCGTCGCTGAGGCCGAGCTGCTGCGCGTCATCTGCGCGGCGCTGCACTGCCCGCTGCCGCCCCTCGTCGGCGAGGCCATCGCAGGCGGCCCCGCGTAGCCGCGCACCGCGTGCGTCCTCGATGTCACCGCGGCGTCTGCCGGCGGCGGCGGGACTCGAGCGCTTCGATGAAGCTGTCGAGCTCCTCGAGCCAGGCGTTGTAGATCGCGTAGGCGTCTTCGTCGGGACCGGCGCACTCCCGCAGACGGGCGTAGAGCGCGAGGTTGGCGTCGTCGGCGAGCGGTGACACGTCGAGCCCCAGCGCTGCCAGCCGAGGCGCGGCGATCCGCAACAGGAGCGCCTCCGGGGACTCTCGCCCAGCCGATAGGTCTCTGAGCCCGCGCTCGACCCGTAGATGCCCCGGCAGCCCGGTGAGCTCAGTCATCGTTCGCCGCAGCGCCGGTCACGCGCGCGACGCGGGCGGCGAAGCGCTCCGCATCGAGGCGCGGGTAGCGCACCAGCCGTGGCCGCATCTCGGCGAACGCCGCGGCGAGCTCCGCACGCGTGACGAGGTCGCGCTCGATCATCGCGTCGACGTCCGTCAGGTCGCGGGCGTGTCCGCGCGCGATCTTTGCCAGGGCTTGCGCGCGCAGGTCGTAGTGCAGCACACGCACCTTCCCGAAGCGCCCCTCGACGAGGCTGCGTTCGCGCCAGTCACGAAGCTCCGGCAGAAAAGCGTCGGGTGACGCGAGCTCGACGTTGACGTCCAGCTCGTCCTTGAGCCGCGCGATCGCCTCGAAGGCGCCGTCGGGCTCCGGGTCGAGCTTCAGGTCGATGTCGACCGTCGAGTCGCGCCACCCCAACAGGAGCGCCGTCGCGCCTCCCGTCAGGTAGACAACGCCCTCAGTTCGGCACCGTTGGCCGAGCGCCGCGAGAAAGCGCCGAATCTTGTCCGCGTCGGCATCGGAGCGCATCGCCCCATCGTAGCGCACACGAGCGGTGCTCTGGCGAGGGGGCGCGCGCCTGTAAGCGTGGGCCGCTCGCGGCTACGGGAGGCCGAGCGTCTGCATGAACGCCTCGACGTCGTCGGTGTACTTACCGGGCACGCCGAGCTGGCTGTCGATCTCGCCGTGGTCGAGGTCGACGGGCAGGACGGTGACCGTGGCGTCGAGCGCGCTAGCCCCGGTCGCGAAAGCGTCCGCTTGCCCGCAGCTCTCGGCGCGTTGACTCGAGCACACGAGCAGCATCGGCGCCGGCTTCCCGGACAGGCGCAGGATGGGTGACGCGTCGCGCCAGACCTGCATGTCTGTCCCGAACGCCCTGTCGTAGAGCGACAGGTGGGGCGCCTCCATGATCTGGACGACGTTGTACGCGGCGCTGTCGAGCGGGATGGTGCCGAGCCAGGGCTCCGCGCCCGCGTCGGCGGCGATGCTCGGGTCGGCGGCGAGCAGCGCGACGAGGTTCGCGCCGGCCGAATGGCCCATCACGACGAAGCGCGTCGGGTCCGCGCCCCAGGTCGCCGCGTGGCTCTGAGCGAACGCGAGCGCGGCCGCCACGTCGTCGGCCTCCTCGGGGGCGGTGATCTGCGGGACGAAGCGGTAGTTGGTGGAGATGAACACGTAGCCCTTCGGGAGCCAGTGGTCGATCTTGTTCTGGACCACGCCTTGGGCGGACTTGTCGCCGCGCACCCATCCACCGCCGTGGACCATGAAGATCACCGGAGCGTTGTCGGCGTCGATGGGGCGGTAGACGTCGAAGCGCTGCATCGGATCCGGGCCGTAGGCGACGTCCCGCACGACCTCCGCGCCGGGCGGCAAGACGATCGGGTTGCCGACACCGCCGTCGGGCGTGCCACCGTCGGGCGTGCCGAGGCCGCCATCGGGCCCGCCGCTGCCGGCGTCCTGGACGCCTCCGTCGGGCGGGAGCCCGCTCGCGGGATGCGCCGTTTCGCCGCAGCCGCTCGCGGACAGGGCGACGCACAAAAGAAGCGAGCAGGGGACGAGCAAGCCTCGGGACCGAGAAGCGCGAGCCGTCATGGCGAGACCTCCCGCCTCATCCTCCCGCAAGCATCCTAGAGTCTGCCAACGCACACGCGCGCTCGCCACTCGAAGCGAGGCGCGGGTAGGGCCCCCGGCGGCGAGCGCGGCGGGAGCGTGCGCGCCGCGCGGCTCAGCGCTTGACGATGACCGAGGAGCCGTGGCCGCGAGCGCGGCGGGAGCGTGCGTGCCGCGCGGCGGGAGCGTGCGTGCCGCGCGGCTCAGCGCTTGACGATGACCGAGGAGCCGTGGCCGAAGAGGCCCTGGTTCGCGGTGACGCCGAGCTTGGCGCCTTCGATCTGGCGGCCCTCGGCCTGGCCGCGGAGCTGCCAGGTGAGCTCGCAGACCTGCGCGATGGCCTGCGCCGGGACGGCCTCGCCGAAGCACGCGAGCCCGCCGCTCGGGTTCACCGGGACGCGGCCGCCGATGGTCGTGTCGCCGTCGCGGATGAGGCGCTCGGCCTCGCCTGGGGCGCACAGGCCGATGTCCTCGTACCAGTCGAGTTCGAGCGCGGTCGACAGGTCGTAGACCTCCGCGACGTCCACGTCCTCCGGCCCGACGCCCGCCCGATCGTACGCGCGCTTGGCGATCGACGCCTTGAACGGGGTCTCGGGCGGCCCGCTGCTCGCGCCCGAGTCGGTCGCGAGGTTGGGCATCTCGATGACGGTGTTCGGGAACGCCGGCGTGACCGTCGACACCGCCGGGATGGTCACGGGCTTGGTCGTGTGCTTTCGGGCGAAGTCGAGGCTCGTCAGCACGAGCGCCGCGCCGCCGTCGCTCGTCGCGCAGATCTCGAGCAGGTGCAGCGGGTCCGCGACGACCTTCGAGCCGAGGACCTCGTCTTCGGTCACCTCTTTGCGGTAGCGGGCGTTCGGGTTGTGCAGCCCGTGCCGCGCGTTCTTGACCTTGACCTTCGCGAAGTCGCTCGAGGTCGCCCCGTAGAGGTCCATCCGCCGCCGCGCCCACAGGCCGAAGTAGGTCGGGTTGGTGATGCCGTGCAGGTAAAAGCGCAGCCAGTCCGGGTCGTCCGGGCGGCGGCCGCCCTGCGGCGCGAAGAAGCCCTTCGGCGCCGCGTCCGCGCCGACGACGAGCGCGACCTTCGCCTCGCCCGAGAGGATGCGGCTGCGGGCCACGCTGATCGCCTGCGCGCCGCTCGCGCACGCGCCGTAGCAGCTCACCACCTCGGCGCCGGACCAGCCGAGCGCCTGGGCGAAGGTCGCGCCGGCGACGTAGCCCGGGTAGCCGTTGCGCACCGTGTCGGCGCCCGCGACGAAGTCGACGTCGTTCCACGCTAGGCCCGCGTCTCTGAGCGCGTCCTGCGCGGCGCGCACGCCGTACTTGACGAAGCTCTCGCCCCACTTACCCCAGGGGTGCATCCCCACGCCGAGGACGGCGACCTCTTGGCTCATCTTCGTGCTCCTGCTCTTCGTTCGCGGTGGCTCAGCGGCTCAGCGGCTCAGTGTCCGACCGGCTTCCACTGCCAGGTGAGGTAGCGCTGCTCGTCGTCCTCGTGCAGCGTGCCGAGCGTCAGCTCCATCGCCATGCCGGTCTTCAGCGCGTCGACGCCGACGCCTGGGACGACCTGCCCGAGCACCGTGAGCTGCTCGCGCTCGAGCGTCACCGCGGCGATCGCGAACGGCTCGAAGGGCTCCTTCGCGACGAAGGGGGCGGGCGGCTTGTAGTTCGCGCTCGTGTACGACCAGAGCACGCCCTCGGTGCTCAGCTCGACCGACTCGAGCTCGGTGCTGCTGCACGTCGGGGTCCGGCAGAGCGTGTGCTCCGCGGGGAAGTAGTACGTGCCGCACGCCTTGCACCGCGAGCCGAGCAGCCGAGGCGCCGAGGGGTCCGCCACAAGCAGCCCCTCCACGGCGGCGACCGTCGTCTTCTCGCTCATCCCTGCCTCCCGGCCTGCCCCGACCCACCCCGCGCGAGCCGCCCGCACCCTAGAACGCACCCCACCCCCCGGCAAGCGCCGCCCAGGCGCCGCGGTGCGCGTCATGGGGCCGCGTGCGCAGAGGGGGCGCGCACGCGGGGGCGGGGCGCTGCCGCGTGAGCGGTGGTGCTCGAGCGCGGGTCGCCTTGAGGCGCCGCGCGAATGACCGACGCACCCTCCGCGCCGCCTTGAAGGCGTGGCTCAGGGGGAGGCGTCTGGTGGCATGCGTGCGACGATCTCGGCGAGGGTGTCTCGGAGCTCGCTGAGGATGGCCGCCGCCTCGGGCGACCAGGTGCTGGGGTCGCGTGAGAAGAACGCATCTCCGCGGACCAGGTGGTTGGGTCGGTTGTACTCGACGAGGAACTTCGACCCTTCGCGCTCGCCGTCTGGAAGCGACGGGGGCGGTGATGTCTTCGTCAATCGCGCCGTGATCGCTATGGTGGGCGCAGCGCAGGGCACCGCGAGCTCGAAGCGGGTTCGGGTCGACAGGTCGTCGGCGTCGAGGGTCGCGCGGGGGACGCTCACCAAGCGTTAGGCGTCATCCTTCGATAGCGCGACGTCGCCTCCCCGCGGCTGCCCGCCCGCCTTGGGGATGTGAACGACCGTCGCGCGGTACTGCCTCGCGTCGTCGAAGCGGCTGGTCAAGCGATCTCGCGTCTCGTCGCTGAACACCCGCTCGTCTTCCGGAAAGTCGAGCGTCAGCACCTAGAACAGTACCTCCATGACCCCAGAGCCCATCGACGCGTCGAGGCAGCCATCGTCGGGTGCGTCGGAGCTTGGACCCCACCCAACGAGCAGCGCGGCCACCGCGACGAAGGCGTAGACCGCGGTCCTTGCGGGCCCGCATTCGCTCCGGCAGCGTACCTTGTCTCATGTCTGTCGACTCGCGCGGGGCGCGCGGCATCGCGAGCCCAGGAGGCTGGCGAGCCCGACCAGCAGCCACCCTAGCGCAGGGGGATGCGACCCGGGCGATCCGGCACCCCTCGCCACCGAGCAGCCGCCGGTGGCGTTTGGGTCCGGCCCGAAGTCGACCTCGAACGTCTCCGGCGGTGCGGAGTTACCCGCAAGGTCGTAGAGCGTGGCGGTGACCTTGACGCGTCCGTAGAAGCCGAGGTCCGAGAGGTCCTTGTTGACACCTGGGCACGGGATCATTTGCTGGTCGTATGAGATGAAGTTCAGCTGGGTGACGGCATAGGCGTCGAGGCGCACGAGCGTCTCCCACTTGCGGTCGCCTTGCTCCAGGGTCACGCGCATCGGCAGCCACTTCGCGTTGAAGTCGTCGGTCGCGCGCTTGTAGTGGAAGTAGAGCACCCACCGGTGGCAGTCGTCGGGTGTCACGCGAGGTGACGGCTCCATCCGTAGGTCCTCGATTTTTGGCGGCGTCGTGTCCACGTCGTCGGTGACGTCGTAAGAGCCGACGGGAACCCGATCGCCATCGCTGTCTGGGTCTCGCGTCAGGGCGGACACAAAGTAAGACGCCCTGGGCTCGATCTTCGGGCCGAACGAGCCCCAGTAGAGCCCGGAGGTGCCGACTGGCTCGACCTCGAGCGGCACGACCTCGGTCGGCCCCGGGCCCTGCACGCCGGGCTCCGCAGGCAGTGTGCGCGACCGAATCGCGGTGCTGGGGTCGACTCGATCTCCGTCGATCAGCAGGCGGACGTTCCTTGGCACCGGGCCGAACCGCGGAAACGCCCTCGCGACGTGGCATGCGCAGACCCCGTCGCTCCCGACGACTGTTTCCGACGCAGGCGGTGGCAAGTCGTCCGCGTTGACAGCCCGTGTAACGGGCGCAAGCGTCAGCGGGGTCACCAGTGCAAGCCCCAAGGAGCAGAGCATGAGTGCCACCGACGTCATCGCCCGGCGGATGCCTGGAAGCCGGTGCCCGATCCGTCGGTCGCGGCCGAAGCACGAAGCGCATCGTCTCGTGGACCGTTCCGCGTTCAGGGGTCGTAAGAGACGCAACGGTGAGCCTTTCATGGCGTTACGGCACACGCGACAGCGCCGCGTCGAGCACATCGGATAGCTCGGAGATGAGCTCTGCCGTTTCAGGCGTCCATTGGCTGCTGTCTCGGGAGAAGATCGCCTCCGCTGGCCGCTCGAAGAGGGGGTCTACGTACGACACGGCGTACGCGGGCCCTACACACTCGCCTCGCGGGAGCACCCCATCGGGGCCCCACTGGTCGACCGCCTCGACCGACACGACAGCGGGCGGAAACAATCCCGGAGCCTCAGAGCAATCGACGGCGAGATCCGTCGGGGTCCGTCGCGACAAGTCTTCCGATCTGATCAGCGTACGATGGGCCTCGGCGGTGCGCTCGGCTTCGGCTACCGATAGGGAGACCTGATCCGTTTGCTCTACGCCCGTCGTGAGGTCGTAGCGCACGATGCGCACGCTGCACACACTCGCGTTGACGTACATCGACACGTCGCTGTCCGCGCGCCGGTCTTCAAAGGCGAGCTCTTCAGCCCTCGGCGTGCAGCATCCGGCGTCCGGATCTACCGGGTACTCAGCTACACCGCACGATGCATCTGTTCCGGCGTCTTCAGCAGAACTCGTTCCTGCATCCATCTGAATAGACCCGCTCTCGCATCCGAGTATGCTCAGCGCAAGGCAAACGAACGCAACAGCCTTGAAATGGCGCGATATAATTGAAAATTGCATCGAAAAGTTCATCTTATTATTACTATAAAACAACCTCGACGTCGAAACGTCAATAATGCGACAAGCAGAAACACGCCAAACCCAAAAACTCCCGATCGTCTTCTGACATACACAGCCGTGCCTCTGTCGATCATACAGCCTCTGGCCGTCACACCAGTGGGTCTCGGACCGAAGTCCACCTCAAACGTCTGCCGCGGGGTGGTATGTCCAGCCCAGTCGTAGAGCACGGCTGTCACCTTTACCGGGCCGTAGAAGCCGAGATATGTCAATTCAGCAAATCCACCAGCGCACACACTGACTTGAATGTCGTGTGCGATGTAGCTCCCTCGGCCGGAGCCCGTCGCGACGTGCGTCATCGTCCCCCATGTCCGGCCGTCTTGCTCAAACGTGACGACGAGCGGCAGCCAGGTCCAGGCGGAATCGTCTGAGGCGCGATCATAGGTGAAATGCAAGACGCTTCGAGGACACTCAGTAGACGCAGGCCCGAGCTGATCCTGCATTGCCAGTCCTTCAAGCACGGGCAATGTTGAGTCGAGATAGTCGACGATGTCATAGCGTCGCGCAGCGCCCTGCGTCGCCGACCCCGCTTCTCGGGCATACGCGGGCCGCATGGTCGTGCGGACGACATACGTCTCTCCGACCTGCAGTTCCGTGTCTGGTATCAACATGTAGACAGCCGAAGTGCCGATTTGCTCGAGGTGAAAGGGCAGATCGACCCGTCGCTGCGAGTTCTGGTCGACATGTAAGAGACGAACAGTGCGTTCGTCGTAGTGCTGGCCGTCGATCAGTGGATGGAGGTTTCTCGGCACCGGCCCCGAAGGCGGCAGCGCGTTCTCGACGAAGCATCGGCAGACCTGGTCGCTCAAGAAGTCGGGGTCATCCTGGAACGGCGTCGCGCGGGCCGGTGCCGGCACGCACGCGGCGAGGGCGACCAGGGCTGTCGCGGCCCGGGCGGGGCGTGGCATCGCCCGGGCCGCACATGCGGCGCCGCTCATCGACACACGCGCACGCGAGGACTCTTCGCGAGACGGGAGAGCCACGACGCTGCAGTCGAGGCAGTCGGCGGCGCGTCGGCTGGTGCTCTGCGCGCCGCGTCAAGGAGCGCGCTCGCCGCCTCCGGCTCGAGCTCGCACGGCCTCGCGCTCAAGTCGATGGTTCGACCGGTCTTCTCGGCGATCCACTCGGCGGCTCGCTCGATCCGGTCGGTGAGCGGATCAGAAGCCTCTCTCGCAGGCGCGGCGAGAAAGGCGAGCTGGTGCAGCGCATCGGCATCCGACGGGCGGACCCCCGTCGCACGGGCCCACTCCCCGAGCGCCTCTCCGGTTCGTCCGGCGATCGCTTCCAGCTTTCGTTCCGCGCTCTGCCCAAAACCGCTGGGACGCGGCGCCGTCGATGTCGGCGCCGTGGGGCTCGGGCGAGGCTCGAGCACGCAATCGAGCACGTCCCCAGAACCCTGATCCGTCGACGTCTGAGCGGCTGAGGCGTTGAGAGCGTAGATCTCCGCGTAACCCGGATCGGATCCGATCAAGCTCTTCGGTAGCCCCATCGGTACGCCCAGAGACTCCACCTCTCCGAGGTCATTATGGTCGGTGTTTGTCCAGACGGGAGGCATGTCCTGTGGACGACAGGCGGGGTCTCGTCGGAGGTAGCGCGTGATGATGCCACCCCAGGTGCCGTCCTCGTTCCAGTCCACGTTTGCGGTCCACCAATTGTGTTGAAGCTGGTACCCGGACCCTCCACCGGTAGAATAGTAAGAAAGAAAATCCAGGTACTCATAAGAAAAAGCGGGGAAAGGTGCAAGCTCATGCGCGGCCAGCTCATCGAGTGCGTTGAGACCTCCTGGCGAATACTGAATTAGCGTCTGGTCAATGGTCTGGGGTGAGCCGCGAAACTGATACTCCATGCGTGATCGGTTAGTCATTTGACGCCCAATTTTCTCGCACGTTTTCGTTTTTCGGCGTCGCGGCGCTTATTTCGCGATCGGGCGTGTCGTACGGCCGTGTCGACGATTTTCTGCTCTTCGGC
>JAGQJE010000161.1 GCA_020430775.1 Myxococcales bacterium
CACAAAGTCAGCGCGCCAGGCGGCTGGGGGGGAGGACGCGGCGCGCGCGACGACGGCCGACGCGGCGCGGGCAGGGGGCGCGGCACCGACGGCCGCGAAAGCCGACGCGCCGCCCGACACGACCGGCTCGCCGCTGCTCGACTGGGCCCGGCGTCGCGCGCTCAGCGGACACTGCGCGGCGGCCGTTCCCGCGTACGAACGGTGGCTGAAGGCCAACGGCGCGGACAGATCGGCGCCCTACGCGATGCTCGAGGTCGCCTCGTGCTACCGGGCCGTCGGTGACCCCGCGTCGGCGAGGCGGTGGCTCGAGCTCGCGCTGACGATCCCATCGGTGAGCGACGCCGCCCACCGCGCGCTCGAGGCGCTCGACGCCGCGGCGCCGCCGGCGGAGAGCCCCTGAGCAGGCACCTCGGCGCGGCCTACGCCTTCCAGCGGCGGCGCGCAGCGCCCACCAGATCGCGCACCGCCGCGAGCTTCGCGCCGACCGGCGCGCCACCACGCAGCGTCGCGAGCGAGCGGCCCATCTTCGCGAGGGCGGGCGTATACGGGTGCCACCACATCTCGGCCTTGGCGCGCCGCGTGTCGACCACGACCGCGCGCGGCCGCGTCAGCACGTCGAGCGCGTACTCGGAGCTGGTGACGCCGTAGCCGCTCGCGCCGGTCCCGCTCCAGGGCAGCGACGGTACCGAGCCCGTGAAGCCGTGGTTGTTCACGACGACCGTCCCGGCCCGCAGCCGCCGCGCGACGCGCTCGCCCCGCCGCAGATCGCGCGTCCACACGCTGGCGGTCAGCCCGAATGGGCTCGCGTTCGCCGCCGCGACGGCCTCGTCCTCGTCGGCGACCTCGACGAGCGGCAGGACCGGGCCGAAGGTCTCCTCGGTGAGCGACGGATCGCCGCGCGGGACGTCGGCGAGGACGGTTGGCGCGTACCACCGGCCGGGGCGGTTCAGACGCGCCCCGCCGGCGAGCACCGCGGCCCCGGCGTCGCGGGCGCCCTGCACGTGCCGCTCGATGATCCGGAGCTGCGCGTCGGTCGTCACCGGCCCGAAGTCGCGGCCGGGGACCATCTCGGCCGCCAGCGCCTCGAGGCGCTGTCGCAGCGCGAGCGCGACGCCGGAGCAGACGTACACGCGCTCGATCGCTGCGCAGTTCTGCCCGGCGTTCGCCATCGCTCCCCACAGCAGACCGCGCGCCGTCCGCTCGATGTCCGCGTCCTCGAGCACGATCGCCGCGTCCTTGCCGCCGAGCTCGAGCCCGACCGGGATGAGCGCGTCTGCGGCGCCGTGCGCGACCAGGCGCCCTGTGGCCACGCTGCCCGTAAAGACGACCGCGTCGACGCCTCCGCCGACGAGCGCCGCGCCGACGTCGCCGCCGCCCTGCGCCACCTGCACCAGGTGCGGTCCGTACACCTCCGCCGCCGCCTCGCCGATGACCACGGCGCAGCGCGGTGTGTACTCAGAGGGCTTGAAGACCACGGCGTCGCCGGCCAGCAGCGCGGGAAAGAGCGTGCGCAGCGGGATGGCCACCGGGAAGTTCCACGGCGAGATGAGCGCGATGACACCGCGCGCGACTCGCTCGACCCGCGCGTGCTTACCGGGGTAGCTCGTGCTGCTCAGCTCCGGGGCGTGCGGCGCCAAAAGCTCGACGCCCTCGCCTCCCCAGAACTCCGCGAGATCGGCGATGGGCACGACCTCGTGGAGCCACGACTCCGCCTCGGGCTTGCCGCACTCGAGCGAGAGCGCCTCGACCAGCGCGTCCCCGCGCGCGAGCAGCGCGTCCTTGAAGCGACCGAGCAGGCGCGCGCGCTCCTCGATGTCGCGTGCCGCGTGGACCTCGCCGGCGCGGCGAGCGCGCTCGACCATGGGTCGGACGACGCTCGGCGGCGTGCACGCGACGGCGGGCAGCGGGCTGCCATCGCGCGGCGAGGTACCCCGGATGGTCCCGTCCTTGAAGACGCTCTCAGCGGTCACGCGCCCACTAGCGCACAGTCACTTCGAGCGGTCAACCACGCGGCAGACGCGAGCGGCGCGGCCCGCTCGGCGAGACCCCTACAGCCACGCCCCAACTCGAGCCCCCGCCCGCACCCACCCCGAGCAAGCGCCCGACCCCGATCCCGATTCGTGGGAAGCAACTCCTCAGGCCGGCTACGGCCCACTACATGATGTGGTCGACGACGGTCGGTGGCCACGATATGTTGTGGTGCCTCCCGTCGACATCGAGTTGCTTCCCACGA
>JAGQJE010000162.1 GCA_020430775.1 Myxococcales bacterium
CGTCGTCGAGCGACTGCTCGGGCAGCGCGCCGAGCTGCGACACGTCGAGCCACACCTGCGTCGCCTGCGCGGGCGACAACGGCACGGGCGGCGCGCTCGCGTGTGCCACCTCGGGCGCGCCCTACTGCACCGCCACCGGCGGCTGCGGCAAGTGCACGCAAAACTCCGACTGCGCCGGCGGCCACGCCGGTGCCATCTGCAACGTCGCGACCGGCGCCTGCGGCGACACCTGCGCGTCGGACTCCGACTGCGCGGCGGGACAGTGGTGCGAGGACGTCGCGGGCGGCTCGCAGACCTGTCAGCCTAAGGTGACGAACGGCCAAGCCATTCCGGGCGGCGCGTGCGACACGACCCTCGGGGCGCGCGCCTGCGTCTCCGGGGTGTGTGACACGGGCAGCAACGAGTGCGGGATCGGGCTTGGGCACTCGGGCTGCACGGCGGACGCGCAGTGCCTGTCGGGCGTGTGCATCGCGTCCGGCGTGAACGCCGGCACGTGCCAGCCGTGCCGCGCCGACAGCGACTGCTCCGGTGGGACCCCGGCGTGCGACACGGCGACCAACGCGTGCGTGCAGTGCACGTCGTCGGGCGACTGCTCGGGCAGCACGCCGAGCTGCGACACGTCGAGCCACACCTGCGTCGCGTGCGCGGGCGACAACGGCTCGGGCGGCGCTCAGGCCTGCCCGAGCTCGACGGACCCGTACTGCGCACCGACGGGGGAGTGCACGAAGTGCAGCACCAACAGCGAGTGCGCCACCGGGACCCACCCGGGGCCCATCTGCAACCCAGCGTCGGGCGCGTGCGGGGCCAAGTGCGGCGTCGACGCCGACTGCGCGGGCGGTCAGTGGTGCGACAACCCGACCGCCGCGTCGGGCGCGGGTGACTGTTCGCCCGAGCTGTCGAACGGGCAGCCGCTGCCCTCGCAGGCTCCGGTGAACGGCGCGTGTACGTCGGACTCCGGCGCGCGGGTCTGCGCGAGCGGCGTGTGCGACCCGACCGGCAACGTGTGCGGCCTCGCCCAAGGCCAGCCGGGCTGCAGCGACTCGGCGCAGTGCATCGCCGGCGTGTGCATCACGGCTGGCGCCAACGCCGGCAAGTGCGAGGCGTGCGCCGCGTCGACCGACTGCTCCGGCGCGACGCCGGTCTGTGACACGGCGACCAACGCGTGCGTGCAGTGCGGGTCGTCGA
>JAGQJE010000163.1 GCA_020430775.1 Myxococcales bacterium
GCGTGCGTGCAGTGCGGGTCGTCGAGCGACTGCTCCGGGACGACGCCGGTCTGTGACGCCGGCGCCGCGGCGTGCGTGGCGTGCGGCGGCGACTACGGCACCGCGGCCGCCGCGGCGTGCGCCGACGTGAGCGCGCCGACCTGCATGAGCACCGGGGCTTGCGGCGTGTGCTCGACCAACGCGGACTGCGAGGGCGACCACGCGGGCCCGATCTGCAACGCGTCGAGCGGCGCGTGCGGGACGGCGTGCGCGAGCGACTCCGACTGTGGCGGCGACCGCTGGTGCCAGACCAAGACCGGCGACACCGCGGGCGTCTGCGTGCCGAAGCTCGACAACGGGGCCCCGGTCCCGTCGGGCACGTGCACCGACACGGCCGGCGCGCAGGCGTGCGCGAGCGGCGTCTGCGACTCGACCGACGACCTCTGTGGTCGCGGGTCGGGGTCGATGTGCGCGTCGGACGCCGAGTGCCGCGACGGCCACTGCGCGAGCGACGGCAAGTGCGGCACGCCGGACGGCGCGGCGTGCGTCGGCGCGAACGAGTGCCGCTCGGGCAACTGCTCGGGTGGGGTGTGCGGCTTTGAGGGTCACCTCTCGGGCGGCGGCGGCTTCGGGAGCTGCTCCGTAGGCGCAACGCCCGGTGGCGGCACCCCGACCGGCGCGCCCCTGTGGGCGCTCGGGCTCCTGCTCGGGTTTGCCGTCTGGACGCGTCGCCGCCACCGCCGCGCGCGCTGACGCCCTCGGCGCGTCCCTACCGACGAACGCCCTTTCAGCCGCCGCGCTGAAGGGGCGTTCGCTTTGCCCGGGCGAGGGGTGCGCCGGGTCGGGTGGGGAGCAGCCGCGGCGACGGGAGCCGGCGGCGACCGCGTCAACCGCCGTCTGCGGGGACGGGCGCGGAGGTGAGGTCAGGGCCAGGCGAAGCGGCCGGCGTAGTAGGAGGGAAGTGGGAGCCGGGCCAGCTCATCGAAGGCTGGCAACCCGTACGCTGAGACGTTGTTGAAGCGCACCGGGTAGAGGTCGTCGTCCAGCACGAACGTCCGACGGGCCGGCGATCCGATGCCGAGCTTCTCGACGGCGGGCAGCTCCGTCAGGCCGCGCTCCGCCGAGACGTCGAACACCCTCATCTCGAAGGGTAAAAACGCCTGAGACGGCCCCGTGGACTCCTGCCTCACCGGCACCCGCAGGAGCCCGCTGGCCGCGTCGAAGCCGATGGACTTGACGTCGTCCGGGTAGGGCGGCCGGCCCGCGATGCCTACCGAATCGGTCGCGTGCGGGCTTGTCGGGTCCGACGCGTCGAAGAGCTGCAGGCGGAGACCTCCGAACGAGCGTGGGTCAGGCGTCGTGTCGTCCCCGACCGCGAGCAGGTGCGTGTCGTCGACGGCGTAGAGCGCGAGCACAGACCCCTTGAACGTGGTCGACCCGACGATGGCCGGTGCGCTCGGGTCGTGCAGGTCTGCGACGAAGGCCACCGCGCCCGCGCGGGAGGGCAGATCGCCGAGCAAAACGGATCATCGCCTCAAAAAAAATTTGTACTGACATTGTCGTGGATCTAGCTTGCTTGATGAATCCCACGATTGACCGGAGCGAGTCTCCGAGCCGACCGTTCTTGGGGTCCGCGTCGTGCCGCCGCTAGGTGACGGCGTTAGGAGCGCTCCGTGGATGAGTACGTGGTGGGCTGGGTTGCGCGGTGTCTGATCGCCGCGTCGATCGTGGTGGCAACAGGACGTACGGCGCAGGCAGATAGCCTATGTTATCTAGGCGACGCTTCGCTCCAGGAGCTTCAGCTCAACGGCGACGCGCACCTGGTAGACACCGGACTTCAGATCACGTCAGGTTTGAAGTTTCGTCAGCTCTCGTCGGCGTTCTTCAAGCCACAGTTCGCGACCACCGGCGACTTGCACGCGGAGGTCGAGGTCCGCATCGACGGCACGGCCGACGGCATGGCGCTCGTGATAAGCGCGGACCCGCGCGGCCCGTTGGCACTCGGAGCGGCCGGCACCTTTCTCGGCTATGGCCCGGGCGGTGGCGGGGACGCCATGCGGCCGAAGATTACGCCGAGCGTCATCGTCGAGCTCGACTACTTCGTGAGCAACAGCGACAGCGAGGCGTCACCGCCGATCACTTCGCCGCACATCGCGATCATGAGGAACGGTGACTCACGAAATCACCTGGCGGTCTATCACCCGCCGTTCGCCATGAACCTGGGCACGCCGTTTCGGGTGTGGATGGACTACGTCGCGTCCTCGAAAACGCTGGACGTGTACGTATCCCAGAGCGCGACGAAGCCGGCTGCGCCTCAGCTCACCTACCACATCGACCTCGCGACCGACGTCGGACCCAAGGTGTGGCTGGGTATGACCGGCGCGTCCGGCGCTCTCACCTCCGACCAGCGAATCCTGAGCTTCCGCGTGTCGGACAATGGCAGCGACGCGAGCGAGGCGTGTTGCGAGAGTGACGCGGAGTGCGCGGGTAGCGTCTACGGTGCGGTCTGCGACACGATGAAGCACGTCTGCGGCGAGTGCACGGCGCAGACGACCGCGGCCGACTGCGCCGCGGGCCAAGCCTGCGACACGGGCGTCGCCAACAATGTCTGCGTCGCCGCATGCGACGGCAACTTCAACAGCGGTGCAGCCGCGGCGTGTGCGCACCAGAGCGCGCCGTACTGCGTGACCTCGGGCGCACTGGCGGGGACCTGCGCCGCTTGCGACTCGGACTACGGAGCCGGCGGCGCGTACGCCTGTCCGGCGGGCGCGCCCTTGTGCAACCCCGGGACCGACTCGTGCGAGATCTGCTTGTCGAACGCGCAATGCGCGGGCCAGGTCTGTGACACAGAGAGAGGGGCATGCGCCGCCTGCACCTCGACCACGCAATGCGCCGATCAGGTGTGCGACACGCGCACCGGCATGTGCGCAGCTTGCGACGGGGACTTCGGAACGGCGGCGGCGTCCGCGTGCGCGCCGGGAGCCCCGTACTGCGTGGGCGGCTCCTGCGAGACCACGCGCTGTGCCGCGGACGCCGAGTGCGGCGCCGGGCAGTGGTGCGACGGCCTCGGCGGCGCGGGCACGGCGACCTGCGAGCCGAAGACCGCGACCGGCATCCGCGTCCCCGGCGGGGCGTGCGACGCGACCCTCGGTGCGCGCGCCTGCGTGTCAGGCGCCTGCGACCCGGCGGATGACGTCTGCGGGCTAGGGCTCGGGCAAGGGGGCTGCGCCTCGGACTCAGAATGTCACGATGGAATCTGCATCGCGACCGGGCCCAACGCCGGTAAGTGCGAAGAGTGCGCGTCCGCGAGCGATTGCTCGGGCGCGACGCCCCTCTGCGATCCGGCGAGCAACACCTGTGTAGCGTGTGC
The DNA here is from genome assembly GCA_020430775.1 of Myxococcales bacterium. Classification (GTDB taxonomy): domain Bacteria; phylum Myxococcota_A; class Polyangia; order Polyangiales; family Houyiibacteriaceae; genus JAGQJE01. The sequence goes on from JAGQJE010000163.1 coordinate 3,350, forward strand.
GTCGTCGAGCGATTGCTCGGGTGCCACCCCGGTGTGCACTTTGTCGACCCACACATGCGTCGCGTGCGCGGGCGATAACGGCACGGGCAACGCTCAGGCGTGCGCCACCTCGAGCGCGCCCTACTGCACCGCCACCGGCGGCTGCGGCAAGTGCGCGCAAAACTCCGACTGCGCTGGCGGCGGCCACGCCGGGGCCATCTGCAACGTCGCGACCGGCGCCTGCGGCGACACCTGCGCGTCGGACTCCGACTGCGCGGCAGGGCAGTGGTGCGAGGACGTCCCCGGTGGCTCGCAGACCTGCCAGCCCGAGGTGCCGAACGGCGAGGGCGTGCCTGGCGGGACGTGCGACGCGACCCTCGGTGCGCGCGCCTGCATCTCCGGCGCTTGCGATACCGGCAGCGACAAGTGCGGGATTCCGCTCGGGCAGCCGGGCTGCGCGGCGGACGCCCACTGCCTGTCGGGCGTGTGTATCGCGTCCGGCGTCAACGCCGGCACGTGCCAGCCCTGCCGCGCCGACAGCGGCTGCTCGGGTGCGACCCCGGCATGCGATACCGACACGAACTCGTGCGTCCAATGTACCGAGGACAGCCAGTGCAGCGGCGGTACTCCGGTGTGCGATCTGCCGAGTCACACCTGCGTCGCCTGTGCGGGCGACAACGGGTCGGGCGCGGCCCATGCCTGCCCGAGCTCGACCGACCCGTACTGTGCCCCGACGGGGGAGTGCGCCACATGCACCGACAACAGCGAGTGCGCCGCTGGCACCCACTCGGGCCCGATCTGTAACCCTGCATCGGGTGCCTGCGGGAGCAAGTGCACCAGCGACAGCGACTGCGCGCCAGGCGAGTGGTGCGACGACCCGGCCGGGGCGCCGGGCGCTGGGCAGTGCTCGCCCAAGCTGTCGAACGGGCAGCCGCTGCCCTCGCAGGCTCCGGTGAACGGCGCGTGTACGCCGGACTCCGGCGCGCGGGTCTGTGCGAGCGGCGTGTGCGACGCGACCGGCAACGTCTGCGGCCTCGCCCAAGACCAGCCGGGCTGCACCGAGTCGGCGCAGTGCGTCGAGGGCGTGTGCATCACGGCTGGCGCCAACGCCGGCAAGTGCGAGGCGTGCGCCGCGTCGACCGACTGCTCCGGCGCGACGCCGGTCTGTGACACGGCGACCAACGCGTGCGTGCAGTGCGGGTCGTCGA
>JAGQJE010000164.1 GCA_020430775.1 Myxococcales bacterium
CTATCGAGATACAGGTCGGCGCAGATTTTTGCAACACGCTCCGCAACAGAGCGCGGCCACGCCGAAACGCGCTCTCGAGCCAGTTCCCGGACCCGCACCCGGCGCTGTGCCCGACGCCCGCTCCCGCTCCCGCTCGCGCTCCCGCTCCCGCGCCCGACGGCCTGCGTCACTCGACCGCTTCGCGGCTCACCTCGGCCTCGCCGGGTGCGTCGGCGTCGAGCGCCCCCGCGGTCGTCGGGTCGGCGCCGCACACCTCCGCGACCTGGGCCGGCCCGTAGCGCGCGCGGCGGACTATCTTGTACGCGAAGTAGAGCACGACGAGCGCGCCGACGAACCAGCCGACGGCGGGGCCGACGCGTCCGAGCTGCGCCTGCACGAGGCCGACGTTGCGGGCGCCGAGCAGGCGGCCGGCGCCGATGAGCACGCCCGACCAGATCAAGGCGCCGGCCGTGTCCCACCGCAAAAAGCGCCCAAACGCAGCGCCCGAGTGGCCGGCCATCGGCGACGCGAACGTAGAGAAGCCCGGCACGAACTTCGCAAAGAGCAGCGCCCGCAGCCCATAGCGCGCGAAGAAGCGATCGGTCCGGTGGGTGCAGTCGTCACAGCTCAGCGAGACGGTGCAGTAGAGGCTGACGAGGCGCTTGCCGTGGCGGCGCCCGACCGAGAACCAGATCGCGTCGGCGATGAGCGCGCCGAGGGCCGCGAGCGCGATCAGCGCGACGACGTTCAGGCCCGCGACGAGGGACATCGCGCCGATGTAGAGCAGCAAGACGCTGCTCGGCACCGGCAGGCCGATGAACTCGGCGAAGCTCACGCCGAGGACGGCGAGGTAGCCGCCGGTCACGAACCCGGACCACTCGCCCGCTGCCGGCATCATCGCGTCCCCTCGACCGACAGGGCTCGACGCGCGGCGCTCATCGGACCCACCCGAAGTACCGCCGCAAGAACGCCGCGAGGCGCGGGCCGAGCCGGCTGCGCTGGTGGGCGTCGCCGAGCTTCTTCCAGACCTCGCCCTCGGTCGGGTACGGGGCGATCGCCGTCGAGAGCGCGCCGACGCGGAGCCCCTCGGTCATCGCGAGGACGACCTCGCCCATCATATCGCCCGCGTGCCTCGCGACGAGCGTCGCGCCGACGATGCGCCCCGAGCGCGCGTGTACGTGGATACGCGCGAAGCCCTCGGTCTCGCCGTCGAGGATCGCGCGGTCGACCTCGTCGAGACCGACCGTGTACGTGCCGATCTCGACGCCGCGCTCGGCGGCCTCGCGCGCCTGAAGCCCGACGTGCGCGACGGCCGGGTCGGTGAAGGTGCACCACGGGATGCAAAGGGCGCTCGCGCGCTTGCGGCCGAAGAAGAGCGCGTTCTGCAAGACGAGGCGCGACATCGCGTCGGCGGCGTGGGTGAACTTGTACGCCGAGGCGACGTCGCCCGACGCGTAGATGCGGCGGTTCGCGGTGCGGAGCCGGTCGTCGACGACGACGCCGGTGCGGTCGACCTCGACGCCCGCCGCGTCGAGGCCGAGGCCGTCGACGTTCGGCGTGCGCCCGACGGCGAGCAGGAGCGCGTCGCCCTGCACCTGCTCTGCGCCGCCCCCCCGATCGAAGCGGACGATCGTGTCGTCGCCACGGCGCGCGACCTCCGTCACGTCGGCGCCCAGCCGGAGCCGCACGCCCTCACGCTCGAGCCGCGCCTTCACCCGCGCCGCCGCGTCCGGGTCGTCGTGCGGCAGGACCTGCGCGTCGAGGCTCACGACCACGACCTCGCTCCCGAAGCGACGGAAGGCCTGCGCCATCTCGCACCCGATCGGGCCTGCGCCGATGATGACAAGGCGCCGGGGCAGCTCGGTCAGCGAGAAGAGCGTCTCGTTCGTCAGGTAGCCGCTCTCCGCGAGCCCGGGGATGGGCGGCACGGCGGCCCGCGCGCCGGTCGCGAGCACGGCCCGCCTGAAGCGAAGCCGCCGGCCGTCGACCTCGAGCGCGTCGGCGCCGACGAAGGCGCCGTGGCCGAGGTACACGTCGACGCCCGCAGCCTCGAGGCGCGCGACCGAGTCGTTCGCGGAGATCTCGGCGCGGAGCCGGCGCATCTGCGCCATCACCTCGCCGAAGTCGACGCGCGGCGCCGCCGCGAGGCGAACGCCGTACGCGCCCGTCTCCCAGGCAACGCGGGCCTCGTGCGCGGCGTGGGCCGAGCGGAGGAGCGCCTTCGACGGCACGCAGCCGTGGTTCAGGCAGTCGCCACCGGTGAGCGCGCGCTCGACCAAGGCGACCTTCGCGCCGAGCCCGGCGGCGCCCATCGCCGCGACGAGGCCGGCGGTGCCCGCGCCGACGACGACCAGGTTGTAGCGACCGTCGGGCGTCGGGTTCGGTCGACCGGGCGGGTGGACGTTCGCGACCAGGGCGCGGTTGTGCGCGTCGTCGGGCGTCACGAGGGTCTGCGCCGAGCCGCCGCCTCGGCCGCTCGCGTCGCCCGCCGCGGCGGGGTCGAGCGCGTCGCGGCGGGCCCCCTCGCCGGCCGGCGCGCTCACGAGTCCATCTCCCGCAGCGCCGCGCGCTCCACCTCGCTCAGCGCAGGGTCGCCGTCGTTCGCTCCCTGCCCCTCGCCTGGGTCCTCGCCTGACTCCTCGATGGCCCGGTCGAGCGCGCGTCGGGCAATGCGCGTGATGAGCACCGTCACGACGAGCGTCGCGACCAGCCCGACCCAGTAGAGCACCTGCCTGCCGGTGCTCTCGCTCGCCGTACCGCTCGCGAGCTTGCTCGCGCTCGTCACGAGAGAGCCGAGGTACACGTAGAGCGCGGTGCCGGGGAGCATCCCGACGAACGACGCGAACACGAAGTCCCGCAGGCGCACCTTCGTCAGCCCGAGCCCGTAGTTGAGCAGGTTGAAGGGGAAGACCGGCGACAGGCGCAGCAAGAGCACGATCTTCAGCCCGTGCTTGCCGACCGCGTCCTCGATGGCGGCGAAGCGCGCCGAAGCCTCGACGCGCCGCTCGACCCACCCCGACGCGACCGTGCGGCCGAGCAGGAAGGCGATCGTCGCGGCGATCACGCTGACCGGCGAGACGAGCAGCGTGCCCCACACGGGCCCGTACGCGAAGCCGGCGCCGGCGGTCAGGAGCGAGCCGGGGATGAGCAGCAGGGTCGACACGATGTAGACCCCGGCAAACGCGAGCACGCCCAGCGGCCCCGCGTCGCGCGCCCAGCCGACGACGTCGAGGACCCAGCGGTCGAGCGGGAGCGTGAAGAGCGCGACGCCGAACGCCACGACGGCGACCCCGACGAGCGACCACCGGACCCACCTGCTCATCGCGGCACCGTCGCGCGCGGTGGCCGCTCACCGGTCGCGCCCCACCCCTGAGCGCGCGCGCTCATCGGAGCGCCCCCGAGCAGCTCGATCCCGCGCCCGCCGTACACCCGAAGCAGTGGCTCGCGGTCGCGATCGGGGCGCCCTCGAGCGCTTCGAGCGAGCCGACGTCCCAGAGGGTGCGCGGCCCGGCGGACGCTCCGGCGCTCGGGGCCGCCGCGCCGAGGCCGATCTCCAGCATCTGGTTGAAGTCGCAGTCGTAGAGCGTCCCGTCCCACCCGACGCTCAGCAGGTCGCGACACATCAACCCCCGGACGTTGTCGGCGTTGAAGTGGTTCACGAGCAGGCCCATGTACGCGTCGTACTGGCCCTCGCGGTCGAGCTGGTGCGCGAAGCGCTTGATCGGCATGTTCGTGATCGTGAAGAGGCGATCGAACTCGACGCCGAAGAGCGCGCGCAGCTCGTGGCGGTACGTCGCCTCGAGGGCGGCCTCGGGCGGCGGCAGCGTCGCGCCGAGCGGGTTGTAGACGAGGTCGAGCTCGAGCCCGCTCCCCGGCTCGCCGTAGCCGAGCGCGTTCAGGAGGTGCAGCGCGTCGATGCTCTTCCGGAACGCGTCCTTGCCGCGCTGCGCGTCGACGTTCTCCGCCGTGTAGCAGGGCAGGCTCGCGACGACCTCGACGCCGTGCTCCGCCATGAACGCCGGCAGATCGCCCATCCCCGGCTCGAAGAAGACCGTGAGGTTACAGCGATCGATGACGCGCCGGCCGAGCGCGCGCGCCTCGCGCACGAGCCACCGAAAGCTCGGGTTCATCTCCGGGGCGCCGCCCGTGAGATCGAGCAGCTCGACCCGGGGGTTGTCCCGGAGCAGCTCGAGCACACGGGCCGCGACCGTCTCGCGCATCACCTCCCGGCGCTTCGGCCCCGCCTCCACGTGGCAGTGGTGGCACGCCATGTTGCAGAGCTTGCCGACGTTGAGCTGGAGCGTGGTCACGGCGCGTCGCGTGAGCGGCGGTACGCGCGCCTCGCGCAGCGCCGCGTCGAAGTCGGGCCCCTCGAACACGCGGAGTCGGCTCGGTCTCGTTCGCATCGGCTCACTCGGCTCCTCGGGCCACCACGGCGTGGGGCACACCGATCGTAGTTGCCGCACCCTTGGGATGTTACGAGGCCGCCGACTCGGCCGCGCCCGGCGGGGCGCTCAAGAGCTGCACGGCGGCCCGCACGGCCTCCGCCTCGCCGATGAAGTACGCCACGTCACCCTCGCGCAGCGGCTCGCCTGGGCCGGTCACGGGTCGCACATCGGTGCCCCGCCGGATGGCGATCAGGGTCGCGCCGGTCTTCGCGCGGAGGTCGAGCTCGCGCGGCGAGCGGTCCTGCGCGGCGCTCCCGGGGACGACGGCGACGCTCTCGACCTTGAGCCCGGAGAGCGCGCTCTCGCCGTCGAAGCCGACGGCGTCCGGAGCATCGGTCGCGCGCACCGAGCGCTGGGTCGCGGCCCGCGCCTTGCGTATCTCGGCCTCGACGCGGTTGTGCGGCACGTCGAGCTCACGCAGCACGCGGGCGAGCACCTCGATGCCGCCCTCGACCTCGTCCGCGACGACGCTGCTCGCGCCGAGCGACATCAGCGCCTTCTGCTCGCCGAGGTAGCGCGTGCGCAAGAGGATCGGCACGCCTGGCGCCACGCGGCGGACGGTCGCGACGACCCGCAGCACCGCGTTCGGGTCATTGATGAGCACGACGACGCAGCGCGCCTGCGCGACGTGCGCGTGCCCGAGCGCCTCCTCGCTGGTGGCGTCGGCGTAGTACACCGGGTCACCCGCGGCGCGCCCCTCGTGCACGTTGTCGACGTTGAGCTCGAGGATCACGTCGAGCGCGCCCACCGAGCGCAGCGCCCCGGCGACGAGTCGCCCCGCCACGCCGTAGCCGATGAGCACCACGTGGTCCTCGAGCGCCTCGCGGGTGGCGTCGGGCGCCTCGATGCTGCGGGCGCGCAGCAGCTTCGCGAGCGGGCCGAGCAGGCGCTCCCCCGCGGTGAGGTGTGGAGCGACGTGCAGCAGCAGCGGCGTGAAGAACATGCTGAGGATGCCGGCGTTGAGGAGGGGGTCGACCTGCGCCGCGTGCACGAGGCCGTCGCGCGTGCCGAGGCGGACCAGGACGAAGCCGAACTCGCCGAACTGCGCGAGCCCCGCGCCGGCGAGCCACGCGGCCCGGGGGGGAAAGCGCATCAGCATCGCCGCGGCCGTCGCGAGCGCGCCCTTGCCCACGACAAAGCCGAGGAGCAACGCGAGGACGAGCAAGGGGTGCTCGACCACGACGTCGAGCTGAAAGAACATGCCGAGCGAGACGAAGAAGAAGCTCACGAAGACGTCGCGGAGCGGCAGCACGTCGCCCATCGCGCGGTGGCTGTGCTCCGTGTCGGCGACCACCAGGCCGCCGAGGAAGGCGCCGAGCGCGAGCGACAGCCCCGCGAGGGACGTGAGCCACGCGGTGCCGACGCAGATGGTGAGCACCGCGAGGAGGAAGACCTCGCGGCTGCGGGACGCGGCGACCCACCCGAGCAGGCGGGGGACGAGCAGGCGCGAGACGCCGAGCACGCCGACGACCACGACCGCGGCCTTGCCGAGCGCCAAGGCCACCTCGGCCGCGCCGCCGCCCGCGCCCTCCCCGGCGCCGGCGGACGCGTCGAGCGCGGCGAGCAGCGGCACGAGCAGCACCATCGGCACGACGCAGAGATCCTGAAAGATGAGCGCGCCGACGATGAAGCGGCCATGGGGCGCGTCGAGCTCCCGCCGCTCGCTCAGCCCGCGCAGCACGATCGCGGTGCTCGAGAGCGCGAACACGAAGCCGTAGAAGATCGCGGGTCCCGTCGGCACGTCGAAGCCCCAGCGGGCGATCAGCGCCACGGCGGCGACCGTGCCCGCTACTTGCAGGAGCCCGCCGAGCGCGACGTGGCGGAAGATGTTCCGCAGCCGCGCGAGCGACAGCTCGAGGCCGATCGTGAAGAGCAGCAGCACGACGCCGACCTCGGCCATGACCTCGATGTCGTGCGTGTCGGAGACGAGGCCGACGCCGTGCGGGCCGATGAGCGCGCCCGACAGGAGCAGGCCAGCGACGGTCGGGAGCCGGAGGCGTCCGAGGACGACCGTCACCAGGACGGCCGCCGCACCGACGACCGCGATTTCTTCGAGGAGCGGGATCGAGTCCAAGGCGACACCTGCGCGCGCGTACCGGACCAACCCCGGCCCCGCAGCCGCGCGCGTGCACGCTATCAGCGACCCGACCGCGACGCGAACGACGCGGGTGCTCGGGCGTGGGCGCGAGCGCGAGAGCGGGGGCGGGGTCGGGATCGGGATCGGGGCCGGGCACGGGCACGGGCACGGGATCGGGAGCGGGTTCGGGATCGGGCACGGGCACGGGTGCGGGAGCGGGATCGGGCACGGACTCGGGCACGGGCACGGGCACGGGCACGGGCACGGGCACGGGTGCGGACACGGGTGCGGGCACGGGCACGGGCACGGACTCGGAGTCGGACACGGACACGGGCACGGGTGCGGACACGATTCATGGGAAGGAAGGCGGATTTTTTGGTGGGTCGGCGGACGGCGGAGGCGGCCGGGCGCATCGGGGGCGCGTGCGAGAGGTCTCGCGCCGTTTCGTCGATGGGATCGGCTCTGGGCCGTTCGGAGGGGCTCTGAGCCGCGTAGGGCGGCGAGCCGAGGCGCTGGGCGCCTGGGCGCAGTCCCTCAGGCTGC
>JAGQJE010000165.1 GCA_020430775.1 Myxococcales bacterium
CCCCGCGCCGCCCCCGCCGCCGCCCCCGTCCTTGCCGGGCTGCGTCGCCGATCGTCTGGTCCGGAGCGGGCCGGCCGTCTTCGTCGTCGCCCGCTGCGGCGAGCCGGCGCAGCGAGAGGTGTTCCTGCTGGACACCTCGGGCGCGCAGGAGCGGTTCGAGCGGCTCGGTCCGCTGACGGGCGAGTCCCGTTGCGGCGACCACCAGATCGAGGTCGCCGTCGGCGATGACGGCAGCACGAAGCGCTGGATCCGCATCGCGCCCGGGGCTACGCGCGCGGCGATCCTGCTGCCGCCGCTGCTCGCCCCGGACGGCGCCCGCGCGGTGTGGACCGGCGAGGCCCTCCTCGTCGCCGCGCCGCTGACCGACGAGATCGTCATGCGCCGGTTCGGTTGCGTCGCGGGGACCCTCGCGCGCACCGACGTCTAGCCCCACCTCGCCGCTGGCACGCGCGGCGCCGCGTTTCGGCCGCGCCCGTTGACGCCGGAGGCTCAGCGCGTTATGGCCGCCGCAACGAGCCGCAGCCAGGCGGCCCATCGCGAGGTGAACGTGGCACGCATCGAACGGGCGCTCGTCTCCGTCTCGGACAAGACGGGGGTCGTCGCCTTCGCAAAGCGCCTGAGCGAGCTCGGCGTCGAGATCCTCTCCACCGGTGGCACGGCGCGCGCGCTCCGCGACGGCGGCGTGCGGGTGGTCGACGTCTCGGAGTACACCGGCTCGCCCGAGATCATGGACGGTCGCGTGAAGACGCTGCACCCGCGCGTGCACGGCGGCATCTTGATGCGGGACACGCCAGGCGATCGCGAGCAGCTCGCGAGCATCGGCGGCGCGCCGATCGATCTGGTCTGCGTCAACCTCTACCCCTTCGAGGCGACGGTGGCGCGCGGCGCCTCGCACGACGAGACCATCGAAAACATCGACATCGGGGGTCCGTCGATGGTGCGGAGCGCGGCCAAGAACCACGCGCGCGTGACCGTCGTCACCGAGCCGAGCGACTACGACGAGGTGCTCGCGGCCGTTACGGCGCCAGACGGTCCATCGGCGGACCTGCGCGAGCGCCTCGCGGCGAAGGCCTTCGCCCACACCGCCGCGTACGACGGCGCGATCGCCGCGTACCTCACCAGCCGCGCGGCCGACGGGTCGACGACGCGTTTTCCTGGGGCGCTCACGCTCAGCTTCGACAAGGCGTACGACGTCCGATACGGCGAGAACCCGCACCAGGCCGGCGCCTTCTACGTCGATCGCGACGCGCCCGCGGGCAGCTTGGCCCGGGCCGAGTCGCTCGGCGCAGGCGGCAAGGAGCTCTCGTTCAACAACCTCGTCGACGTCGACGCGGCGCTCGACGCGGTGCGTGAGCTCGACGTCCCGGCCGCGGTGGTCGTCAAGCACACCAACCCCTGCGGCGTCGCCCGCGCCGCGACGCTCGAGCAGGCTTACAGGAGCGCGCGCGAGGCCGACGCGCAGAGCGCCTTCGGCGGCATCGTCGCGCTCAACGCGGAGGTCGACCCGGCGACCGCAGAAGCCATCGCCGAGACCTTCATCGAGGCGGTGATCGCCCCGAGCTTCGCGCCGGAGGCGCTCGAGCGCCTGCGACGCAAGAAGAACCTCCGCATCCTCGCGACGGGCGCGTGGCTACCCGCGGACCACACGGCGCTGCATTACAAGCGCGTCGGCGGAGGGCTCGTCGTGCAGGAGCGTGACGCGACCGGCGCGGGCGAGGTTCGCGACGGCCGCGTGGTGACCAAGCGCCCGCCGACCGGAGAGGAGCTGCGCGACCTCGACCTCGCGTGGCGCGTCTGCAAGCACGTCAAGTCGAACGCCATCGTGTTCGCGAGGGACGACCGCACCGTCGGCGTCGGGGCGGGCCAGATGGCGCGCGTCACGGCCGTGGGCATCGCCGCCGCGAAGGCGGGCGAGCTTTCCAAGGGCGCGGTCATGGCGTCCGACGCCTTCTTCCCCTTCCCGGACGGCATCGAGGCAGCCGCCGCGGCGGGCATCCGCGCGATCGCCCAGCCCGGCGGCTCGAAGCGCGACGACCAGGTCATCGCAGCGGCCGACGCCGCCGGCATCGCGATGGTGCTCACCGGCTTCCGCCACTTCCGCCACTGAGGTTCGGCATGCGCGTCCTGGTGCTCGGGTCCGGTGCGAGGGAGCACGCGCTCGCGTGGCGGCTCGCGCGTGACGAGGGGGTCGAGGTCTGGTGCGCGCCCGGCAACGCGGGGGTCGAAGCGGTCGCCAAGGTCGTGCCGGTCGACCTCTCGGACGTCGCGGCGGTCGTCTCGCTCGCGCGCGCCGAAGGGATAGACCTGGTCGTGGTGGGTCCCGAAGCCCCGCTGGTCGCGGGGGTCGTCGACGCGCTCGAGGACGCGGGCATCGCCGCGTTCGGCCCGAACCGCGCCGCCGCGCGGCTCGAAGGCTCGAAGGTCTTCGCGAAGGAGCTGATGGCGCGCCACGGGGTCCCGACCGCCGGGTTTCGCGTCTTCGATGACCCCGACGCTGCCTGCGCGTACATCCGGGCCGCGAGTCGGCCGCTCGTCGTCAAGGCCGACGGCCTCGCCGCGGGCAAGGGCGTCGTGGTCGCTGACGGCCCCGAGGACGCCGTCGCCGCGGTCGACCACATCATGCGCGAGCGCGCGTTCGGCGACGCGGGCGCGCGCGTCTTGATCGAGGAGCGGCTCGTCGGGCCCGAGGTGAGCTACCACGTCGTCTCGGACGGCGAGCGCTACGTGGCGCTCGCGTCGGCGCAGGATCACAAGCGCGCGTTCGACGGCGACCGCGGGCCGAACACCGGCGGCATGGGCGCCTACTCGCCCGCGCCCATGGTGACGCCGGAGGTCGAGCGGGCGATCTGCGAGCGCGTCGTCGAGCCGACCCTGCGTGGGATGGCGGCGGAGGGCGCGGCCTTCCGTGGGGCGCTGTTCATCGGCCTGATGATCGTCGACGGGGCGCCCTTCGTGCTCGAGTACAACGTCCGCTTCGGAGATCCGGAGTGCGAGGCGCTGATGGCGCGGTGGGACGGCCCGGTGCTCCCGCTCTTCATGGGCTCGGCGCGGGGCGATCTTCGCGAGGTGCGCCCGGCCTGCGGCGCGCCGGCGTCCGTTTGCGTCGTGCTGGCGTCCGCCGGGTACCCAGGCGCGTACGACAAGGGCAAGCGCGTCGATGGTCTCGATGAGGCCGCCGGCGTCGAGGGGGTGACCGTGTTCCACGCCGGGACGCGGCGCGAGGCGGGCGCGACCGTGACCAGCGGCGGGCGCGTCCTCGCCGTGACCGCGGTGGGCGAGGACATCGACGACGCGGCGGCGCGGGCGTACCGGGCGGTCGAGTGCGTCCGGTTCGAGGGCAAGCAGCTTCGGCGCGACATCGGCTGGCAAGCACGTCGCCGGCTCGGCTAAGCAGCCCGAAGAATGGCGCGCGCCGTGGACCTCGACCCCTACCTCGCGACCCTGCGCGCCGGCGGCGTGGTCGCCTGCCCGACCGAGACCTTGGTCGGCCTGCTGGCGGACGCGCTCGATCCTCGCGCCGTCGCTGAAGTGCTCCGGGTGAAGGGCCGTCCCGCCGCCGCCACCATCGGCCTGCTGCTGCCGAGCGCCGACCACCTCAGTCAGGTGGCCCCGCCGCTCGATGCGCGGGCCGCCGCGCTCGCCGCGCGGCATTGGCCCGGGCCGCTGACCGTCGTGACGTGGGGCCTCCCGGGCCTGCCCGAGGCGATCCTGCAAGACGGGAAGGTGGGCGTGCGCGTGCCCGGCGCGAGCCCCGCGGCGGCGCTCGTGGAGGCGTTCGGCGGTCCGCTGACCGCGACGAGCGCAAACCGCACCGGCGAGCCGCCCGCGTCCACCACGCGCGAGCTCGACGGCGCGCTGCGCGAGGCGCTCGAGCAGACCGGGGGCAGGGTGCTCGAAGGGGACGCGCCCGGTGGGCCTCCGTCGACCGTGATCGATGTCACCACCTGGCCGCCGAGGGTGCTCCGGCCCGGCGCGCTGCGCGTCGTGGTGACCTGAGCCGCGCGCACCCTCACGCGACCAACGCGACCCGCGCCGAGAGTACACCCCGGCGCCGCCCGACCTGCGGAGCGTCGATCCCGGCTGCGACCGCGTCCCCGGCTTTGACACCCGCGCTCGCCGGACGCGATACTGTGCGCGATGCAGACCATCGAAGATGAATCGCGCGCTCGCCGGCGGGCTCGGGCCATCGCGAGCGATGTCTCGGTCTACAACGAAGACAAGATCACCGAAGGTATCGAACACGATAACCTCTTCGAGCTGCTCGAGGAGGAGCTCGAGGAGGGCAGGGCGCTCTTCGAGGAGAGCGTGACGCCGGAGATTTACGCGAAGAACCTCTACTGGCGGGCCGTGATCGACATCATCGTGCGGTCGAAGCCGCACATCCGCTCGACGCTGTGGTAGCAGCCGGCCCGGCGCGCGCCTGCCGCGCCACGCCTCGGCGTCAGTCGATGAGCACGCGGCGCAGCAGCGCCTCTGCGGCGGCGTAGGGCGATACGCGCGGCGCGCCGGACGCGTCGGCTTGGGCTTCGGTGGCGAGCGCGTCGACGCGCGCCCGGATCGCGGCGTCTATCAGCGCGCGGACCTCTTCTGTGTCTCGCCGGCGGAGCCGTTCGTCGCGTCGCCCCGCGTAGGCGAGCCAGCCGCGGTGCGCGTCGCATGCCTCGACTACGGCCTCTATGCCTTCCCCCCGCGTGGCGACGGTCCGGAGGATTGGAGGCGTCCACGGGCCGTCCGAGGCCCCCCCCTGCGCGACGCTCGACACGTCGTGCAGCGACCGGTCACCCGGGTCGGCGTGGTGCCCGCCATGTCCTCCCCGCGGGCGGCGCCGCACGGGCGCGCCGAGCGCCAGCATCTGCTGCAGGTCGCGGACGGCGGCGCCGGCGTCCGGCCGGTCCGCCTTGTTGACTACGAAGATGTCGCCGATCTCGAGGATGCCCGCCTTGCTCGCCTGGACGTCGTCCCCGAGGCCGGGCGCGACCACGACGATGCTGGTCTCCGCGAGCCGGCTGACCGCCAGCTCTGCCTGGCCGACCCCGACCGTCTCGATGAGGATCACGTCGAAGCCCGCCGCGTCGAGCACCCGGACGGTCCCGGCCGCCGATCGCGACAGGCCCCCGAGCTGGCCTCGGCTCGCGAGCGAGCGGATGAAGACGCCCTCGTCGAGGAAGTGACGCTGCATCCGGATGCGATCGCCGAGGAGGGCGCCGCCCGTCAGCGCGCTCGAGGGGTCGACGGCGACCACGCCGACCCGCGCATCGCGCGACCGGAACGCGGACACCAGGCGGTCGACGAGGCTGCTCTTCCCCGCGCCGGGGGCGCCCGTGACTCCGACGACGTAGGCCCGGCCCGTGTAGGGATAGAGGCGCTCGAGCAGGCGCAGGCCCCGGTCCGCGTCGTCGTCGATCGTGCGCATCGCCCGCGCGAGGGCGCGCTCGCCCGCCGTGAGCACGGCGTCCGCGAGCGAGGCGATCGGATCGTCGACCATGGCGCAAGGATAACCGTGCGCCGCTCGTTGCACAGCACGGCCCGCCCGGCGCCACGCCTTACGTTGACACTCCGGCCCGGGCGATGACACAACACCGCGGTGTCGGCGGCGGTCGGAGCGGTGCGGTGAGCGAGGACGTGGGGCAGGTCAGCTCGCCCGCGCGCGCGCACGACGCGCAGCCGCTCGACGTCCGCGCGTTGCGGAGCGCCGTCGACGGCCGCGGGCAGCAGAGCGAGGAGGCGCTCGACCTCGCGCGCGTCGCCGAGGCCGGAGTGCCCATCGCCCGTGGCGTGCTGGTCCGCTTCGACCCGGAGGACCTCGGCCTCGGCCTCGCGCAGGCGGTCGAGCACGCGCTGCGGTCGCACGAGGTCGTCCGCGTGCGGCCGCTCCCGCCCACGTACCGCGCCGCGCGGCAGCTCGCGCCCGCGCTGCCGCCGCTCGAAGACATCGACGAGGACCGCCAGGCCTTCGCGCAGCTGCGGGCGCTCGCGGACGCGCTGCTCCGCGGCGAGGGCGACGGCCTCCGCGCACCCACCGTCGGGCTCGTGCGTGTTCTTCCGTGCGACGCCGAGCCGCGTGGCTGGGCGCAGAGCGCCGAGCCCGCTCGCGGAGACCCCGACGAGCTGCTCGCGTGGGGCGACGACGCGCGCCGCCCCGAGAACGCCTGGCGCATCGATCGTCGCGCGGCGAGCGTCGTGCAGGCGGGTGACGGCGGAGCCTTGGTCGCCTCGGTGGCCATCCGCGCCGCCGACCTCGCAGACCGCGCCCAGCTCGCGCTCGGCCGCCCGGTCGAGGTCGAGTGGTGCGTGCAGGACGGGCGCATGGCCATCGCGTCACTGCGCCCGCTCCGCATGCAGGCGACGTTTACGTCGAACGTCTTCCGCCGTCTGACGCTCGTCGCGGCCGACGAGGGCACGGTCGCTCCGTTGTCGGTGGACACGCTCGACTCCGCGCTCGCCATCCCAGGCGGCGGTGCGGACGGGCCGACGGTGGTTCGCATCTACGCGCGGCCGTACCGCCGCGACGTCTCTCGGCGCGAGCGCCTCGTCGAGGCGGCGCCGCTCGGCATGGCCGCCGCGAGGGTCGCGACCGTCGGCGCGGAGATCTCGGCGGTCAGCCTCGCGGCGCGCCGCGCGTACTTCGGGCTCACCGAGACCCTCGAGACCTTCGACGCCTCTGAGCTCGCCACGCTCGGCGACGACGGCGCGCTGCAGCTCATGCACGATCGACGCGCGGACGTCATGCGCATGCTGCGCTTGCTCGACCGCACCCGCGAGGCGACGCGCTCGCTCTTCGCGGCGTTCGAGGCGCTCGTCGGTCCGCTGCCGCGCGAGTGCTACCCCGCGCTCTCCGCCCCGCGCGCGGTCCGGGAGCGCGTGCGCCTGCACCAGTCGCTCGCGGAGCTGGCGGAGGCGCTCGAGCGGACCATCGGCAGACTCGACGCCCCGACCGAGGTCGAACGCGCGCGCTTTCCGGCGCTCGACGAGCGCTGGCAGGCCATGCGTGCCGCGTCCGCGAACGTGCGGCCGCTCGGGATCGATGTGCGCCCGGACGCGATCGGCGCGAGCGACGCGCGGCTCATCGAGGCGCTGCGGACCGACGTCGGGTTCGACGAGCAGGCCCGGCACGAGGCCCGGCAAGCAGCCCTTCGACGCATCGCCGCGACGGCGAAGGCTCGCCCTCGAGGCCGGCCGCGGGTCGGGCTCGCGCGGGCGCTCGGCGTCCTCGCCGATCAGCTCGCGCTCGCGAAGGGCACCGTCGCCGAGGCGCTCGCGTCGACGCTCGTCCGGCAGCGAAGGGTCACGCTCGACCTCGGCCGCCGCCTCGTCGAGCGCGCCGTCCTCGAGCTGCCGGACGACGCCTTCTACCTCACGCTCGACGAGGTGGAGGACGGCATGCGCGGCGAGCCGGGCGCTTACACCGCGCGCGTCCGCCTGCGCCGCGAGGACGACGCGCGCTGGGCCGCGTTCCGCGCACCGCGCCTCATCGACCCGCGCGGCTAAGTACACCCCGGCGCATTCGTGTCCACGTCAGGCCCTACAGCGGCTCACCTCCTCACCCGGTCGCTGCGAAATGCGCAGAGTATTCCTCACTCCCTCGCTGCCCTGCGACACCCGCCCGCCCGCTCGCCCTGGGGCCCAAACTGAACACGAAGCTCGGCAAGTGATCGCGTGAACCCCCGACCGAAGAGAGCGCACCGTGACCCAAGAAGATCTCGTCCTGACCGACCACGCCGGGCCCGTAGCCACGCTGACCATCCACCGGCCCGACAAGATGAACGCGCTGAACCGCGCGGTCTTGGAGGCGCTCGCCGCGGCGGTGGACGCGCTCGGCAGCCGCGGCGGCACGCGCTGCGCCATCCTCACCGGCGCGGGCAAGGCCTTCGTCGCGGGCGCGGACATCGCGGGGATGCGTGACATGGGCGCCGTCGAGGCGAGCGCGTTCGCGGCGCTCGGGCACCGCACCTTCGACGCCATCGAGGCGCTGCCGTTCCCCGTCATCGCCGCGGTCAACGGCTTCGCCCTCGGCGGCGGCTGCGAGCTCGCGCTCGCATGCGACTTCATCTACGCCTCGGAGCGCGCGAAGCTCGGCCAGCCCGAGGTAGGGCTCGGCATCATCCCGGGCTTCGGGGGGACCCAGCGCCTGCCACGCCGGGTGGGGCTCGCGATGGCGCGGGAGCTCATCTACACGGGTAAGCTCATCGGTGCCGAGGAGGCGCTGCGCGTCGGCCTGGTCAACGCGGTCTTCCCGCCGGACGCCTTGATGGCCGCGGCGCAGGAGACGGCCGCGCAGATCGCCGCGAAGGGGCCGACCGCGGTCGCCGTCGCGAAGCGGGTCACGGCCGAGGGCCTCGACCGGCCGCTCGCCGGCGCGAACGCCCTCGAGGTCGAGCGCTTCGCCGCGTGCTTCGACTCCGGGGAGCCGCGCGAGGGCATGACCGCGTTCCTCGAGAAGCGCCCGCCGGCGTTCGAGCGCGGCTGACGCCTCGCCTCACTCGTACTCGACGATCACCGGCGCGTGGTCGGACGGGCCCTCGTTGATGTCTTCGCTCGGCGCCCGCTCGCGTCGATCGACCGTCGCGCCGATCGCCCGCGCTGCGAGCGCCGGGGTCGCGTAGTGGTGGTCGATGCGCAGGCCGTCCCCGCGCTCGAACCCTCGCCCGCGGTAGTCCCACCAGGTGTAGACGCCTCCGCGCGGATGAAAGGGCCTGAACGTGTCCTGCAGCCCGAACGCGCGGACGTGCTCGAGCGCGTCTCGCACCTCGGGGTGGGTGAGCACGCCGTTCGCCCAGGCGTCCGGTCGCGCGACGTCGTCGTCCTCGGGTGCCACGTTGAAGTCGCCGGTCAGCAAGACCTGGTCGCGCCGCGCGTCGAAGCGCCTGTCGAGGTAGTCGCGCAGGCGCTGCATCCACCGCAGCTTGTACGCGTACTTGTCAGACCCGACCTCGCCGCCGTTCGGGAAGTAGGCCGACACGATGTGCACGCCGGACACGCGCGCGCTCACGAGGCGCGCTTGTGGGTCGTCCACGTCGTCCCCGAGCCCGACGTGGACGTCCTCCGGCGGGGTGCGGCTCAGGATCGCCACGCCGTTGTACGTCTTCTGCCCGTGCACGACCGCGTCGTAGCCGAGCGCCTTGACCGCCAGCGAGGGGAAGGCCTCGTCGACGACCTTCAGCTCCTGCAGGCAGAGCACGTCCGGCCGGCACCGTTCGAGCCAGCCGAGCAGCCGCTCGTGCCGAGCCTTGACGGAATTGATGTTCCAGGTGGCGACGCGCATCGTCAGCGATGCTGAACCATCGGAGCCGCGATCGGAAGCCGCCGCAGCGCTGGCGCGCCGGGCACGGGCGCGGATGCGCGTGCGGGGGCGACATCCGCCCAGGCCACGGACTCGATGTCGGTCACAGCCTCGGTCGCGGACTCGGGTTGGGGCGGGGGTCAGTGTGCGGAGGCCGGGGCGAGCTCGTCGACCCACATCGGGCTGCCGGCGACGAGATAGCCGACCCAGTCGGCCACCGTCACGCCCTCGACGGCGGTGACGTCGAAGCGGCCGAGGATCTCGCCGAGCCCTCCGGAGAGCGGGAGCCCGTTGAAGTCGACATCGTCGAGGTTTGTTGTCGAATCTATTGAAATCGTGGTGTGTTTGGTCCCCGCGAACAAGAAGCGATGGTAGCGCTGCGGGTGGGACGCGGCGAGTGAGCCGGTGGCCGCCCGCACCGCCTCCCCGTACGCGTCCGGGCCGATGCCGAGGAAGGTCGTGCCGATGACGAAGTCGCCGTACGAGCTGATCGTGCCCATCTCGATCGTCGGGTCCTGGTCGAGCCCCCACGCGATGAGCTTCGTGAGGTTGCCGTCGGCGACACAGTCGACGCAGCTCGCCGGCAGCAGGTGCGCGATGTTCCACTCGTCGAGCAGGCTCGTAACGAAGCCGGGGTCCTCGGGCTTGCCGAGGCCCGCGGAGCCGTCGGCGATGACCATGAGGTCGGGCGTCGGGTAGTACTGGCGGACGAGCGCCGTCGCGAGGACCGTGCCGTACGCTCCGGCGCTCGCGCCGGTGAGCAGGATGCGCTTCGGGTGCGGGAACGCCGTGTGGATCACGTCGAGGGCGGCGGACAGGTTCCGGAGGCCGCGGTGGTAGCGGTCGATCGTGCCGTCGCCGTCGTCGTCGATGTCGACGTCGCCTGAAAAGAGCGAGCCGTCGCAGTACGGGACGTAACCGATGTTCCAGGTGCGGACCGGGTTCGCGGCGAGCTTGGTGTCGAGGATGCCCGCCTCGGGGACGCCCGTGTTCGCGGGCGCCTCGTCGACCGCGACGCACAGGTCGTGCCAGCACGCGCCGCCGCCTTGCAGGTAGATGAGCAGATCGTCCGAGCCCTGGTCGCGGGTCGCCGCGTGGAAGGTGCCGCCGTGCAGGCAGAGCGGGCCGCTCGCCGGGTCGAACGCGTACTCGGTGACGTCGCCGTCCCGCAGGTCGACCGACGACTTCGCTGCGCCGACGTACTTCGTGAGGCCGTTGTCGACCATCTCCTCGAAGGGCCGTCGGCCGCCGTCGACGGCGCTTCCGCAGCCCGCGAGCAGGGCGGGGGCGAGCGCGGTCAGCGCGAGGGCAGCGGCGAGGGCGCGAGGGCGAGGGCGAGGGCGAGGCATGCGGCGAGTCTCCAGGGGCGCGTCCGGTCGCTGCGGAGCGCCGCGGCGAGGGTCGCGCCCGGTGTCCGAGCGGTCAAGCGCGGAGGTTGTAGCCGCGCGCGAGCAGGGCCGTGCTGAGCGCGCCGGCGACGCCGAGCGTGACCACCAGCACGGCGGCGGCCTCCCACGGCGCGACGTCCGAAGCACCGAGCAGCCCGTAGCGCATCCCGTTCACGAGATAGAGCACGGGGTTCAGGCGGCTCACGAGGTCCCACGGCGCCGGGAGCATCGTGATCGAATAGAAGACCCCGCCGAGGAAGATGAGGGGCGTCAAGATGAAGTTCGGGAACACGGCGAGGTGGTCGTACTTCTCCGCCCAGAGCGCGACGACGATCCCAAAGAGCGCGAACGCGGTGGCGACTCCGGCGCCATACGTGAAGGTCCAGAGCGGGTGCGCCGCGCCGATGTCGGTGAAGGCCCGCGCGACGCCGTAGACGAGGCAGCCGACGATCACCGCGCGAAGGACCGCGGCGCTCACGTACGCGAGGAGGATCTCACGGACGCCGAGCGGCGCGACCAGGATGTCGATCACGGTCCCGTTGACCTTCGACTGAAATAGGCTCGACGAGGTGTTCAAGAACGAGTTGCGGATCATCGAGAGCATGATGAGCCCCGGGACCACGTACTCGATGTAGGGCACCCCGCCGACGTCGCGCAGGCGAGACCCGAGCGCCGCGCCGAAGACCAAGAAGTACAGGCTGTTGGTGATGAGCGGGCTCAGCACCGTCTGGCCCCAGACCTTCGAGAAGCGCCGCACCTCCTTGAGGAAGAGCGTCCGGAGGCCGACGCGGTTCACTGGGCCGCCGCGTGCGCGTCCGCGCCGTGGATGTGGGACAGGAAGATCTGTTCGAGGGAGCGTCCCTCGTGGCGGAGCAGCAGCTCGTCGCGGTCGTCGACGACCAGAAGTCGCCCGCGGTGGATGATGCCGATGCGGTCCGCGAGGTGCTGGGCCTCCTCGATGTAGTGCGTCGTCAGCACGATGGTCGTTCCTTGGGCGCGCAGACGCTCCACCTCGTCCCACAGCTCGTGGCGGAGCTCGACGTCGACGCCCGCGGTCGGCTCGTCGAGGAAGAGCAGCTTCGGGTCGTGCACGAGCGCCTTCGCGATGAGGAGCCGTCGCTTCATGCCGCCCGACAGGTGGCGGGTGTACGCGTGCCTGTGCGAGCTGAGCGAGAAGGTCGCGAGCAGCGCCTCGGCCTTGTCGCGGTCGGGCTCGACGCCCATCAGCCCCATCTGGATGAGCAGGCTCTCGAGCGGCGTGAAGAAGGGGTCGAAATTGATCTCCTGCGGGACGAGCCCGACCATGCGGCGCGTCTGGCGGAAGTCCGAGACCGTGTCGTGTCCGAAGACCGAGATGCGGCCCGACGTCTGACGGGCGAGGCCGGCCACGCAGTGGATGAGCGTGGTCTTGCCCGCGCCGTTCGGGCCGAGCAGCCCGAAGATCTCGCCCGGGGCGACGTCGAGGCTCACGTCGTTCACCGCGACGAAGCGCCCGAACGCCTTGCGCACGGCCTCGCAGCGCAGGGCAGGGGAGCGTTCCGGTGCGGCCATCGAGCGCGACTATAGGGACCGCTCGTCGAGGCGCAACGGGCCGCGCCGGCGCAGCGCGTGGGGCTCGCCACCCGGGCGCGAGGCGGGTGGTGCAACCCACGGGTAACGATCGACGCGGAAATCGCCGGCGATCGTGGGTGTTGCGGCCGGCACGGCGCTTGCTCTTCTCGCTCGGCGGTGCGGCGACCCACCGACCGCAGTCAAAGGAGGGGGCATGGAAGCGACGATGCGATGCGATGCGGCGGCCGATGCGCGCCGCGACGAGGACCCGGTGGGGCTGCACCGCGACCTGATGCGGCTCGCCCACGCGCGGCTCGCGCCGGCGATGCCGACGGACGACTGGCGCGAGCGTCTGCAGGGCGAGACGGCCCTCGCGCTCCGCGAGGGGCGGTTCCTCGAGGTGGAGCGCGCCCGCGTGGCCGCCGTGGCTCGGAACGCCCCTCGCGAGCCGCACGCCTTCGCGGCGTGGTTCGACGGTCTCGAGGAGCGCGGTCCCGGCCAGCACGACCCGCTCTTCGACTACCTCGCCGACCACGCGTCTATCGCGGAGCTCCGGTGGTTTCTGCGACAGGAGGTCGCGGGCGAGGCCGGCTTCGACGACCTCGTCGCGCTGACCCAGCTCCGCATGCCGGAGCAGCCGAAGCTCGAGCTGGCGCGCAACTACTGGGACGAGATGGGTCGGGGCAAGCCGTGGGGCATGCACGGCCCGATGCTCGGCGCGCTCGCGGCCGCGCTCGCCATCGACAACACCCCCCCGGAGTGCATCGTGTGGGAGTCGCTCGCGCTCGCGAACACCCTCGTCGGGCTCGCGTACAACCGCCGCTACGCGTTCCACGCCGTCGGCGCGCTCGGCGCCGTGGAGGTCACCGCGCCGAGCCGCGCGCGCAAGATCGTCGCAGGGATGGACCGGCTGAACCTCGACCGAAAGACGAGCCGCTACTTCCGGCTGCACGCGACGGTCGACGTCCAGCACGCGCGCGCCTGGCGTGACGAGGTCGTGATCCCGCTGGTCGGCGAACGACCCGAGCTCGCACAACCCATCGCCGAGGGCGCGCTCATGCGGCTGTCCGCCGGCGCGCGCTGCTTCGCTCGCTACCGGCTCGAGCTCGGCGTCGACGAGGAGCCGCTCGCGCGGGCGCAGGCGTGAGGGGCCCGGTCATGGATGCGCGTGACCACGAGGAGCCGTGCGCGGCGACGGGGAGCCCGCTCTGGCATCCCTACCTCCGCGAGCCATCGCGGGGACCAGGCGTGTCCCGCGTCCACGCGCTCGAGCGCTTCGGCGCGGCGCTCGCGGGCGGCGGCTGCGCGCCCAGCGATGGGCGGCGTGCCCTCGGCGTGGTCGCGGCCTACCTGCTGCGCGCGGCCGGGGCCGAAGCGGGGAGCGTCGGGCTCGTCTGCGGCGATACGTCCGGGCAGCCTCCGCGGCCGCTCGGCTTCTCGCGTGGGCCGGACCAGCGCTACGACGCCTTCGAGGTGGCGGTCTGCGAGGCGCTCGCCATGGCGCGCTCCGGCGCAGACAGCCGGAGCGAGGGCAGAAGGTCGGTGGAGGTCTGCGTCGATGCCCCGACGCGTCCATCCGGCGAGCCTGACCACGCGGCGCTGCGCTTCGGGCTGCCGTCCGGGGGCGCGACCCCGTGGCTGCGCGTGCCGGCGGATCAGCCGTCATGGCAGGTCGACGCGATCGACGCGCAGCTCGCTTGCGTCGCCCGGGTCGTTGGCGCCGATCCACGGCGCCTCGTCGCCGCCCTGCCGCTCGTCGACGGTCCCGAGCGCGAGCAGCTACTCTACGGGTGGAACGAGACCGCGCGGCCGCTGCCCGAGCGCCCCCTGCACGCCGAGATCGAGGCGCAGGCGCGTCGGACTCCGGACGCGCTGGCGGTCTGCTTCGACGCGGCGCGGCTCTCATTCGCGGAGCTCGACGCGCGCGCGAACCAGCTCGCGCACGCGCTCGTGCGGCGGGGCGTGCGGCGCGGAGATCGGGTGGCGCTCTGCGTCGGGCGCGGCACCGCGGTGGTCGTCGGCGCGCTCGGCGTCCTCAAGGCGGGCGCCGCGTACGTGCCCCTCGACCCGGGATATCCCCAGGCGCGCGTCCGGACCATCCTCGACCATGCCGGCGTCCGCGTCGCGGTCACCGAACGCGCCCTCGCCGAGCGCCTGCTGCGCGGCGTCGAGCACGTCTGCGTCGACGCCCAGGCCGAGGCGCTCGCGTCGATGCCCTCAACGCCGATCGGGGTAGAGGTGGCGCCGGAGGATCTCGCCTACGTGATCTTCACCTCCGGCTCCACCGGCGAGCCGAAAGGCGTCGAGATCCGGCACCGCAGTGTGCTCAACCACGGCCTCGCCATCGCGGAGCGGTACGGGCTCGGCGCCGGCTCGCGCGTGCTCTGCTCCGCGTCGCTCGGGTTCGACGTCGCGGCCGAGCAGATCTACCCGGCGCTCTTGTCGGGTGGCGCGGTCGTCGTACGACCGGACGACCTCTTCGAGTCGTTCGAGCGCTTCGAGGGCTTCGTCGAGCGTGCCGCCATCTCGACGCTGATCCTCCCGACCGCGTTCTGGCACGAGTGGGTCCGCGGGCTCGAGCGTCGAGGCGTCGAGGTCCCCGGGTGCGTGCGCGTGGTGGCCGTCGGGACCGAGCGCGTCCTCGCGGCGCACCTCGGCGCCTTTGTCGAGCGCTGCCCGCGGCCGGTGCGCTTCTTTCAGGGGTATGGCCCGACCGAGGCGACGATCACGTGTACGCTCTACGCGCACGAGGGCGGCGCACCGCGCGCGGACGACGACATCCCGATCGGGCGCCCGCTCGCGAACACGCGGGTGGTGCTGCTCGACGCGCAGATGGAGCCGGTGCCCGTCGGTTTCGAGGGGGAGATCTACGTCGGAGGTGCCGGAGTCGCGCGTGGCTACGTCGGGCGCCGCGCGCTGACGGACGAGCGCTTCGTGCGCGACCCCTTCGACTCGAACCCCGCCGCGCGTCTGTACCGCACCGGCGATCTCGCGCGCCGCCGCCCGGACGGACAGCTCGTCTTCGTGGGTCGCGCGGACTTCCAGGTGAAGATCCGCGGCCACCGGGTCGAGCTCGGCGAGATCGAGGAGGCGCTGCGCACGCACCCGCGTGTCGATCGGATCGCTGTCCTGCTGCGGGACGGCGGCGCCGGGCCGGGGCGGCTCGTCGCCTACGTCGTGACCGACGGACGCCCCGTGAACGCCGAGGCGCTCGAGGCGTCGTGCGCCGCGCGGCTGCCCGCGTACATGGTCCCGGACGCGTTCGTGTTCCTCGAGGCTTTCCCGCTCACCGCGCACGGCAAGATCGATCGCGCGGCGCTCCCCGCCCCCCGCGAGCGTCCTTGCGTCGGCGCGTCTGCGCGGGCCGACCAGCCGCGAGACGATCTCGAGCTCATCGTCCTGCAGGCCTTCGAGAACGCGCTCGGCGCGCCGGTCGGCGCCACCGAGAGCTTCTTCGACGCGGGCGGCGACTCGCTCCGAGCGCTCGACGTGTTGACGAGCCTCGGTGAGGTGGTCGGCCGCGCGCTCGCGCTCGGCGACCTGTTCGACGCGCCGTCGGCCCGCGCGCTCGCCGCGGCGCTCGCAGACGACGCACGGCGCGACGTGCCTCGGGCGATCTGCCTCCGCGAGGGGACGGGCACGCCGGTATTCTTCGTGTGTGGCATCCACCTCTATCACGAGCTCGCGCAGGCGCTCGGCGCTCCGAACCCCGCGTACGCGCTCTTTCTGCCGGTCGAGGCGGCTTTGCTCGAGGGCGACGCCGCCGCTCCGAGCGTCTCCGCGTGGGCGGGGGCGTACATCGAGGCGATGCGGACGAAGGCGCCCGAGGGGCCCTATGTGCTCGGAGGGGCCTCGTTCGGCGGCGTCCTGGCGCTCGAGATGGCGCGCCAGCTCGAGGCTGCCGGCGAGCGCATCGAGGGCGTCGTGCTGCTCGACTCGGCGCTCCCCCGTGCCCACAGGCGCAGCGTCGCTGGGCGCGTGCGCGAAGCGGCCGCCGGTGCGCTCCGCTGGGCGCGACGCGCGGTCCATGGCGGCGCGGCGCTGAGGCGACGGGCCGAC
>JAGQJE010000166.1 GCA_020430775.1 Myxococcales bacterium
GGCGGAGCCTTCGGCGGCACGGGCGTCGGCGCCTTTGGCGGCACGGGCGTCGCCGCGGGGGCGGCCGCGGCCGCGGGCACGTCGGCCTGCTCGAGGTCGGCCTCGACGAGCAGCTCCGGGCTGCTGATGCGGGTGCCCTCCTCCGCGGGTCCGGCGGTAGGCGCGAGCGGCGCGACAGACGGAGGGGCTGCGACGTCTTCCGTGGGGCGAGCCGGCTCCGAAGCGGCTGGCGGCGTGGGGGGCGGCGACGTGCTCAGCAGGTCGAAGCGCGGCTCGGTCGTCGACTCGAGCCACTCGAGCTCCTCGCGGGAGACGTCGTCCGCCACCTCGACCAGGATCTCGACGTCGTCGTCCCCCGCGGGTCCGGGCGCAAAGGAATTGCCCGCGCCGGGCGCTCGGGAATCGTCCGGCCCGTCGATGGGCACGCGCAGCGGCGCATACCGCGCCGGCGTCTCGGAGGCGCGGCGCGCCTCGCCCTCGCCGGCGCGCGGATCGTCGGTCGGATCGCCGTCCCTCGGCGTCATCAGAGCGACCCCCGCGCGATCGCTTGGCCGACCCGCACCGGAGCGCCCGGAGGAACCTCGAAGTGCAGGTCGTAGCCGCTCGGCAAGAACACGATCGCCGTCGATCCGAGGTGGAACGCGCCGAGCTCGTCCCCGCGCGCGAGGACCGGCCCGCGCTCGCCGAGGTGTCGCGGCCCGGGGACATCGCCGACGTTGGTGCGGACGGAGTCGAAGGACAGCTCGATGCGCCCGACCCCGATCGCCCCGACCATCACGGTCGCGACCTGCCCGTGGCGGGCGCTGCGCTGGAGCGTGACGATGCGCTCGTTGCGCGCGAACAAGCCCGGGATGTGCTCCGTGCCGATGGCGTTCACCGGAAAGAGCGTGCCGGCGACGTACCCGACCTGCTCGACGACGCCCGAGACGGGCGCGTGCACCCGGTGGTAGTCCCTCGGGGAGAGATAGACGATGAAGTACGAGCCGCCCTCGAAGCGCCCGACGAGGGCCTCGTCGCCGAGCAGCTCGGCGACGGCGTAGGGCTTGCCCTTCACGAGGATCTCCCCGCCCTCGCGGACCGCGCCGAGGTCCTCGAGGCGGCCGTCCGCGGGGGACAGGACGGCTGCCGGGTCCGGATCGAGCGGGCGCGCGCCTTCCTGCAGGCGGCGGGTGAAGAACGCGTCGAAGCTCGAAAAGCCGCCGGGCGGCACTCGCGCCTCGCTGAGGTCTACGCCGTACGCGCGAACGAACGTGGCGATGGCGCGCTCGACCGCCACGTGGGGGCCGCCGAGCTCCGCGACGCGGCCCATCGCGCGGCTGAGGCGCTTTCGTGGCAGGGCGCGCAGCGCGAGAGACGCGAGACGAGCAGCGCTCGGTGACATGGGGCGGTGGGCCTCGTGGCGCGGAGAGTAACTGCCGCCGAGTCGCGCGTACGGGCCGTTGCGTGCGCCCTCACGTCGTGGCGCTCCGCGTGAGAGCTTCGAACCCTGCGCGCTCCTCGGTAGACGATGAGCGATTGGGGTTCATCGTATCGTCCGCGAGCGACGCAGGTCAAACGTGCGCGCGATGCGCTCAAACGCACGCCGCCCGGCGGCCACGGTCCCGTGGCGCGCCGGGCGGACACGCGCGATGCGGGCGACGAGCCCCGCGGTGGTGCTGCTACACGTTGTAGTACAGCTCGTACTCGATCGGGGTCGGCCGCTGGCGGACGACGTCGACCTCGTGCTCACGCTTGATCGAGAGCCACTCGTTGACGATGTCCTTGGTGAACACGTCGCCCTTGAGCAGGAACTCGTGGTCGCGCTCGAGCGCGTTCAGGGCCTCCTCGAGCGTACCCGGGACGCTCGGCACGCCCTGCAGCTCCTCGGGGCTGAGCGAGTAGATGTCCTTGTCGAGCGGGTCGCCCGGGTCGATCTTGTTCTGGATGCCGTCGAGCCCAGCCATGACGAGCGCGGCGAACTGGAGGTAGGGGTTGCCGGCGGGATCCGGGAAGCGCGTCTCGACGCGCTTGGCCTTCGGCGAGTTGCTGTAGGTGGGGATGCGCAGCGCGGCGGAGCGGTTGCGCGAGCTGTACGCGAGGTTCACCGGCGCCTCGAAGCCGGGCACGAGCCGGCGGTAGCTGTTCACCGTCGGGTTGGTGATCGCGCAGACGGCCGAGGCGTGCTTGATGATGCCGCCCATGTAGTGCATCGCCATCTCGCTCAGGCCGGCGTACTGGTTGCCCGCGAAGAGCGGCTTGCCGTTCTTCCACAGCGACGAGTGGCAGTGCATCCCGCTGCCGTTGTCCTTGTACATCGGCTTCGGCATGAACGTCGCCGTCTTGCCGTGGCGGTGGGCGGTGTTCTTGACGATGTACTTGAACCACAGCACGAGGTCCGCCATGTCGCGCAGCGACTGGAAGGCGACGTCGATCTCGCACTGGCCGGCCGTCGCGACCTCGTGGTGGCTGACCTCGACCTCAGCGCCGATGCCGTGCAGCGCCTCGACGATCTCGGTCCGGATGTCCATCAGCGTGTCCTGAGGCATCACAGGGAAGTAGCCGCCCTTGTGCGCGATCTGGTGGCCGAGGTTGGGCGCCGTGTCGGTGCCGGTGTTCCATGCGGCCTCGACCGAATCGACGAAGTAGAACGACTCGTTCGGCTGCGACGCGAAGCGGACGTCGTCGAAGATGAAGAACTCGGCCTCGGGCCCGATGTACGCGGTGTCGGCGATGCCCGTAGACTTGATGTACTTCTCGAGCTTCGTCGCGACGTAGCGCGGATCGCGGCCGTACGGCTCGCGCGTGATCGGGTCGACGATGTCGCAGCTAAACACGACCGTCGGGTGCTTCAGGAAGGGGTCGAGCTTCGCCGTCGCCGGATCGGGCATCAGCAGCATGTCCGACGCGTTGATGGGCGCGTAGCCGCGGATCGACGAGCCGTCGAAGCCGAACCCGTCCTCGAACGCACCCTCGTCGAGGCGGTGCACCGGGACGCTGGTGTGCTGCCAGACGCCGAGCAGGTCGGTGAAGCGCAGGTCCACCATCACGGCACCGTTGGCCTTCGCGAACGCGATCGCGTCCTTCGGGGTCTTGATCTCCGTCATCGCCATTTCTCCAGGTCTTGGGCCGATTCGACGCTGGCCCGACACGTGCGGTGCGACCGTGGTCGCGGGGTGGTCAGGGTTGTCGCCCCGCCCGCGCGCGGTCTACCACGTAAAGGTTGCGGGTTGTGGATAGGTACGACGCGCTCGTGCGCGTGCGCGTGCAGGGGGCGTCAGACGGCCTCCTCGCCGCGCTCGCCCGTGCGGATGCGAACGGACTCCTCGATGGGGCTCACGAAGATCTTCCCGTCGCCGATGCGGCCGGTCTTCGCCGTCTTTTCGATGGCGTCCAGCACGGACACCACGATGGAGTCCGCGACGACGACCTCGATCTTGACCTTCGGGACGAAGTCGACGACGTACGCGGAGCCTCGATAGACCTCCCGCTTGCCGCCGGTGCGCCCGAAGCCCTTGACCTCGGTGACCGTCATGCCCTTGATGCCGACCTCGCCGAGGGCGTCCTTGACCTCGTCGAGCTTGAACGGCTTGATGATGGCTTCGACCTTCTTCATGAATCCTCCGCGGGTGTCTGAGGATTCGTAGCGCTCGATTGTTTCCGGGAGGTTTCCGAGGCGTAAATACGCCGCGAGGCAGCGTGAAAACGCGACCCCAGCGGGCGCGGCGACACGCCGCGATGCGATGCGATGCGCTCGTGCCCATCGGCGGGCGGTGAAGTGATACACCTGCCTCATGCGCACACACACCCTGGTCTTCACGATGCTCGCGACCTTGGTCGCCGCCGGCTGCCACCACAGCGCGAGCCCCACCCCATCCGAGCCCGCCGCCGGCGACGAAGGGCCGGGCGCGGCCGAGGCGGTCGTCCCGTCGCCGCCGCCGCCGGTGCAGGTCATGGCGGGTCCCCGCACGCCGATCGAAGGCCCCGCGCCGACGATCCGCGTGACGAGCCCGCGGGCGAACCAGCTCGTCCGCAACGGTCACGTCATGCTGCGCGCGCAGGTCGACCACTGGCCGCTCGCGCCGGAGCCCGGCAACCACGTGCACGTCATCATCGACAACGAGCCCTACATCGCCGTCCGAGACCTCTCGAAGCCGATCGACCTCAACGCGCTCGTCGAGAAGGCGCTCGGCCACCCGCTCGCGGAGGGGACCCACGTGCTGCGGATGTTTCCGAGCCGCAGCCAGCACGAGTCGGTCAAGGAGGGCGAGCCCTTCGTGGTCCGGGTCTTCTCGTACAAGAAGCGCACGCCCGGGTTCCGCTTCGACCCGAAGGCGCCGCTGCTTACCTACAGCCGGCCAAAGGGCTGCTACCCGAGCGACTCCAGCGTGCTGCTCGACTTCTACGTGAGCGGCATCCCTGAGCTGTCGACGGACGGCTACCGCGTGCGCTACCTCATCGACGACTCGGTCGAGGGGGTCATCGCCACCTGGAGCCCGCACTACATCAACCACCTGCTGGACGGCCAGCACACCATCGAGCTGACGCTCATCGGCCCGGACGGCGAGCCCGTCCCGGGCCCCTTCAACCACACGAAGCGGGTCATCACGCTCGCCGAGCACTGCGTCTGAGCCTCACCGGGCCTCGGCAGCGTCGGGCGCCGGCGTGGGCACCGGCACGGCCGCCCGTGCGGGCGCCCGTCCCTAGCGACCGGCGCCCTACTCGACCGTGCCGAAGACGACGTCCGGGAGCGGCGTGATGGAGGCGTAGTTGCCGCTCAGCATGCTGTGGTGGTGCTTGTCGTGCTTGACCGCGAGCAGGCTCAGGGTCCGGAACGGGAAGCGCGGGAGGCTCACGCCCGCGTGGTTGAGCACGTTGAGCGTCGTGTATGCGACGAAGACGGGCGCGAACGTGTAGACGTGCACGCCGCCGACGGCGGCGACCGACGCGAAGAGCAGCGAGAGCCCGACCAGCGTCTCGACCGGGTGCAGGAGCAAGCTGTCGACCGTACGCGGGTTACGGGCTGCGTGGTGCACCGAGTGCACGCCGCGCAAGAGCGTCCACTCGTGCATCAAGAAGCGATGCGCGAAGTAGTACGCGAAGTCGTAGATGAAGATGACGACGACCGCCTCGGCGAGCACGACCCCGCGGGAGACGGGCCCGTCGTAGAAAAAGCGCCGCGACAGGCCGAGGCCGACCGACGTGATGAACGCGACGGCGACGCCCATGTTGAGCAGTACGTCGCGGCGCAGCTTGGCCTCGTCGACCGAGCGGTGCGGGTCGTCGCTGATGAGGATGCGCGCGGCGCGGGCCGAGCGATACGCGAAGTGCAGAAAGAGCATGGCGGCCCCGGCGGCCGCGTACCCGATGCCCAGCACCCACAGCACCTCGACGGCGAGCGCCCCGCCGTCGGCTACTGGCGGGTGCGGCGCGAGGCCGTGCAGCGCGCGAACGAGCGCGGCGCCCGCCGTGAGCGCCGCGAGGACAGCAGCCAGCCGCGACCAGGACAAGCGCGGGCCGGCGGCGCCTTCGACGGTATCCGCACGGGCCGCCGGCCCGAACGAGACCTGGTCGCAGTCGACGTGCACCGGAGCGGCGCTGCGCGGCGTCGCCTGGCAGAGCAGGACGCGGCCCCGGGCGAGGTCGCGCGCGCGCAGGGCGTCGTGGGTGCACATCTGCACGTCGCCCGCCACCAGGGTCGCCATGCACGAGCCGCAGAAGCCGTCTTCGCAGGACGATGGGGCCGGCACGCCCGCCGCCTGGCAGCACGCGAGGAGCGTGCGACCGGGGGTGTATGGGACCACGTGGCGGCGACCGCGGAGCGTGACCTCGAACGAGCCCGGCGCGGCGGCGTCACCGTCGACCGCGTCGGGCGCGCCGGCCCCGATGGGCGCGACGGCCCCGATGGGCGCGACGGGCGCGACGCGGTCCGGGTCGAGCGGCGAGACGAAGCGCTCGAAGCGCACGCGCCCCGGGTCGACCCCCGCCGCGATGAGCCCGGCCTCGACGACATCCATGAAGGGCTCCGGGCCGCAGACGTAGCAGTCGGCGTCTTCGAGCCCGCGCGCGTGGGTCGCCGCGGCACGCTCGTCGAGGAGCCCCTGCGCCACGTCGAGGTGGTGCCGGACCTCGAGGCGCTCGCCGTACGCCGCCGCGAGCGCCCCGATGGCCGCGTCGAAGATGACGTTGCCGCGGTCGGTGTTCGCGTACACGAGGCGGGCGCGCCGCCCGGTCGTGGCGAGCGCGGTCTTGAGCAGCGAGAGCACGGGCGTGATGCCGCTCCCCGCCGCGAAGAAGAGCAGCGGGCAGCCCGCGCCGGCGTCCGGGTCGAGCACGAAGCGCCCCTCGGGGGCCGTCACGCGGAGCTGAGCGCCGGGGCGCACGTGGTCGATGAGCCAGTTCGACAGGCGCCCGCCCGGCACGCGCTTGACCGTGATCGCCATCGCGGCGTCGACGTCCGGGCTCGAGCTGAGCGAGTAGCAACGCCGGACGTCGAACCCGCCCCACGGCACCTCTACGGTGACGAACTGCCCCGCCCGGTAGCGGAAGCGCGAGCGGAGCGCGACCGGGACCTCGAGCACGAGGCTCCGGCTCGCGTCGGTCTCGTGGACGACATCGGCGACGACTAGCGTGTGGGTCTGCATCGCTCAGCGCACCTCCTCGCTGGGACGCACGCCGCGCGCGAGCTCGGCCGGGCTCGAGGCCGTCCAGGCCGCTCGGATCGCCCGCGCGCCGCGGTACCCGACGAGCATCGACGGAGCGTTCAGCGCCGATACGGGCGCGGTCGGGATCACGGACGCGTCCGCGACGCGCACGCCCTCGACGCCGCGCACGCGCAGGTCGGTGTCGACGACGGCCATGTCGTCCGTCCCCATCCGGCAGGTGCCGGCGTAGTGAAAGGTCGTCATGGCGTTGTGCTCGATGAACCGCTCGATGTCGGCGTAGGCCTGCATCCGCGCGCCGGGAAAGAGCGGGCGGTTCCCCCACGCGGCGAGCGGCGCCGACTCGGCGACGCGGCGGGCGAGGCGCACGCCCTCGACCATGGCGCGCATGTCGCCCGCCTCGACGAAGTACGCCGGGTCGATCCGCGCCTGTGCGGCTGGGTCGACGGACGCGAGCCGGAGCGTGCCGCGGCTCGCGGGTTTGCCGAGGATGACGACGAGCCCGTACATGCGCTCGACGCGCCGGCGAAGGGCGCCCGCGCGAAAAGCGACGTCGACCACGCCGCGCAGCGCGCGCTTCGCGGCCGTGTCGTAGAGCGCCGCCGGCAGGAGCTTGGCCGGGAGCATCCGCCCGGCGGCTTGCTGCATCGCCGAGCGGGCGGGCCAGTACACCAGGCAGCAGTCGCTCTGTCCCCCGGGCAGGCGGGAGGCGGGGTCCGCGCGCACGAAGCTGTAGAGCTGGGGGCTGAACGCGTCGACCTCGCGCTCACCGAGGTAGAAGAGCGTGACGTTCGGGTGGTCGTGGAGGTTGTCGCCGAGCCGCGGCGCGTCGTGAACGAGCGGCAGGCCGAGCTTGCGCAGGTGCGCGGCGGGACCGACCCCGGACAGCATGAGCAGCTTGGGTGTCTCGAGCGCGCCGGCGCAGAGCACGACCTCCTTCGTGGCGCGCGCCTCGCGGAGCGCGCCGTCGAGCGTGTAGGTGACGCCTACGGCGCGGCGCCGCGCGTCGAAGCGGATCCGGTGCGCGAGCGCGCCCGTGCGGACCGTGAGGTGGTCGCGCCCGAGCGCGTCACGGAGAAACGCGACGTAGCTGTTCCGGCGGCCGAGCCCCTCGTAGCTCATCGCCTCGTAGCCGATCACGTCGCCCATGTCGCCGTCGTCGAGGTCGACCTTGCGGCGCACGCCGCAGGCCTCGGCCGCCGCGATGCACGCCTCGGTCCACTCGGTCGGCGGGCGGGGGCGCGGGCGCAACACGGCCTCCATCGCGGCGAAGTCCGGCGCGACCTCGTCCCAGCGCCAGCCGGCCGGCCACTCATCCCAGTCCTGCCGGGCGCCGCGCGAGTAGACCATCCCGTTGATGGCGCCGCTGCCGCCAAGGACCGAGCCGCTCCCGAGGAAGAGACGCTGCCGCCCGCAGCTCCGCTGCGGCACGCTGAAGCGGTCCCACACGATCGCGTCGTTCGCGAACGCGTGCTTGTAGCCGTCCGCGTCGAGGGTCTCCGGGTGCGCCTCGGCGCGCGGGCCGCGCTCGAGCAGGAGCACGCGATGGCGCGCGCCAGCCGACAGCTCCGCCGCGACGATGCACCCCGCCGACCCGCCGCCGATGACGATGAAGTCGTAGCGCTCGTGCTCGGTCACCGGCCCCTCCACGCGCCCAGCATCGCCTCGATCGTCTCACCGATGCCCCGCACCTTGCGCCGACCGCCGCTGCCGTACAGCGCACGCAGCGCACCGCGCATCGTCGCGTAGTCCGCTGGGCCGACCGGGAAGAGCTTGCTCGGCAGCCGCAACGGCCAGCGATCGTCGAGCACCGCCTTCGCGTAGCAGTAGGCGCGGAGCCCGTCACGCCCGCCCATGCGCCCGAAGCCGGACGCCTTGACGCCGCCGAAGGGGAGATCGGGGACCATGTACGTCATCCCCCCGAAGTCGTTGATGGCGCACATGCCGGCGTCGAGCTGCGCGGCGACGCGGTTCGCGCGCGCGTGGTCCCGCGAGAACACGCTCGCCCCGAGGCCGAACGGGGTGCCGTTGGCGACGGCGATCGCGTGCGCGTCGTCGCGCACCGGGCACAGGAGCATCACGGGCCCGAACACCTCCTCCTGCATGATGTCCATGTCGGGCGTGACGTCGGCGAGCACCGTCGGCGCGAAAAAGTCGCCCCGCTCGGCGAGCACCCGCCCGCCCCCGCAGACGAGGCGCGCGCCCTGCGCGACGGCGCGCTCGACGAGTCGCTCGACGCGCTCGAGCTGCGCGGGCGTGGTCATCGCGCCGACGTCGACGACCGCTCCAGCGCGCGAGTCGCCTTGCCGGAGCGCCCGCGCCACCTCGGCGACCCGGCGCTCGAGCTCCGCGGCGACCGACTCGTGCACGAGCACCCGCTCGCTCGCGACGCAGTTCTGGCCGCAGTGGATGAACGTGCCACCGAGCGCGGCGTGCACCGCCTGGGAGAGGTCCGCGTCGTCGCAGACGATGAGCGGATCCTTGCCGCCGAGCTCGAGCACGACCGGGACGAGGTGCTCGGCGGCCGCCTGCAGCACGCGCCGGCCGTTGTCGACCGAGCCGATGAAGAGCAGCGCGTCGATGCCGCCCTCGATGAGCGCCCGGCCCGTCTCGGCGTAACCCTGTACGGCCTGGACGAGGGCGCGCGGCTGGCCGCAGCGCTCGAGGACGTCCTGCACGCGGGCGACGATACGGGCGCTCGACCACGCGACCGCCTCGCTCGGCTTCACGACGCAGGCGTTGCCGCTCATCAGGGCGGGGCCGATCGGGTTCATCAGGTTCTGCAGCGGGTAGTTCCACGGGAGCACGGCGCCGACGACCCCGCGCGGGTGGTACTCGATGCGGGCGCGTTTGTGCTGGAGCAGGCCGCTCGACACGGGCTCCGGAAGCAGGTGCCGCTCACCGTGGCGCGACGTCCATCGGAGCCGCTCGCAGACGGGCCAGACCTCACCCATCATCGCGTTCTCGCGGGTCTTGCCCGAGTCGCGGCAGAGGTCGTCGCAGATCGCGTCGGCGTCGTCGAGGATGTCGTCGACCAGCGCGCGGAGCACCGCTCGGCGGGTGCGGAAGGACGTGTGACGCCAGTGACGCTGGGCCTCCCTCGCGGCGGCGACGGCGGCGCGGACTGCCTCCGGCGGATCCACCGCGACCGTGCCGAGCGACGCTCGGGTGGCGGGCTCGAAGCAGGGGATGCGCGCGCGGCGCGCGTCGATGCGCAGCGGGGGCGGCAGCGGACTTGGCGCCATGGTCGACTCCGTGGCCTGCGCGCGTGGCGGCGTTCGGACGCTGAGCCGAGCCGAAGCCGCCACCGCTCGGACGCCGTTACGATGCGCTGGGCCGACCCAGGCGTCAAACCATTTCCACGGATAACCTTAGCAATTGCAGAAAGAAGCGCTGTTCTAAGAGAACGGATTTGACATTCCGATGTCCGCGGCTACCGTCCCTGATGTGGCCACGGCCGGTGAGATCACCCGCGAGCGCGTCCGCGACGCGAAGCGCGCGCTCTACCGCGACGCCGTGCTCGACGCGGCCGAGGAGGCCTTCGCCGAGCACGGCTACAACGGCACCAGGGTGCAAGCCATCGCGCGGGCGGCGGGGCTGTCCCTCACGACGCTGTACGGCGCGTTCGACACCAAGCGCGAGATGTTCCGCGCGGTCCACGAGCGGCGGCTCAGCGCGCTGCTCGCGAACATCCTGCGCGGCCTCGACGGCGCCGAGAGCGCGTTCGCGCGGATTCAGCGCGGCATCGAGGTCTACCTGCGCTTTCACATGGCGCACCCGAGCTACCTGCGGATGCACCTGCGCGAGGGGACGGCGTGGGCGACCGTCGACGAGCTGGGCACGCCCGAGCAGACGCGCGCGTGGCGCTTCGGGCTGCGCCTGATGGTCGCCGCCTTCGAGCAGGCCATGGCCGAGGGTGCCTTCGTGCGCGACGACCCCGAGCTGATGGCGCGGACGGCGATCGCCATGCACCAGGTGCGCCTCGCGCTCTGGGTCGACCGGGGCATGACCGAGCCGCCCGACCGCGTGGCAGGCGACGCGGCGCGGCAGCTCGTGCGCGCGTTTGGTCGACCCGAGCGCCTCGACGCCCTGCTCGAGCAGAGCGAGGTCGAGCGCAAGCACGCGGCGGAGGGCGCGTGAGAGCGCTGGTCACGGGCGGGTGCGGGTTCGTCGGGGGCCACCTCGTCGACGCGCTCGTCGCGCGCGGCGACGACGTCCGCGTGCTCGACGTCACCGAGCGCACGCCGAGGCGGGAGGTCGAGTACGTGCGCGCCGACCTGACGGACGCCGGCGCCGTCCGCGCCGCGTGCGAGGGGGCCGACGCGGTCTTCCACGTCGCCTCGGTGGTCGGCACGCGACAGTCGCAGCGAGCGGCCATGTGGGCGGTCAACGTAGGCGGCACCGACCACGTCCTCGACGCCTGCCGTGCCGCGGGGGTCCGGCGGATGGTCTACGTCAGCTCCGGCAGCGTCGTCTACGAGGGCCGGGACATCGAAGGCGGCGACGAGCGGCTGCCCTACGCGTCCGTATCGCAAGCCCCCTACGCCGACGCCAAGATCGCCGCGGAGAAGCGCACCCTCGCGGCCGACGGCGTGGGCGGCGTGCGGACCATCGCGCTCCGGCCGCACGTCGTCTTCGGGCCCGGCGACACACGCTTCTTGCCGGCCCTGGTGCGGCACGCGCGTTCCGGACGGCTGCGCGTCCAGGTGGGGCGCGGCACGTGGCTGTCGGACTACACCTACGTCGACAACCTCGTCGACGCCCTGCTCCTCGCCGACGCCGCGCTCGCCGCAGGCGCTCCGGTCGGCGGCCGCGCGTACTTCATCACCAACGGCGAGCCGATGCCCTTCTGGGACTTCGTGCGCCGGGTCCTCGCGCGCCTCGGGCTGCCGCCGATCCGCTGGAAGGCGCCGCACCAGCTCGTCTACGCAGCCGCGGCGGTCAGAGAGACGCTCGACCGGCTGCGCGACGACGAGGCGAGCACGGAAGACGGCCTCACCCGCTTCGCCATTCGATACATGTGCACGCACCACTACTTCTCCATCGAGCAGGCCCGCCGCGCGCTCGGCTACGCGCCCGCCGTGACCGTCGCGGAAGGCATCGAGCGCACCTGCCGCCACCTCGAAGCCACCGGCGCCATGCACGACAGCCCCACCCCCCACCGCCCAATCCGGTAACCGCACCCACACCCGTTCCCGTTCCCGCGACCGAGTCCGTGTCCGTCTCCGTGCCCGAGTCCGCGACCGAGTCCGTGTCCGTGTCCGTGTCCGTGACCGTGTCCGTGTCCGTCTCCGAGTCCGAGTCCGAGTCCGAGTCCGAACCCGTGACCGTGACCGATCCCGTGCCCGAGTCCGAGTCCGTGCCCGAGTCCGAGTCCGTGCCCGCGACCGAGTCCGTGCCCGATCCCGTGCCCGCTCCTGTGCCCGATCTCGTGCCCGCGCCGGAGTCCGTGTCCGCGCCCCACCCCGCGCACCGCTGCCGGCGACCCGGAGTCACCCGAGCCGCCGGCTGCTCGATCGCTACGACCGCGGTCGATGCACGAGGCACCACAGCGCCGCGCAGCACCGGTCGACCCGCGCCCTCGCCTCCGCGACGAGCGCGTCGCTCGCGTAGCCGAGCGCGGCGGCCACGTCCAAGCACGCCACGCACTCGCGCGCCGAGCCGAGCGCGCGCTGCAAGTGCGCCCCGCGGTTGCGCCCCCGCGACGGCAGCCCCTCCGCCACGTTGAGCGGCACGCTGGCGGCGGCCCGCCGAA
>JAGQJE010000020.1 GCA_020430775.1 Myxococcales bacterium
CACGCGTTGGCGTTGGCGTCGTGGTCGGACGCCGTTGGTTGCACTCTTGCGGGGGCAAGACTGAACCCAACGGCGCCGTACCGTGAGTAGGTTGGCAGCGCGGCAACCGGATCCCGATCCCGTGCCCGATGCCGCACCCCGCCCGGCTCGGAGGCGGGGTGTTGGTGTATGGATCGGGGATGTCGGGAGGCCTGCTGCCGCAGCGATTTTTTGACGATGACGCGCGGGTGGTGGCGCCGGCGTTGCTCGGGCAGGAGCTGTGGCGCGGTGAGGTCGGGCTGCGGATCACCGAGACCGAGGCGTACTGGTGGCCGGACGACTCCGCGAGCCACTGCCGCCGCGGCGAGACTCCGCGCAACGCGCCGATGTGGGGGCCGCCCGGGTACGCGTACGTCTACCTCTGCTACGGCATCCACCACCTGCTCAAC
Organism: Myxococcales bacterium; assembly: GCA_020430775.1. Lineage (GTDB taxonomy): Bacteria > Myxococcota_A > Polyangia > Polyangiales > Houyiibacteriaceae > JAGQJE01. The sequence goes on from JAGQJE010000020.1 coordinate 429, forward strand.
ATCGTCACCGGACCGGCAGGGCAGGGCGCGGCGGTGCTCATCCGTTCGTGCGAGCCGATCGCCGGGCTCGAGGTCATCCGCGAGCGCCGGCGCGGGCTCGACGGGCCCGTGCTCCTGACGGGCCCTGGCAAGGTCGGAGCGGCCCTCGACCTCGACACGGGGTGGTCGGGGCACGCGCTCTTCGAGGCGGGCGGGCTCGAGCTCCGCCGCGGCGCGCCGCCGCCGGCGATGCGGGTCGGGACGCGGGTCGGCGTGCGCTACGCCGACGAGCGTGACCGCCTCGCGCTCGCCCGCTTCGCCGCGGCGGGCACCCGCTGGGTCAGTGAGGCGCGAGAACTGAGGCCGGACCGCTGACACGCGCCGGCTGCGGCGACGTGGCCGGCTCGTGAGCCGCGTTCGCGCACAGGTCTGGCGCCTCGATCGATTGGACGGGGTTCCATTGTGATTTCAGCGGGTTCAAAGCGCGTTCCGAGACCAGTGCGATCGTCCGCTTTGGGGATGTACTTATTTTGCTCAGGGGGTAGGGTCTTCGATGGCGGGCTTGCCCAAGGGGGGCGAGCGCCGATTTCCTGGAGGGGAACATGAAGACCATACGTACCTACGGCCTCGCCGCGGTCGCGCTCTGCGCGACCTTCGCCCTCGCGCGCACCGCGTCCGCCGCGACGCTCGTCGTCGACGACGACGGCATGGCCGTCAGCGGCGACTGCGATGCATCCGCGGCCGCGTTCACGACCGTACAGGCGGCCATCACGGCAGCCGCTGCCGGAGACACCATCGAGGTGTGCCCGGGCACCTATAACGAGAACGTCACCGTCAATAAGGCAAACCTCACGCTGCTCGGCGCGAAGGCCGGCATCGCGGCCGGGCCGTCGGCCACGCCGGCAGGGCGTGGCACGGGTGAGTCCATCATCCAGGCTGCGTCGGGCAACACTATCTTCTTCACCGGCGCGTCGGGCGTGCGGATCGATGGGTTCACCGTTGTCGCGGCGAGCTCCGCTGGAGGCAGCGCCATCTACGCGAGCGGCGCGGACAACGTGCTCGTCAACAACGTCCTGCGCGGCGACGGCGGCACCGCGACGGGCTTCGCGAGCGGCGTTCGCACTGGGTCGATGTCGAATATCGTGGTCCAGGCGAACAACATCGACGGGCTCCGCTACGGCATGAACCTCGACGGCAGCCCAGCGAATGCCCCCGGCCTCATCGCCGACAACTACGTCACCGGAAACCCGGTGACGGGCATGATCCTGAACAGCACGAGCCCGAACGGGCAGACCATCACCGGCAACCTCATCGAGGGCAACGGCAGCGGCATGGTGGTCGCGCAGGGCGAGCATCTCATCAAGGACAACGTCATCCGGAACAACGGGGGGTCGGGTATCTACGTCTTCGCGACCGCTCGCACGTTCGGCATCAGCATCCTCGACAACGAGCTGCGCGACAACGGCAGCGTCGCGGTCTACTTCGCTAGCGACGACCCGGCTGCGACCGGCAACGAGGTGCACGGCAACAACATCGTCGGCAACGGCTTTGGCGTCTATAGCCAGAACAGCGCAACCATCGACGCCACGTGCAACTGGTGGGGCGACGCCAGCGGCCCCTCGAACGAGGGCCCCGGCACCGGCGACAGCGTCTACCCCAACATCACCTACGAGCCCTGGCTCACCGCTCCGGCGCCCGGCGGCCAGTGTAACGGTCCGCTCTCGAGCATGCAGATGAAGCAGGGCGTCCGTGATGCGCTCGCCGCGCTGTTGCCCACCGGGGACGGCCAAGACGACCACCGCATCGAAAAGGCGATCGATCGCATCGACGACAGCCTCGATCCGAGCCTTTGGGTCGACGGTGAGCATCTCGATGCGAAGCACGGCAAGAAGGTGTTCGACCGCGAGCGCCAGGCTGTCCAGGAGCTCGGCAAGGTGGACAACACGGACGTGAGCGTTCAGATCGGACAGCTCGTCGACATCGATCGGAAGCTCGCGCAGACGGCGATCGACGACGCCGTCGCGACGCCGATCGTCGATCCGAAGAACGCAAACAAGGTCGCCAAGGATCTCGACAACGCCTACGACGAGCTCGCGGACGGGGACTCCTCAGCCACGGCAGGCGACCCGCCGAAGGCCGTCGAGCACTACCGCAAGGCGTGGGAGAACGCCCAGAAGGCCATCGAGGACGCGAACAAGTAGCGGCGGCGTCCGACACTGAGTCGAGGTCCTCGGGAGCGCCCGAACGGGTGGCGCCCGAGGACCTTGGCATGTGCGCAACCGGAGGCGCCGCGCCGGCCCACACCCCATCGAACACCCCGCGCGCAGCGCCCCCCCGCGCGACGTGCGCACCCCGCGACCGCACCGCTCCTCAGCGGGTGTCGCCGCTCGCGCTCGGAGAGCGTGCGACCCCTCGCGTTGCGCCGCGCGGACAAAACGCGCCGCCCCGGTGCCGCCGCTCGGTCGTCGACGCAGTCGCCTTCCGGCCCCGCCGGTGGGTCCGTTCGACCGAGCACGCCGGAGTCCTTTGTCCTGAGCCCTGAAGCAACTTTTGCGAGTCCTCGTTCGAGGGGTGTACGCGCGTTGCGCACAGGCGTACGCTGTCTCCATTCGGGCCCGCCTGCCGTGGGCTCGGCCTACCCGAGGAGGAGAAACCATGCACTCGCAACCGACCTATAGCCCGGCTGTCGCCGCGCCCGAGCGCGAGTCAGAGACCGGATCACCACACCGCAAGGCAACAGCCCGGATGAAAGGGACCGCCCGGTATCTGACGGTGGCTTGCGCCGCCGCGTTCGCAGCGCTCGCGCTGACGCCGGTCTCGTTCGCGACGCCGCCCACCAGCCCGTTCGTGTGCTGGGAGACGCCTGCCCCGGACAACCAGTACACGGGCTGCGCGCCCGATGAGTTCGTCGTTCGCTCAGTGACCGGCTCACCCACCTTGACGCTGCCGGGCGACGGCTCGCTCCTCATCACGCCCACCGCGGATGGTGCGGCCGGAGTGGCCGCATGGAAGTCGGACTCGCGCGCGCCTCGCACGTACCGAGACGCCGACACCCCCTGGTACGAGGCGACGTTCCTCGACGACCCCGCGCTGCAGAAGATCTTGATCTTCTCGGACACGTCCGACGATCACCTGGGGCCGCACTCGCCGATCACGAACGGCGACCTCTTTTTCGGCGTCTTCAGCACGCTCAACCCGACCTACAAGATCCAGACCTACGGTCAGCAGACCGTGGGTGGTCCCTTCACGCCGGTGACCTACACGACCTGCGTGCCTCGGGAGCCGGGGGAGTACCACACGCTCAAGGTGGGCCGCCGCGCGGACGGCACGATGGACTACTACGTCGACGGTGGCCTCGTCTACGTCAACCCGGCGACTACGGCCAACTTCGTGCCGACATACTTCAACGACGTCGAGTTCTCGGTGCAGGATCTGGCCGGCGACTCAGTCGTCACCCCCGGCCACTTCACGCAGTTCGCCGCGGGGACGAGCTACGCAGGTCCGGGGGTTGGCTTCGCTCCAGCCTCGCCGCCCGACGTCTCGAACGTCGCGGTCGTGCCGGCGGCCGTCGTGGGCGGCGACCCGATCACCGTCACGGCTGACGTCGCCACGACGACGGGCGCGACGAACGTCGTCTCGGCCGAGTACACCATCGACGGCGGCGCCGCATCGCCCATGACCGGCAACTTCGGCGCCAGCACGGCCTCCGTGCAGGCGAGCGCGAACGCCCCCTTGGCGCTCGGGACGCACACTGCTTGTGTGCAGGCGACCGACGGTCTGTGCAACGTCAGCGATGCGGTCTGCGTCGACTTCACCGTGGTCCCCCCTGACCAGCGCGGCGTCAAGCAGGGCGTCCGTGATGCGCTCGCCGCGCTGCTGCCCACCGGGGATGGCCAAGACGACCACCGCATCGAAAAGGCGATCGATCGTATTGACGACAGCCTCGATCCGAGCCTTTGGGTCGACGGTCTGCATCTCGATGCGAAGCACGGCAAGAAGGTGTTCGACCGCGAGCGCCAGGCTGTCCAGGAGCTCGGCAAGGTGGACAACACGGACGTGAGCGTTCAGATCGGACAGCTCGTCGACGTCGATCGGACGCTGGCGCAGACGGCCATCGACGACGCCGTCGCGACGCCCATCGTCGATCCGAAGAACGCAAACAAGGTCGCCAAGGATCTCGATGACGCCTACGACGAGCTCGCGGACGGCGACTCCTCGGCCACGGCAGGCGACCCGCCGAAGGCCGTCGAGCACTACCGCAAGGCGTGGGAGAACGCCCAGAAGGCGATCGAGGACGCCAACAAGTAGCGAGCGCGGTCCTGGGCGTATCGGGATTCTCCGGGGAGGGGCATGAGCAGCCTCGCCCCGGAGGATCTTGGTGCCTGTCGGAGACGGCCGCGGCCTCCCCGGTGTCTCGTTTGACACCGCGGAGCGCGACTTTCCACACTGAAGGCGGCGCGCGGCGACCGCCGCTGCGCTCGTGCGCGCGCGCTCATCGAGCTCCTCCCCCGCCCGCGCGCCCTCGCAGACCATGTCGCCGATAGGTACAAGCAACGCGCTCGCGGCCGCGGTCGTCCTGGTCGTCGATCCGGACGCGCAGCGACGCGACGTGCTCGTCCTCGGGCTGAGCCAGGCGGGATGCCGCGCGGAGGGATGCCGCGCCGGGGACGAGGCGCTTGCGCGCGTCGCGCAGGGCGGCGTGGACGTCGTGGTCGCCGCGATGGAGCTGCCTGGCCTGAGCGGTCTCGAGGTGCTCGAGCGTATCCGGCGAGACCGAGCGACGCGCGGTTTGCCGGTCTTCGTCGTGTCGGACGACGCGGGCGCGACCCCCCGCGCGCGCGCGTTCGAGCTCGGGGCGACGGACTACCTCGTGCGACCGGTCTACGTCCGCGAGCTGCTGGCACGCTTCGAGCTGGAGCTCGGGCGCCGCACGCGGCACGGCGCGCTCGAGGCGGCTCCGGCGGGCGCGCACGTCGACGGCGAGCTCGCGGACATGGTGCTCGCCGACCTCTTCCAGACGCTCGAGGTCGGGGCCCGCTCGGGCGTCTTGACGTTGCGCTCCGGTGGCGGGACCGAGGCCCGCATCTGGTTCGACGGCGGCCGCGTCGTCCACGCGGCGATGGCGCACCGGAGCGGCGCCGCCGTGGTGTACCGCGCGCTGGCCTTCCGCTCGGGGACATTCGAGCTCGACCTGCGCCCGATCGAGCCGCCGGCGCGCACGGTCGACGGCAGCACCCGGGCGGTGCTCGTCGAGGGGCTGCGCCGGCTCGAAGAGTGGCGCTCGCTGACGGCGCGCTTGCCGCCGCTCGAGAGCGCGCTCGAGATCGCGCCGGAGGCGGTCGAGGGGCGGCCGCTCGCGCTCTCGGAATACGTGCGCGCGATCCTGCGCGTGTTCGACGGACGCCGGTCGATCGAAGAGGCGCTCGACGCGTGGGGTGGGGACGACCTCGAGGTCCTGAACACCGTCGCGCGGCTGTGCGCCGAGGGGTTGCTGCGCGCCGCCGGGCCCGGGCGACGCACGCTGCGCCCCGCCGCCGAGGCACGCACCGGGGGAGGGCTGCGCGGGGCTTCGCCGGCGGACGAGTCGTCACCGACGGCTGCGGCGACCGGCGACTCGGTGCCGCGGCGCGACACGCTGAGGAGCGGACCGGTCGGCGAGCGTGTGCCCTCCGGGCAGCGCACGCCCAAGCCGCGTTCTCCGTCCGACGGCCACCGCAGGGCGGGCGCCGGACCCTCTACGATCCCGGTCGCGGGCGTCGCGGGGCCGCCGCGGTTGCACTCCCTCGCGGCGGATCGAACCGCGTTCCCCACGGAGACGCTCGGCGGCACCGGCGAGGCGCGCTCGCGGGGCGCCACCGAGGGCGGTCCGGCTCGGTCGGCGAAGGGCGGTGGGGTGCCGGCGGGCGCCGTGA
>JAGQJE010000167.1 GCA_020430775.1 Myxococcales bacterium
CGGCCGGCTCGGTCCCCCACGAGCCGGGCGTCGCCGTGGTGGCGTACGGGACGAGCGGGCCCTCGGGCGGCGCCTCGGGCGCGAACGTCCACGCGCTCGAGCCGGTGCAGTCGGCCATGTCGTCGCCTGGCACGAGGTCGACCGCGCACCACCAGGTCGCGCCCCGCTCGGACCACGGCGTCGTCATGCGCCGCGCCTCGATGGGCATCGGAATCGCGCCTGAGCCGGGCGCGACCTCGAGCACGAGCGCCGCCTGCACGAGCGTGCGGCCGGCCGCCTCGTGCACGATCGCGTCGCGGCTGAACGACACGAGCGAGACGCTCGCGCCGGCGCCGTCCGCGTCGGCCTGGGTGACGACGAGCGTGTCCTCGCTGCCGTGCGAGGCGTTCGGCGAGCCCTGCGCGACGTAGGTGTCCGCCGCGTCGTCCACCGAGGTCGGCTCTTCGCAGCTCGACAGCGGCAGCGCCGCGCAGACCACGAGCGCGACTTGCAAGAGCCGCCTGAGCGACGCGCCGCGGGGCGTTCGTTGGCCGGGCCCGCGGGAGGAGTTACGAAGCTTCGTAGACGCAACGGAGCGCGCTACAAACGGGGGGGGCGGTGACCGTCTTCGGTGTGCATGACAAGTACACCCGTACCGCCACCGAGCGACGTTGAACAGCAAAAAAAAGCAGCGCAAATCAGGCTGCTTGGATCGTTTTCGTTCCTGACGAGAGACGTGCTCCAATCATTCCGGTAGCTTGCTCCTCCGCCATCCCCCAAACGGGCGATCCTTACTTTTTTTTGCCGAAACCGCCTCAACTAGTCCGATCGGGTGAGCACGTTGCGGCGTGCCGCCCCGGGGGCGGCAGCGTCGCACGCAACCTGTCGACGGGCGGCGCAACGCAATGGTCGGGTGGGCGGTGGCGTGGGGGGTGGGGGTGCTATAGGGGCCGCGTGAGGGTTTCGCGCGCACGGGTCATTGGGCTGGTCATGGTGCTCGCCTGCGCCGGGAGCTGGATCCCGATCGCGTGGCTCGCGGCGGCGGGCCATCCCTGGCAGAGCGGGGCGGGCGCGGCGGTCTCGGCGTGGGTCGGCTTCCCGTGGCTCTTCGCGGTCATCTTCGTGCAGGCCGGGGTCCTGCGGCAGCCGCTGATGGAGCCGCTCGGCATCACCTTCGCCGTCAACCGGTGGTGGCTGCTCGCGTGGCTGCTGCCGGCGCTCGTGCTGCTCGTCGCGCTGCTGTCCGGCTGGGCGGTGTTCGGCATCGAGCCGGTGCACACCGCCGCGCAGCTCATCGCCCACAAGCGCGCCGCGGTGCCACCCGATCAGATGGCGCAGTTCGACGCGCTCGTCGCGGACCACCCGCCGTCGAACCCCTTCATGCTCATCCTGTACGGTCTGCCGGCCGGGCTCACGTTCAACGCGTTGGTGTGCTTCGGCGAGGAGCTCGGGCTGCGCGGCTTCCTGTTTCGCGAGGTGCCGGGCGGCTTCTGGACGCGCTCGCTGTGGATCGGGCTCTTGTGGGGCGTGTGGTCGGTGCCCGAGGTGCTCGCCGGGCACCTCTTCCCGCATCACCGGGTCGAGGGCGCCGCGCTCATGATGGCGTGGTGCGTCTTGCTGTCGCCGTCGATGACCTACCTGCGCGTGCGCTGCGGCTCGGTCATCCCGGTGGCGATCTTCCGGGGCACCCTGCTCGCGCTCACGCGCCCCGCGTTCGACCTGATGTACGGCGCGGGCGAGCTGGTCCGGCCCTTCCACGGGGCGACGGGGTTCGCGGCGTTTGCGCTGTTGCTCGCGGGCCTGTGGGTGCACGATCGCTACTTCGCCGCGCAGCGCCTGATGCCCGAGCACGCTCGCCCGAGGGACCGCATCGCCGCCGCGTGAGCTGCCCGAGCACGCGCCCTCAGAAGGCGTCCTTCGCCGCGCGAATCGCGCTGAACGCCGCGACCGGGTCGCGCCCCTGCGCCACCGATGGGCGATCGAAGCGCAGGAAGGGGTTGGTCTCGAGCTCGCGCGCGAGGGTGGTCGGCACGGTGGGCCGGCCCGCCGCGCGCGCCGCCCGCGCCTCGTCGAGCGCGCGGTCGATGGCGGCGTTGTCCGGCTCGACGGTCTTTGCGAAGCGGAGGTTCTTCTCGGTGTACTCGTGTCCGCAGAAGACGCGCGTGTCGGGCGGAAGGTCTCGGAGCGAGGCGAGCGAGCGGCTCATCATCTGCATCGTCCCCTCGAAGACGCGGCCGTAGCCGCCGGCGAAGAGGGTGTCACCGGTGAACACCGCGTCGCCGACCAGGAACGCGAGCGCACCGAGCGTGTGCCCGGGGATGGCGCGAACCGTGACGCGGTGGCCGGCGAACTCGAACGTGTCGCCGTCGTCGAGGCCTCGCGTCTGGCGAGGGACTCGGTCGCGGTCGAGGTCGTATCGCGAGCCGATGACCTCGACGCCGCTGCGCGCGGCGAGCAAGCCCTCGACGCCGCCGGTGTGGTCCCAGTGGTGGTGGGTGAGCCAGAGCTGGCGCAGGGTCGCCCCGGAGCGCTGGAGCGCGCGCTCGACGGGCTCCGGCTCGGACGGGTCGACGACGGCCGCCTCCCGCCGCGCCGCGTCGACGAGGAGGTAGGCGTAGTTGTCGGACAGGCAGGGGATGGTCTCGATCTGCAGCGTCGCCATGATGGAGCATGTCGAGCCACCCGGCGGGGCGCAATTGGTGTCGAGACGGGGCGACCCGTATCATGGCGCCATGGCTGAGCGCGCGCGGAGCACCGTCGCCCTGGTCGTCGTGACGGCCATCGCCGTGCCGGCCGCGCTCGTGTTCGCGCTCTTGGTGCGGCAGGTCTTCTCCACCCCGGGGCTCGTCGCGGCGCAGGACTACCTCGGCCCGCGCGTCGAGCCGCTCGCGTGGTGGCTCGTCGGCGCGACGGTCCTCGCCTCCCTGCTCGGCTTCGCGCTGCAGCGCTGGCTCTACCGGCGCGCCGTCGCCCGCCTCGAAGACCCCTACGAGGGCGCCGAGCGGGCGGGGCTCGGCGCGCTCCTGATCGCCTCGAGCGTCCCGCAGCTCCCGGCTCTCGCGGTGTGCATCACCTACATGCTCGGCGGGCCCTTCGAGCCGGCGTTCGTGGGCGCGGCGATCTCACTCGGGGCCGTGCTGATCATGGCGGTCGCCATGACACACGCGCGCGACGCCTGACCGGGAGCGCGCCCGGGCGGGAGCGGGCGGTCAGCGCGAGTCGACCCACGGCTCCGGGAGCGGCGGGGCGGAGGTGGCGTCGATGGGGACGGTCCAGTCGATGCCGTCGTCTGGCTGAGGCGGCGGCGGCGCAGGCTTGGCGGGCGCGGGGGCGGTCTCGGGCGCGGCGGGTCGGGCGGCGGGCGGCGCGACGGCGGGCGCGACTACGTCCGTCACGTTCGAGCGCCGGCGCCTCGCGCGTTGGCGCCGCTCGCTCGGCAGCACGGTGAGCGAGCGCGACGCGACGGCCTCGCCATCGCCGGCATCGCCGCGTTCGAAGCGGACGACGTAGTCGCCGGGGCGCGGGAAGACGTAGCTCGCGAGCCACAGCCGGTCGCCGGCGCGACGCGACGCGGGGTCCGCCGCGACGTCCAGCCTCGCCGGGAGGACGGTGGCCGCCTTGGCAGGGCGCCCGCTCCGCTCGACGACGAAGCGCGGCCCGCGCGAGGCGTC
>JAGQJE010000168.1 GCA_020430775.1 Myxococcales bacterium
CTGCAAATCACTTGGTCCCATCAGGCTGCACATCCAGCCCTCAGGTGGTCCCATGAGCCTGCACATTGGCAATCCCTCAAGTCGATCCTTTGCAGCCCCAGACCCCGAGTTACTTCCCACGAATCGGGAGCGGGAGCGGGATCGGGTGGGGGTGGGGCTTGGCTGTAGGGGGCTCGTCGAGCGGAACCGGGACTGCGTGCGTGATTTCGGCTTGCAGTCGCGAGGGTTGTTTCTAGAATGCACGCCCCCGTGACCCCGGGATCCGAGGAATAGGACATGTACGCAGTCATCCAGACGGGCGGCAAGCAATACCGCGTCGCCGAGGGCGATACCATCCGCGTCGAGAAACTCTCCGGCGATGTCGGCTCCGAGATCGAGCTCGACCGCGTCCTGATGGTCGGCGGCGAGCGCGTCGAGGTGGGCAAACCCACCGTCGCCGGCGCCAAGGTCGTCGCCGAGATCGTCGCCCAGGACCGCGCCAAGAAGATCATCGTCTTCAAGATGAAGCGCCGTAAGGGATACCGCCGGCACAACGGCCATCGGCAGCCCTACACCGAGCTGCGCATCAAGAGCCTGACGGCCTGAAGAAGAGGGAGCGAGCACCATGGCACACAAGAAAGGTCAGGGTTCGTCCCGCAACGGGCGCGATTCCAACGCGCAGCGGCGCGGCGTCAAGGTCTTCGGCGGGCAGCAGGTCTCGGCCGGCAGCATCCTCGTGCGCCAGGTCGGGTCGACGATCCACGCCGGCGCCAACGTCGGCGTCGGCAAGGACTACACGCTGTGGGCGCGCATCGACGGCGTCGTCCAGTACGAGCGGCGCGGGAAGTCCGGCAAGCGCGTCAGCGTTCATCCGGCCTGAGCAGCGCCCTGGGGCCCGGTGAGGCCGGATCGCTGCCGCTGCCGGGGGCCGCGCCAGGGCGGCTCGGCCGGCGCGTGGCCGCGCGGCGGTCGCCGGCATCGAGCCTCGTTGCGCGTCGTCCACGCTGTGGGCGCCGTGGCGCTCCCCTCGCTCGACGCCCGGCTGCTACCCTCGACGGAGCGTGTCTTCCTTGATGCAGCTCCCGCTGCCGCTCCCCGAGGCGTCGCTCCTCGGCGGCGGATCCCCGCCGCGCAGGCCTGAGCGGCGCATCTACTGCAACCGCACCCTCCGCCTCGACCACATCGACGCGGTCGGCTTCGACATGGACTACACGCTCGCGACCTATCGCCAAGCCGCGATGGACCGGCTCGGCGTGCAGGCGACGGTCGACAAGCTGGTCGCGCGCGGATACCCGGAGGCGCTCCGACACGCCCGGTATCCTACCGACTTCGCCGTTCGAGGCCTGCTCATCGACCGCAAGCTCGGCAACGTCCTGAAGATGGACCGCTACGGCTACGTCAAGCGGGCCTACCACGGGCTGCGGCGGCTGAGCACCGAGGAGCGGCGGCGCATCTACCACATGCGTCGCGTGCGCCGCACCGCGCACCGCTACCACTGGGTCGACACCCTCTATGCGCTCGCAGAGGCGACGGTCTACGCCATCGCGGTCGAGGTGCTGGAGCCGATCGACCCGAGCCTCTCGTACGAGCGGCTCTTCGCGGACGTCCGTGACTGCATCGACCGCGCGCACCAGGACGGGAGCATCCTCGACCCGGTGCGACGCGACCTGCCGCGGTACATCGAGCGCGACCTCCGCATCGGGCGCGCCCTGCACGCCTTCCGCAGCTCGGGCAAGCGCTTGTTTTTGCTAACGAACTCGCACGCCGAGTACACCGACCGCGTGATGTCCTACCTCTTCGACGGGGCGCTCCCAGAGTACCCGTCGTGGCGGAACTACTTCGACTTCATCGTCACTGCGGCGCGCAAGCCCCGCTTTTTCACGCACCGGGAGCCCTTCGTGCCCGTGGGGCCGGGCGCCACCGCCCCCACGCACTCGATCGAGCGGGGCCGCGCCTATCAGGGCGGCAACCGGATCGACCTGCAGGACGCGCTCGACACTACCCCCGACCGAGTGCTCTACATCGGCGATCACATCTACGGCGACGTGCTGCGCGCGAAGAAATCCACCGCGTGGCGGACCGCCATGATCATCCAAGAGATGGACCACGAGCTGCGAGCGCTCGACGAGAGCGCGCCCGACATCGAGCGGCTCGACACGCTCGAGACACTCGACCAGCGGCTCCGCGATGCCCTCCGAGGCCATCAGCAGCAGCTCAAAGACGTCGAGCGTCGCCTGGACCGGTACCGCGCCGCTGCCAACGGTGCGGCGGCGCCGGAGCCTGGGCTCGAGCCGCGCAAGACGGACCTCGACGCGTCACGCTCGCTCCACCGCAGGGCGATCGATCGCCTCCGGCTGCGCCTCCACGAGACGTCCGCCGAGATCGCCGGTCTCGAGCACGCGATCGAGCACCGATACCACCCGTACTGGGGCTCGATCTTCAAGGCGGGTGGCGAGGTCTCGACGTTCGGCGACCAGGTCGAAGCCTACGCCTGTCTGTACACGACCCGCGTGTCGAACTTCGCCGAGTACTCGCCGATGGGGTGCTTTCAGAGCCCTCGCGACCGCATGCCGCACGAACTCTGAGGCCCTCGCCACCGGCCGCATCCGGCGCCTGACATCGACGCTTGCGCAATGATTTCAGGCGTTTGTGGAGCCAAGGGGGATCGAACCCCTGACCTTCGCACTGCCAGTGCGACGCTCTCCCAGCTGAGCTATGGCCCCGAAGTTGAAGGCGTTTGTGGCCTCTGGCCGGCGCCCTGTCAACGCGTTTTCTCCGGCGGCCGGAATGTTGACCTCCCCGCGCGCCCGTCCGAAACCGGCCCCGTGGTTCGTTCTCGCGCCCTCGCTCTCGAGCGGCCGTCCGTCGCGCCCCGAGCCGGGTACCGGGCGGCCTCGCGCAGGTCTCCGGCTCGCCTCGCGTGCGGCCCGTGCGCAGTCTTGCTCGCCCTCGCGTGCGTGCTCGGCTCGCTCGGGTGCGCGCGACGAGAGGCGCCCGCGCCGCTGACCCTCGACGGGCTCGCCAGCGAACGCTTCGAGCCCGGTGGCCGCGTGGTGATGCGCGCCGACGGCGTGGAACCGTCCGTCGAGGGCAGGGTCCGCTTCGAGGGCACGCTCTATCGGCCAGGCGAGCGACCGGCATCCGTCGACGCCCAGGCGCCCGCCAGCGCGCCGCGCCGCGGCGAGATCGAGTGGGTCATGACGCCGCGGCTCCTCCGCGACATCGGCGGCCGCGGGACCTTCGCCGGCCGGATCGAGGTCGAGCTCGCGGCGCCCGGTGGCGGCGCACGGCGCGCCGGGACGCTCCCCGTCCGGGTCGACATCCTCGGAGACGACGCGCGCGAGCGCCCGCTGGCCGTAGTCAGGCACGAGCAGGAGGCTCGCGCCCTGGCGAGCAAGCTCGGGCTGACGCTCGGGGTCGCGGACGCGGGGCTCGCCGGGCTCGAGGTCGAGACGGTCGCCCCGCACAGCACCGCGGCAGCGGCGGGCGTCCGTCCGGGCGATCGCATCGTCACGCTCGACGGCGTTCTGCTCGACACGATCTCGGACTTCCGCGTGCCTGAGGGCAGCGACCGCGCGAAGGTCGCGATCGCCCGGGGACGCGACGGCTCCGCGACGCCGATCGAGCTCGGGCTGGGCACGTTCGCGTTCGGCGCACCGCTGTCGCCGCTGCTCCTCGCGGGGACGCTCGCGTTCGTCTGGCTGCTGCTGCTGTGGTTCAGCCCGCTCGCGACGCTGCAGCTCGACGCGCGCCGGTTCCGGCGCGTCGTCGCGCGCGTCTCCCGCACGATCGGGCTCGCCCCGAGCGACGGGGTGTCCGGCGTGTTCGTCGGTACCGCCGCGCCGGCGCCGGCCCGCGTCGGGGCGTCCGTTCGGCGGCTGCGCGCGACCGCGGGTTGGGTCGTCGCGTTCGCCGCGACGCTCTCGGGCTTCGGCTGGCTGGCCCTGCACGGTCGAGCCGCCGACCTCGCCGGCCGCTCCCTCCCAGGGCTCGCTGCGCTGGTCTTCGCGGTCGCCACGCTCGACCTCACGCTGAGCGTGCGGGTGGGCGGGGGGCGCGCGATCCGCGACTGGGCCCGCGGCGCGGCTCCGCTCGCGTTGACCGTCGGCGCCGCCGGGCTGCTCTGCGGCGCCGCGGACCTCGCCGGTGCCCTCGGCGCCCAGGGCGGCTCGCCGTGGGAGTGGTTGGCTCTGCGCGACCCGATCGGGCTCGCTGTGTTCGGCTCATATCTGCTCGCCGCGTTCGCCGCGACCGATCGCCTCCGAGGCGCGAGGGGCGCCGTCGCGCTCGGCCTGCAGCTCGAGTTCGCCGCGGTGGCGGCCCTCGGCGCCGTGCTCTTCCTTGGCGGGCCGCTCGCGCCGCCGGCCGCTCCGGCGTGGGGCCTCGCGCTCTTCGCGGCGAAGTCCCTCGCGCTGCTCGTCACCGGCGTCGCCGTCCGTCCGGTCGCGCGGCAGGCGTGGGGCCGCGTGCTCGCGTTCGCCCTCGTCGAGCCGGCGCTCGTGTATCTCTGGCTCCTCGTCGGCGATCCGGAACGCACGGCGCCGGTGGTCGGTCCCCTGCTCGCGGCGTTCTGCGGCGCGTTCGTGATACAGGCGCTGCTGAAGGCGCCGCTCACGCGCGCAGGCGACGTCCGCGTGCACCGGTTCTTGTAGCGAGCCGGTCGAGGCGCGGCCGCCAGCGCGAGCGGTCCCGGGGCGCCGCGCTCGAGACCGCAGCCGAAGCCTCGCTTCAACGGCCTGCGCTCGGGCGCGCCGGGGAGGTCGGCGCGCCGGGAGCGGGCGCGCGCCTGCGGCGAAGCCAGGCGCCGAGCTCGCCGTCGGTGAGCGCGTCGAGCAGCGCCTCGATCTCGAGCAGGCGGGTGCCGTCCGCGATGGACAGCGCGTGGCCGAGGTCGCGGGTGAGCTGAAGCCGGCGGCGCTCGTAGTAGAGCGCGATCACCTGCCGCACCAACGCGCGCCGCCGCTCGATCACCGCGTCCCGCGCGCGGGCCCAGGCGACCTCGTCCGGCCCGTAGACGAGGCGATCGAGCCGCAGGGTCACGGTCGCCTCGAGGACGTCGTCGTAGTCCGCCGACAGGCTCGTCCGATCGGAGGTCGCGCTCTGCTGCGCCGACGCACCCTGGCCGCGGACCCGGCGGGCGCGCAGCCGGACGACCGGCAGCCAGGCGGCGTGGCGCGCCCGCCGCCTCGACGCGTCGACGCCCTCGAGGTCGAGACCGCTCGCCTCGAGCGCCGCGACGACGAGGACCCGGACGGGCGGCTCGGAGGCGTCGAGCGCGCGCGCGACCGCGGCGAAGTCGCCCCGCTGCGCGACGGCTGCGGCCGCCTGGGCCTGCGCGCGCACGCCCGAGCCGAGCGCGGCGATCGCGACGACGGCGACGACCACGACGACCAGCGTACGCTCGAGCCGAGCGCGGGTGCCGGGCCCGCGGGAGCCGAGGGAACGAGGGACGCGACGCATCTCAGCGCCCCCCGCCGTGCGCGTGCCGAGCGAGCGACGAGAGCGCATGCCACGCCGCGAGCCGCGCCCGCCGCTCGAGGGCGCAGAGCCGCGCGATGTGGCACGCGGCGCTCCCGCGTGCGTCGTAGTCTGCGAAGGAGGCGGGCCACACGGCGGCGCCCTGCCGCCGGGGCGACGGGCGCGCGCGCGTCGCGGCGGGCGCGTGCACCGTGTCGCCGGTCGGCCACTGGAGGGTCAGATCGAACGCGCGGGAGATGTCGAGCCGTCTGGCCGGCGCGACCGCCGCCGACCGCTCCACGCGGACCCGGGCTCGGAGCGTCGGCAGGAACCGCTGCGCGCGTGCCCGGGCCTGCGAGCCCGAGGCGCAGCCAACAATCGGGAGCGCGCCGGCGACCGCGAGCAGGACACATAAGAGCCGCGCGCACGCGCGGGCGAAGGTCACCGGCCGCGCGACAGTCCTCGGAGGGGACGACATGGTTGGTTATCGCCACGGAGCCGGGTGGCGTTGCGGCGTTTCTTGTGCGCCGTCCGGGCTGGTGGACGCCCGTCAGCGGCGCGGGGTCCGCTGAGCGCTGCGCAACGCCTCGAGCTCGGCGCGGAGCGACGCGTCGTCCGGGTCGGCCCGGATGAGCGCGCGGTAGATCCTCGCCGCGCGCGCGTAGTGGCCCTGCTCGCCGAGCACCCGCGCCATCGTCCTCGTCGGGAGCGGCTCCTCGGCGCGGCTGCTCGAGCGGCCGCCGTCGGCGTCATCGAGGGCGTCGTCGTGCGGCAGACCGCCGGCGGCCTCCTGCGCGCGGAGCCCCTCGCGGATGCGCTGCGCGACCGCCGCACGCTCGATGGCAAACGCGTCGACCTCGCGCGTCCGCGCCCGACCAGGCTCCGCCGGACGCTCGGCGCGCGCCGCTGGAGCGCGGGGCTCGCTCGGCGGCGGTTCGCGCTCCTCCGGCGGCGGCGAGGGCTGCACGCGGCGCAGGACGGCCTCGCTGAGGCGCGCGATCCAGCGCTGCGCTCGGGCCCCCGTGCGCTCCGCGACGACCGCCGCGGCTTCGCCGATGGCGCGCAAGCGCGGCCTGCCGCGGAGGGTGCCCCGCGCCTCGCTCGGCCGGGGCGGGCGCCCTCGGCCACGCGCCTCGCTCGGGTCACCGTCGCTCGCGCCGGGTGCCATCAGATCCACCGCAGGAGCGTCTTGTCGACCTCCGCCACGGCATGCCGGCCGCGCTCGACGTCTCGGCCGATCTGCGCGACCAGCGCGTCGAGACCGTCGAAGCGGACCTCTCCGCGGATGCGCTCGACGAAGCCGACCCGTAGGTCGTGGCCGTAAAGATCGCCGTCGAAGTCGAAGAGGTACACCTCGACCGAACGCCCGGCCTCGAAGGTCGGCCGGTCGCCGAGGTTGGCGACGCCCGCGAGGCGGCCGCCGGCGGGCTCGCTCAGATCGCGCGCGACCACCGCATACACGCCGTCCGCCGGCAGCTGGGTCGGGCCGCAGTCGAGGTTGGCCGTCGGGAACCCGATCTGGCGCCCGCGGCGGTCGCCGACGACGACGCGGCCACGCCCCTCCGGGACGCGGGTCAGCATCCGGCTCGCGAGCGCCACGTCACCGTCTTCGCGCAACACGCGGCGGATGCGCGTCGAGGAGACCGGCTCGCCGTCGTAGATCACGGGCTGGACGACCTCGACGTCGAAGTCGTACCGCTCGCCGAGCTTGCGCAGGGTGTCGATGTTGCCGGCGCGCCGGTGGCCGAAGTGGAAATCGGGACCGACGACGACGCCTCGGGCGTTGCAGACCTCGACCAGCACCCGCTCGACGAAGACCTCGGGAGGCGTCCGAGCGAACTCCTCGTCAAAGGGCAGCACGGCGACCTCGTCGCAGCCGGCGCCCTTCATGAGCTCGACGCGGCGGGGGATCCGCGTCAGCAGCGTCGGGGCGCGCTCGGCGGCGAGCACGGAGGTCGGGTGGGGGTCGAAGCACATGCCGAGCGCACGCCAACCCTTCGCGTCCGCGCGCGCTCGCGTCGCGTCGATGAGAGCGCGGTGACCGAGGTGGACCCCGTCGTGGTTGCCGGGGGTGACGACGGACGGGGGAGGGCGGGGGGAAGAATGGGCCGACATGGAAGCTCCGGGGATTATTCCGGACTTCGGAGCGGAATCAAAGGCCCATCGGCGCGCGTTTGCGGTCGCCTGCTTTGGGGTGCAGGATGGTAAAAAGTCCGTGACGACGGCAAAGTTCTTCCCGACGTGGAGCGATGCATGGCCAGGAAAGCCAATGAAGCCGCGCAGGCCGCCGGCGCCGACGGCGGCGCCGAGGTGTCGTTCGAGCAGGTGCTCGAGCGACTCGAGCAGGTGGTGGAGCGCCTCGAGCACGGCGATCTCGCGCTCGAGGAGTCTCTCGTGCTCTTCGAGCAGGGCGTTCGGCTCTCGCGTGACGGCGCGCGCCGCCTCGATGAGGCCGAGCGTCGGGTCGAATCACTCCTCGCGACCGATGACCAGGTGAAGACCGTCCCCTTCGACTCGTCCCAGGCGGAGCCGCGATGAACCCCTCGCTCACCGTGGCGACCTGCTTCGCCGACGTGGCCGAGCTCGCAGCCGGCCTCATCGAGCGTGTCGGTGATGGCCGCTTGATCCTCTACGGTCCCGAGGGCGTCGAGAGCAACGCGACGCTCGACTTTGCGGTTCTGCTCCTCGACGGCAGCCCGGTGATGGCCGGTCGCGGGCGCGTGGTCGCCGCGGTCGACGGCGGCGTCGACCGCGCCGCGCAGACGCGCTTCGACATCGTCATCGACTCGCTCGAGCTGGACGCGGGCTCGGAGGTCGTCTACGAGCGCCTGCTGCTCGCACGCAGCGACGCGCAGGGCGACGCCACGCCGTCGCAGCCGGCGGAGCGACTGAGCGTCGAGCGCGCAGACGGGCAACGCTGGTACTCGAGCTCGGCGCCGGCGGACGCCTCTGAGCCTGCGCCGGCGGCGTCGGTGCCGGTGACGGCGCTCGAGTCCGAGCCAGCGCCGGCGGCGTCGGAGCCGGTGACGGTGGTCGAGTCGGCGCCCGCGCCGGCGGCGTCGGACCCCGGGCCGGCGCGTACGTCTGAGCCCGGGGTGCTCGAAGCAGACGCGGCGTTCGTCGAGTCGGTACCCGCGGGGGCCATGTCCGAGCGCGTGACGGCGGAAGCCGAGCCGGGCACGCCGAGGTCCGAGCGCGTGACCGTCGAGTCGGTGCCCGCCCGCGCCGTGTCCGATCGCATCACCACCGAGCAGGAGCCCGTCGTGCCCCCGTCCGAGCGGGTGACGGTGGAGTCGGTGCCTGCGGCCGCCGCTTCGACGCCCGCGGCGGCCGTCGAGCAGAGCGGGCCGCGCACGCCCCCGCCTCCCGGGCGATTCGGGCTCGACAGCGTGCCCCCGGGGGTGCTGTCGCGGTCCGTCCTGCCACCTTCATGGTATCCGCGCGCGGAGCCCAAGGCCGCGCCGACGGCGTCCATCGGGCGCTTCGCGCATGGCGTGCCGCTGCCCATCCCCGCTCATCCGCCGCGCCCCGACCTCGCCCCGGCGCTGATCGTGACGCGCGCGCCGCGGCCTGGCGACCCCGTCGGGCCGGCTCCGCACACCTCGTCCACGCCGGCCGCCGACCGCCGGTCGGGCTCCGTCCCGGTGGGGAGCCGCCCTCCTTCGTCCGAGTCGCTCTCGGAGGCGTTCTGGGACGACGCGGAGGGCTCGCGCACCGATTCGCTGGCCGCCCACGTCGAGCGCCTGAGCGACTCGGGGCCCGTGGCGATCCGGGGCTCGACCGCGCCGGACGCGACGGGCGACCGAGCCGCCTTGGAAGCGGACGTCGAAGAGGATCG
The DNA here is from genome assembly GCA_020430775.1 of Myxococcales bacterium. Classification (GTDB taxonomy): domain Bacteria; phylum Myxococcota_A; class Polyangia; order Polyangiales; family Houyiibacteriaceae; genus JAGQJE01. The sequence goes on from JAGQJE010000168.1 coordinate 9,275, forward strand.
CGACGATCGGGTCGACACCACGGGGCGCTCGCACGTCTCGTGACTCGCGGCGAGGCGCCCCGCGCGTGTATCCTCGCCACGGAGGCCGGCTCGACTCCGCAGCACCGCGGGCCGGCGGCCGTCCGGAGGGAGGACGTACAGTGGTGACCCGTACGCGCTGCCTGTCGGCAGGCTCGGTGGCGCTCGCCATCCTGGCCGCGTGCGCGCTGATGGCGCCGTCACGAGGGGCCGCGGCCCAGGCGGTCGTGACCGTGAAGGTCCGAACGCCTGACGGCGCGCCGGCCGACGGCCGAGTCGTCCTCGAGCCGAAGGCCGGGGGCGAGGCGCATGGCTGCACCACCCAGGCCGGCGAGTGCCGGATGGAGGGAGTGCCCGGCGGACGGTACGTCGCCCGGTTCGTCCCTCGGCAGGGCGCTCCGCCCGCGCCTCGCGAGGTGATGATCCCGCCTTCCGGCGAGGTCACGTTGTACGTCGCGACGCGCTGACGCTGCCGGAGCGGCTCCCCCAGACGTTCGCTCGCCGCGAGTCCAAGCCCGTTATGGACGTTCGTCACGCTGAGCGGGTACAACGAGGCGTGCTTGCCCGCAGCCGGCGACGGTCTTCGGGGCGCCGCGCCCCCACGGTGGCTGCCGGTCATCGCGACGGGCGCAACCGTCCGCCGTCCGCGCGCGCCGCCGCGCCGCGAGCCTCCGAGGGTAGATCTCCGGGGCCGCCGCGAGCCTCCGAGAGTAGACCTCCCGGGCCGCGGCGACCCTCCGAGGGAACCTCGCGACGCGGACGCAGGGCGCGAGCGGTCGTCGCGGTGGTCGCGATCGCCGCCGGCGTCGTGGTTGCGCTGGCGCCCGCGGCCCGCGCGCAGGACACCCCCGGGGCCGCGTCGTCCGGGTCCCCCGCCCCCGAGTTCCCGCCGGGCGTCGGCGAGCCCGTCGGTCCCGGCACCGCAGCGCAGGCCGTACGTCGCAGGCCCCACCCGCGCGCGCCGGTCGGCCTCGACCAGGCCGGCGCCCAGCTCGACGCCGC
>JAGQJE010000169.1 GCA_020430775.1 Myxococcales bacterium
ACTGGCTGGTCGAGCAGCTCGCCTGCGCTTGACGCGCGTTGCGGCCGCTCGCGAACGGGTGCCCTCGGAGCGCGGCGCGCGTCGGGCCGGCCCTCGGCTCGCAGGGCGGCGCCAACGCACTACCGTAAGGCCCATGGTCAGATGCCGCGTCGTCCTCGCCTCGCTATCGGTCGCCTCGGTGGTCGCGCTGGTCGCGCTCTGCGCGCGCGCGGCGCCGACTGAGCCCGTCGCGGAAGACACCGCGCGAGAGGCCGCGTCCGCGCCCGAGACGGCGCCACCGCCTCAGATCGACCGAGACGATCCGCTCGCCGCGATCGCCAAGCTCGTGCGCGTCCACTCGGACGACGAGGCGCTCGCGGCGCTCGCGAAGCTGCCGGACCCCGTCCAGTCGCTCCCTCGCGCGCGCTACCTGCGCGCCCGCCTCCTCGAGCGAACGGGCGACCAGGCGGGCGCGCTCGCCGCGCTGACGCCACCGATCGAGGGGCTGCCCGAGCCCGTCGCGCTCGGCGATCGGCGGCGCAGGGCGCGGCTGCTCTTCGAGCTCGGCCGCTGCGCCGAGGCGCGGCCTCTTCTGCTGGCGCTCGGCGAGGGGACGGGCGACCAGCCTGCGCAGATGCGGGCGCTCGCGGCGCGATGTGCCGTCGCGCTCGGTGACTACGCGGCGGCGATCCCCGAGCTGCGCGCGGCGATCAAGCAGAACGCCGGCCCTGTCGACGGCTTCATGCTCCGGCTTCGGCTCGGGGAGGCGCTCGCGGCGACGGGCGACCGAGCGGGCGCCGAGGCGGCGTTCGTCGACGCGCTGATCGCGCGGGCTGGGCACCCCGACGAGAACCTCGCGCGTGAGGCGTACGAAAAGCTCACCGGACACCCGGTGGCCTTCACCGACGCGCAGCACCTCGCCCGCGCGGATCGGTTCTCACGGCTGCGGCGCTACAGCGCGGCGGTCGAGGATCTGAAGGCGGTCGAGCTTCCGGACGATCGGACGGCCCGCGCGCACCTGCTGCACCTGCGCGGGATGGCGCTCTATCGCACCCGGAGCCGCTACGGCGAGGCCGCGACCGTGCTGCACCAGGCGTCCCTGCTCGCGCTGAAGGCGAGACCCGCCGACAAGGAGACCGCGGCGAGCGACGCCTACTACGCGGCGCGCGCGCTCGCCCGGTCGAACGACAACGAGGGCGCGCTCGCGGCGCTCCGCCGATACGTGCGGCGCTTTCCCCGCTCCGAGCACCGCGACGACGCCGCGTACCTCGCCGCCTGGCTCGAGCTGCGGATGGGCGAGCGGGGGGGACACGCGAAGCTCGCGCGCCGGGGCGAGCGCGCGATGGAGGTGCTCCTGCGGCGCCGGAGCACGCGCGACGATCCGACGATGCGCGAGGAGATCGCCTGGCAGCTCGCGTTCCGTGCGTTCGAGACGCGGCGCTACGCCGAGGCGGAGAAGCGCTTCGCGCGCTACGCGGCGCTCGACGGAGACACGCTGACCGTCGAGACGCGCGGCACCTACTGGCAGGGGAGGGCGGCCGAGGCGCGCGGCCGGCGCCAGGCGGCGGCGCGGGCCTACCGCGAGACGATCGCGCAGGCGCCGCTGCACTGGTATTCGCTGCTCGCGGCGCGCCGGCTCGAGACGATGCACATGACGCCCCCGGCGCCCTTTCCGCCCGCGGACGACGCGCAGGCGCCGCCACCGCTGCCCACCCCGCCTCTGCCGCCGGCCGTGGTGTTCTTCGACTCACTCGGCCTGCACGAAGACGCGGTCGCCGCGCTCCAGGAGCACGAAGCGGCGATCCGGGACGCCGCGCCGCGAGGCCGCGGTGATCAGCTCCTCGTCGCGACGTACCGCCGCATCGACGAGGTGACGCGCCCCTACCGCCTCGCGCGGGCGAAGCTCCGAGGGGTGACGACCGGGCCGGACGACCCGTCGACCGGGTGGATCTGGGCCGCGGCGTACCCTCGGCCGTACCGGCACGCCGTCCTCGAGGCGACGGCGTCGACCGCCGTCCCGCCCGGTTACGTGTACGCGACGATGCGCCAGGAGAGCAGCTTCAACCCGATCGCGGTCTCTCCGGCGGGCGCCGTCGGCGTGCTCCAGCTCATGCCGCGCACGGCCCGCGCCGCCGCTCACACGCTCGGCGTGCCCTTCAAGCGCGAGCGGCTCTACGACCCCGCGTGGAACATCCGCCTCGGCGTGGTCGAGATGGCCGCCGTGCTCGCGCGACATGGTGGGGCGATCCCGCTCACGGTCGCGGCCTACAACGCGGGCAGCGGGCGCGTGCGCGGCTGGCTCGAGCGCGAGGGCGCGACGCCGCTCGACGTGTTCGTCGAGCGCATCCCCTTTCGCGAGACGCGAAACTACGTCCGCCACGTCGTCAGCCACTACGCCGTCTACCACTACCTCGCCCACCGCGAGGCGCCCTGGAAGCTCGATCTGCCGATGACGGTGGGTCCGAAGCTGCTCGCCCCGAGCGACTGAGAGCGCCGCGTCTCGCCGCTGCGCGAGTGGGCAGCGGGTCGCGCTGGCACGGCGTCGCGGCGTCTCCTATGCTCGCGCCGCATGAAGCTTGGCATCGTCGCTGCGCTCTGCGTCGGCGCCTCCGCGCTCGCGGCGGGGTGCGCGCCGAAGATCGGCGACTCGTGCAGCAACTCGGCGGACTGCTCCGTCGACGGCGAGCGGGTGTGCGACGTCGCGCAGCCGGGCGGCTACTGCACCATCGCCGGTTGCGATCCGGACTCGTGCCCTGACGGAGCGCTCTGCGTGGAGTGGCGCTTCATGCCCGCGCGGACCTCGGCGACCTGGTGCATGGAGGACTGCCGTAAGGACGGCGACTGCCGGCAGAAGGCCGGCTACCGCTGCGTGCACCAGGGACCGTCCGGGACGGTGGTCTACGACGGCGAGACCATCCTCGACCCCACCGACGCGCCGGTCCTCGCGCGTATCACCGACATCGAGCGCCGCGACGACAAGGGCTTCTGCGCCGCGGTCGTCACGAGCGAGAAGTAGCGCAGCGCGCGCGGGCGCGAACGCGGGCGGAGCGGCGCGCGCGTACTATGCTCTGCCCCGATGTCCGCGGGGCTCCTTCGCTACATCGCCGAGCGCGTCGTGCGTGCGGCGCTCACGGTCGTCGGCGTGGTCGTGCTGGTCTTCCTGCTCGTGCGCCTCGTGCCAGGAGATCCCGTCGACGCGATCCTCGGCGATCAGGCCTCGCCCGAGGACCGCGCCGCGCTCCGAAAGAGCCTGAAGCTCGACGCGCCGCTCCCGGTGCAGCTCGAGAGCTTCGTCGGCGACGTCGCGTCGGGCACGCTCGGCCACTCGTTCCGCCGCCCGGACGAGACGGTCGCGTCGCGGATCGAGGCGGTCTTCCCGGACACCGTCGAGCTCGCGCTCGCCGCGCTGCTGCTCGCGTGGGCGCTCGCCGTGCCGCTCGGCGCCCTCGCGGCCGTGCGAAAAGGCACGGGGTGGGATCGCGCCGCCTCGACGGTGGCCATCGCCGGGCTCGCCATCCCGAACATCTGGCTGGGCCCGCTCTTGATCCTCGGCTTCGCGGTCGAGCTGCGGTGGTTTCCCTTCCCCGGCGACGCACGGGCCGGCGCCGCTGCGCTCGTCTTGCCCGCCGTCACGCTCGGGACGGCCCTCGCGGCGATCCTGACCCGACAGACGCGCGCCGCGATGATCGAGGTGCTCGACGAGCAGTACGTGCTGGCCGCCCGCGCCCGAGGCATCGGCCGCGTGCGCCTCGTCGTCGGGCACGCGCTGCGCAACGCGATGCTGCCGGTCATGACGGTCGGCGCCGCCCAGCTCGGCGCGCTCCTGTCCGGCGCGGTCATCACGGAGAAGATCTTCGAGCGGCGCGGGCTCGGCACGCTCTTTCTCGACGCGTTCTTCGCCCGCGACATCCCCGTCGTGCAGGGCTGCGTGCTCGTGGTGGCCGTTCTCTACGTCGCGGTGAACCTCGGGGTCGACCTCGCGTACGGCGTGATCGATCCGCGGGTGCGGCTGTCGTGACGCGGCGCGAACCCGACGCGCCCCCCGCCGATCTCGACCTGCCGGGGCAACGGTCGGCGAGCGCGGCCGTGCTCCGCGCCCGCGCCGCGCGCCTGTACGGCTGGCTGTCGGCCTCTCCGGTCGGCCTCGCGCTCGTCGTCGCGTTCTTCGTCCTGGCGCTCCTCGGTCCCGTGGTCGCGCCCTACGACCCGCGCGCGATCGACCTCGCGCACGAGTACGCCGCGCCGTCGCTCCGGCACCTGCTCGGCACCGGCGACAACGGCATCGATCTCTTGAGCGCGGTCCTGTACGGCGCGCGCCTCGCCGCGGTGGTCGGGGTCTCGGTCGTCGGCATCTCGCTCGCGATCGGCGTCAGCCTCGGCGCGCTCGCCGGGTATGCGGGCGGGCTCACCGACCACCTGGTGACAGGCTTCGCCGATCTGGTGCAGGCGTTCCCGGCCATCGTGCTCAACATCGCCATCCTCGCGCTCGTCGCGGAGCCCGGCGTCGAGCACGTCATCCTCGCGCTCGCCGCAAACGGCTGGGTGCTCTACGCGCGCATCGCCCGCGCTCAGACGCTCACCCTGCGCGAGCGTGACTTCATCGACGCCACGCGCGCGCTCGGTTTCCGCCCGAGTCGCACGGTGATCCGCCACATCCTCCCGAACCTCGCCGCGCCGATCGTCGTGCAGGCGACGGCAGGCTTCGGCGCGGTGGTGCTCGCGGAGGCGACGCTGTCGTTCCTCGGGCTCGGCCCGGGCAAGTCGGTCTCGTGGGGCGCGCTGCTCGACCAGGGAACCGCCGTGCTGCTGCGCTTTCCGCACGTCGCCCTGGTCGCGGGCGCGGCCATCGCCGCGACGGTCTTCGGCTTCAATCTGACTGGTGATTGGCTGCGCGATCGCCTCGACCCACGGTAACGCATTCGGGCCCTGAGCGGCCCATTGAGCGGCTTACGTCCTCGGTCCCTCCCTGCGACGCACGCAGAGTGCGCCTCAGTCGGGCCCTGTGGGCGCGCTCGCTCACTGGACCACTCAGAGCCCGAAGCTCGCATCGCTTGCGAGGTGACGGCGCGCGCATTCGGGCCCTGAGCGGCCCATTGAGCGGCTTACGTCCTCGGTCCCTCCCTGCGACGCACGCAGAGTGGTTGTTGATGCCCTCGCTGTCGCTCGGGGAGGGGGCACGCGCCCCCTCCCAAGCGCAAATTCACCGCGCGCAGCGCGCGGCGAATCCGCCCTTGGCACCCACCCCGCGAGGTTCGGCACCGAAGCGGAGCCTCACGTATCGGCGTTGGCGTCGTGGTCGGACGCCGTTGGTTGCACTCTTGCGGGGGCAAGACTGAACCCAACGGCGGCGTACCCTAAGTACCTCGGCAGCGCGGGAACCCGATCCCTACCTCGAACCGGTGCCCGATCCCGAACCCGTGCCCGATCCCGACTCCGATCCCGGTCCCGAGTCCGAGTCCGAGTCCGTGACCGAGTCCGAGTCCGTGCCCGTGACCGTGCCCGGTCCCGATCCCGATCCCGACCTCGATCTCGACCCCGCTCCCGCTCCCGCTCCCGCTCCCGACCCCGATCTCGATCGCGTGCCCGAACCCGCGCCCGATCCCGACCTCGATCTCGATTCGTGGGAAGCAACTCGATGTCGACGGGAGGCACCACAACATATCGTGGCCACCGACCGTCGTCGACCACATCATGTAGTGGGCCGTAGCCGGCCTGAGGAGTTGCTTCCCACGAATCGATCTCGACCCCGCTCCCGCTCCCGCTCCCGCTCCCGACCCCGCTCTCGATTGCGTGCCCGAACCCGAGCCCGACCCCGCACCGGCGCTCGTGCTCGTTGCCTGGGTCGCGGTGTGCGCTCTCGGGCCTGGTTTGGGCTGTGGCGCTCAGTGCAGGTCCGCGGCGACCTCGCGGATGGCGTCGGCGATGACCTCGGGGACTTCCTCCTGCAGGAAGTGTCCGGCGTCCGTCTCGACGACCGGCGGGTCGCCGAGCAGCGAGCGCGTCCGCTTGAGTGCCCGGCCGAGCACCGGATCGCGCTTGCCCCAGACCATGCGCACCGGACCCTCGAAGCTCCCGGCGAGCGCCGCGCACTCCTCGAGCGCCGGGATGCTCGGGTGCGTCGGGCCGTCTGGGACCATCCGCGTGAGGGCCAGCGGCGCGACCCGGTCGCTGATGCGACGCAGCGGGTAGCGGTACGCGCGAGCGACCTCACCGCGGATGCTCTCGCGGTCGCCTTGGGCGCGATCGAGCGCGATCTGCGGGAACCCGACGACGCGAAACGCGAGGTCCGACACGACGGGCAGGCGCCCGAAGCGATGGAACGCCGTCGGTCGGAAGCCTGGCCGCGGCGGCCCCACGACCGTGTTGAGTACGACCATCCCGGCGAGACGTTCCCGTCGCTGCGAGAAGGCGTGCAGCCCGATGGGGCCGCCCCAGTCCTGGCCGACGAAGATGGCGCCGTCGAGATCGAGGTGGTCGATGAGCGTGCCGATCCACTGCGAGTGCGCCGCGAGCTGGTGCACCCCGAGGTCGTGCGGCTTGTCGCTCAGTCCAAGCCCGATGAGGTCCGGCATCACGAGTCGCAGCGGCTCCCCGCGCAACGCCGCCGCGACCTTGCGGTACAGATAACCCCAGGTCGGGTTGCCGTGCAGCATGAGCACGGGGCGGCCTTCGCCCGCCTCCATGAGGTGCATCCAATGCGGCCCGACCCGTACGCAGTACCGCTCGAACGGAAGCTGGGCGCTCAACCAGTCCGGCAGCGCCGGCGGGGGGAGGGTTTGCATCGGGCCGGTTGTACTACGAAGCCCAGCCCCGCGGCGACCACCGTCACTACCCCTGTATCGGCGTTGGCGTTGGCGTCGTGGTCGGACGCCGTTGGTTGCACTCTTGCGGGGGCAAGACTGAACCCAACGGCGGCGTACCCCAAGTACCTCGGTTGGTTAATGCCCTCGCTTCGCTCGGGGAGGGGGCACGCGCCCCCTCCCAAACTTCACTTCGCCGCGCCTGAGTCGCGGCGAAGCAAACTTTGGCTCCCACCCCGCGGGGTTCGGCGCCGGGGCGGCGCCTCACGTGTCGGCGTTGGCGTCGTGGTCGGACGCCGTTGGTTGCACTCTTGCGGGGGCAAGACTGAACCCAACGGCGGCGTACCGTGAGTACCTCGGCAGCGCGGGAACCCGATCTTGAACCCGATCCCGCGCCTGTGCCCGATCCCGTGCCCGCACGCCGCAGCCGGCGACGCGGCGTCACCCGAGCCGCCGGCTTGGTTGCCGCTACCATCGCGGTCGATGCACGAGGCACCACAGCGCCGCGCAGCACCGGTCGACGCGCGCCCGCGCGTCTGCGACCAGGGTCTCGCTCGCGTAGCCGAGCGCGCCCGCGACGTCGAGGCACGCGACACACTCGCGCGCCGAGCCGAGCGCGCGCTGCAGGTGCGCCCCGCGGTTGCGTCCGCGCGACGGCAGCCCCTCCGCCACGTTGAGCGGCACGCTCGCCGCCGCGCGTCGAAGCTGTCGCGCAAGATCGGGATCCTGCCGAGCGATGCGCTCGAGCACCGGCCGCATCGCGCGCACCATGTCTACGGTCAGTTCGTACGTGGTCATCGAAGCCTCCTTTTCGAGAAGGCCCCCACCGGCGTCGCGCGCAGGGTGGGTCAAGGCTCGCGGGCGAAGCCCGCGACCGCGGCGCAGGCGCGGCTGCGGCCTTGACGCACCCGAGCACGACGGCATCCTCAATGGGGCCCGAAAAGGAGGCACCCACGGTCCCGCAGAGATCGCGCCCGACCCCGAGCCTGCTCCCGCGCCCGCGCCCGCGCCCGCGCCCGACCCCGCAGCCGATCCTGCTCCCGCGCCCGTCGTCGATGCCGTGCCCGACGCCCGCGCTCCGAGCGTCTGCCGGCGGTGCTGACGGTTGACACGCTCGGGGCCCTACGCTACGACCCCGGCCGCCTCAGGCGAACGCCACCTTAGCTCAGGGGTAGAGCAGCGGTTTCGTAAACCGCAGGTCGGAGGTTCAAATCCTCTAGGTGGCTCTACTGGCCGTCCGATTCCGGCCACGACGCCGGCGGTCGCTGCGCCGGCGCGTGTCAGTGACCGGCGGTGAGGTCGCCGACCTTCGTTGGGATGGCGTGCGGCCACGCGGCGAGCATGACCACGACGCAGCGCCGGCCGGCGGGGTCTTCGGCGACGCCCACCCCGAAGTCCGTGAAGCGCTTGTCGACGAGGGCCATGCGGTGGCTCGGGCTGTCGACCATCGCGTCGAACGCCCCCTCGATGGTCGTCGAGCGGGCGACGGTCTCGCCCACCACGCGCGCGGCGATCCCGTGGTCGCGCAGGCGCATCGACGGGTCGCTGCCGTCGGCGGACAGGTGCGAGACCTTGCCCGTCTGGCACACCTCGACCGCGTGCTCCCGAGCGACGGTCGCGAGCAGGCGGTTCGGCCGCAGCGCGGGGACGTCGCTCGCCGCGCGGAGCGCCGCGACGCGCTGGGGGATGCCGGACGGGCCGATCGCCTTGCTCTGCGCGAACGAGGACCAGCCGGTGGCCGCCTTGCCGCCGATCTGCCGCTCGGCGAGCGGTCGCGGGCCGGACGGGCCGGTCGCCACGAGCTGGACGAGCGCCGGTCGTTCGACGCTGCCCGGGATGACGATGCCCGCCGTGAGCGCAGCCGGTGTGACGGCGAGGCGGACGCTCGCGCCGTCTGCGCCTCGCGCGACGACGTACGGCTGCCCGAACCCCGGCGCCAGCCCGACGCGCAGCCGTGACGGGTCGCCCTCGACGGGCGTCAGCGAGCCCCCGCGCACGGCCGCGAGGATGAGGCGCTGGTCGCCGGCTTCGGCCTGCCCGCAGACGAGGGGCGCGTCCGCGCCTTTGTCGAGCTCGGCGAGCCACTTCGCGGTGCGCTGCGCCGCGCCCGGGTCGGTGACGAGGAGCGAGTGTACTGAGAAGAGGTCCGAGCCCGCGTCGTGCAGGGCCTTGGCGAGCGATCCGGGGCTCGGCTGCGTCCCGCTCAGCAGGAGCGAGGCTGCGGCCGCGGCGAGGCCGTCGTCGAGGGCGCAGCGGGGCCGCCCCCCGGTCGAGGGGGACGAGGCTGCGTCGCCCGAAGGCTTCGCTCCGCTCGCGCGACCGCTCGTAGTCGACGAGCGCTCGTGCGCCCCGGGCGAAGGCGGGGCGGCCGCGGCCGGCGCGCTCACCGTGAGCGACGAGGCGGCGGCGAGCAGGACCGCGTATCCGAGCGCGCGCCTCACGACCGGTAGTCCGCGTTGATGCGCACGTACTCGTGGCCGATGTCGCAGGTGGTGTAGTGCGCGGCGGCCGTACCGGCGCCGAGATCGACGCGCACGGTGTACTCCGCGCGCTTCATCACCGCGGCCGCCTCGCGCTCGACGGCGTCGTCGCGCACGGGGAGCCCCCGCGCGAACACCGTCACGTCGCCGATCCGGACCCGCACCTTCGACGGGTCGAAGCGCACCCCGGCGCGGCCCGCCGCGGCGACGATGCGGCCCCAGTTCGGGTCGCAGCCGTGCAGCGCCGTCTTGACGAGCAGCGAGGTCGCGATGGCGCGCGCCACCCGCAGCGCGCCCGGGTCGTTCGGGGCGCGCGCGACCTCGATGCGCACCAGGTGCTCGGCCCCCTCGCCGTCCGCGACGATCATCAGGGCCACGGCCGAGAGCGCCTCCGTGAGCGCGCCCTCGAGGCGCCGCGCGCTCGCGCTGTCCGCCGAGATCGACGCGCCCCCGAGCGCACCGGAGGCCATCGCGACCACGGTGTCGTTCGTGCTCGTGTCGCCGTCGACCGAGACGCGGTTGAAGGTCTGCTCGGTCGCCGAGCGGAGCGCCTTGCGCAGGACGGGGGCGCCCACCGGTGCGTCCGTGAGCACGAAGCCGAGCGTCGTCGCCATGTTCGGGTGGATCATGCCTGCGCCCTTCGCGATCGCGAGCACGGTGGCGTCGCGACGGCCGACCCGAAAGCGCGCGCAGGCGAGCTTCGGTCCGCGATCGGTGGTGAGGATGGCGTCGGCGAACGCGGCGGCGCCGCCCTCGTCGAGCGCGTCGACGAGGCGCGGCAGGCCCGAGACGATGGCGGTGACATCGAGCGGCTGGCCGATGACGCCGGTCGACGCCGGCAGGACGTGACGCGCCTCGCAGCCGAGCGCTCGGGCGAGCGCGCCGGTAGTGCGCTCGGCGTCGCGCACGCCCTGAGCGCCGGTGCAGGCGTTCGCGTTCCCGCTGTTGACGAGGATCGCTTGCGCGCGGCCCCGCCGCACGCGCTCGGCGGCGACCTCGACGGGCGCTGCGCGTACGAGGTTGCGCGTGAACACCGCCGCCGTCGGCACGGGGCGCTCTGCGACGATCGCGGCGAGGTCGGGCCGCCCCGACGCCTTGATGCCGCAGGCGACGCCCGCGAGCCGAAAGCCGGCGATCGGGGGCCAGCCCTGCGCCCCTCGGGCCTCCCGCGCGCTAGCCAACGGCCGCGCCCTGGTGGTCGGTGCGGTAGTGGCAGTTCTTGTACTTCTTGCCGCTGCCGCAGTAGCAGGGGTCGTTGCGTCCGAGCTTCGGCCCCTCGCGCTTGACCGTCTCGACCTTGGCCGAGGCGACCGCCGCAGCCACGGCGGCCGGCGCGAGGTCGCCCCGCTTGACCGCGGCCCGCCGCGCCTTCCGGCTGAGCTTGGCGGACGGGTCCGCAGACGCGTCGTCACCTCCGGCCGTCTCGGCGCCCTCGTGCTGCGTCCGGAACTGCTGCTGGCGCTTTTCGGCCTGCGCGCGCCGCTGCGCCTCGATGCGCTCGATCTCCTGCTCGTCGACGCGCTCGACGGTGAACATCGCGCGGGCGACGGACGACTTCACGCCCTCCAGCATCTGCTGGAACATGCTGAAGCCCTCGCGCTTGTACTCCTTCTTCGGGTCGAGCTGGCCGTAGCCGCGCAGGCCGATGCCGTCGCGCAGGTGGTCCATGGCCTGCAGGTGGTCGATCCACTGGCGGTCGATCTCCTGCAGGTAGAAGTTGCGGAACAGGCGCAGGAAGCTCTCTTCGCCGAACGTCCCCTCTTTACGCACGAGCTCCGCCTCGGCCTGGTCGTACAAGTGCTGGGCGATGTCGCTCAGGTCGCCGAGCCCGGCGATCGACTCGGCCTCGACCCCGAACTGCTCGGCGTACGCCTTCTCGAGCGCCTCGAAGTCCCAGTCCTCCGGGTGCTTGTTCGGGGGGCACGCGCTCTCGATCATCGTGCCGATGATCTCGTCGGTCAGCTCGAGCATCCGCTCGCGCTGCTCCGTGAGCGACAGCCCGACCTCGTGCGCGATGTGCTCGAGCGCCTCTCGAGGCCGGTCCGCGTACTCCTCGAGCGGCACGACGCAGCCGAACCACATGTAGAGGTCGCGCTCGAGTGGCTTCGGGCGCACGGACTTCAACGTGGACAGCTCCGTGGCGAACGCGTCGGCGCGCAGCTTGTCGATCTGCTCGGCCGTCAGCTCGCCCTCGGGGAGCGGGAACGCGTGGAGCTTGACCATCTTCTCGAGGATGGGCCGGACGCGCTCGATGACCTCAGGGTTCGGCTCGGCGACGAGCGGCGGCGGGACGACGCCCTTCTTGCGCTGATCGTCCGTCGGCTCCGTGCGGTACTGCCCGCGCAGGACCTGCTTGCGCAGCGCGTACACGCTCTTGCGCTGCTGGTTCATCACGTCGTCGTATTCGAGCAGGTTCTTTCGGATGTCGAAGTTGCGCTCTTCGACCTTCTTCTGCGCGTTCTCGACGGCCTTCGTCACCCAGCGGTGCTGGATGGGGACGTTCTCCTCCATCCCGAGGCGGTCCATCATGCGCTGCACCTTCTCGCCGGCGAAGATGCGCATGAGATCGTCTTCGAGCGACAGGAAGAAGCGGGACGAGCCCGGGTCGCCCTGGCGCCCGGAGCGGCCGCGGAGCTGGTTGTCGACGCGGCGGGACTCGTGCCGCTCGGTGCCGACGATGTGCAGCCCGCCGAGGTCGCGGATGGCCGGCTGCTCGCGCTTGCACTGGGCGACGTGCCGCTCGGTCGCCTCCGCGACGGCGGCCTCGAGCGCCGCTTCATCCGCGAGCAGCGCCTCGTCCGCGTTCTGCAGGACCTCGAAGCGCGCGAGCATCTCGGGGTTGCCGCCGAGCACGATGTCGGTGCCGCGGCCGGCCATGTTCGTGGCGACGGTGACGGCGCCGCGCGTGCCCGCCTGCGCGACGATGTAGGCCTCGCGCTCGTGCTGCTTGGCGTTGAGCACGTTGTGCGGGACGTCGCGCTTGGTGAGAACGCGAGAGAGCGCGTCCGACTTCTCGACGCTCGTCGTGCCGACCAGCACCGGCTGCCCGCGCTTGTGCGCGTCCTCGATCTCGTCGGCGACGGCGCGGAACTTCTCCGGCTCCGTCTTGTACACGAGGTCTTCGTCGTCGATGCGGGCGATCGGCTTGTTGGTCGGGATGACGACGACGTCGAGATCGTAGATGTCCTTGAACTCGGCGGCCTCGGTGTCGGCGGTGCCGGTCATGCCGCTGAGCTTGTTGTAGAGCCGGAAGAGGTTCTGGAACGAGATCGTCGCGAGCGTGAGGTTCTCGTCCTCGATCGAGACGCGCTCCTTCGCTTCGACCGCTTGGTGCAGGCCGTCCGACCAGCGGCGCCCAGGGAGCACGCGGCCGGTGAACTCGTCGATGATGAGGACCTTGCCCTCCTCGGTGACCATGTAGTGCTGGTCCCGGAAGTACAGCGCGTGCGCGCGCAGACACTGCTGCAGGATGTGGAGGGTCTCGAGGTTGATCGGGTCGTAGAGGTTGCCGAACGCCGAGCCCTGGCGGACCTCGAGGAGCCCCTCGTCGTGGAGGAGCTGCTGGCACAGCTCCATGCCGTCCTCGGTGAGGGTGCAGGTGCGCGCCTTCTCGTCGAGCTCGTAGTGCTCGTCGCGGCGCAGGCGCGGGATGATCGCGTTGATGCGGGTGTACTTCTCGCTCGCGGTCTCGCCCGGGCCGCTGATGATGAGCGGCGTGCGCGCCTCGTCGATGAGGATGGAGTCGACCTCGTCGACGATCGCGAAGTGCAGATCTCGCTGTACGTAGTCGTAGATGCTGAACTTCATGTTGTCGCGCATGTAGTCGAAGCCGAACTCGTTGTTCTGGCCGTACGTGATGTCGCACGCATACGCGCGCTTCTTCATCGCGTCGCCGCGGCCCGGGATGACCACGCCGGTCGACATGCCGAGGAAGCCGTAGAGCCGGCCCATCCACTCCGCGTCGCGCGTCGCGAGGTAGTCGTTGACCGTCACGACGTGCACGCCCTTGCCCTCGAGCGCGTTCAGGTAGCAGGCGAGCGTCGCGACGAGCGTCTTGCCCTCGCCGGTCTTCATCTCGGCGATGCGCCCGTCGTGCAGGACCATGCCGCCGATGAGCTGCACGTCGTAGTGGCGCAGGCCGAGCGCGCGTTGGCCGGCCTCGCGTACCGTCGCGAACGCGGGCTCGAGGAGGTCGTCGAGGCTCGCGCCGTTGCGAAGCTGCTGTCGGAACTCCGCGGTCTTGCCTCGGAGCTCGGCATCGGAGAGCTTCTTCATCTCGGGCTCGAGCGCGTTGATGCGCTCGACCCTCGGGCGCATGCGCTTGATCTCCCGCTCATGCTTGGTGCCGATGATCTTCTTGAGTGTGTTGCCGAGCATGCGCCGAGCGCTCCTCACCTAACGAGAGAGCCCCGCTCGACCTGCGTGCAGGGCGGGATCTCCATGAAAAACGGTGGAATTCGGGTCCAATCTACGCCTCGGCCCGACGCGGCGCAACGACGCATCGGGCGCCCCGTCGCGCGGTCGACGTGGACAAGACGGCGCCCCTGCTCTACGAAGAGCCACTGGCCGCCGTGACACTGGAGACACCCCCGGATCTCGATCGCCTGCGCGCTCGTCTCGACGAGTACATGACGCAGCACGGCCTGCGCTCGACGGCTCAGCGACGGCTCGTCACCGAGACCTTCTTCAGCAGTACGGGTCACCTGACCATCGACGACGTGCTCGAGCGCGTGCGTGAGCGCAACCCCAAGGTCGGCTACGCCACCGTCTACCGCACGCTCAAGCTCCTCGCGGAGTCGGGGCTCGCCTACGAGCGGCACTTCGGCGACGGCGCGTCGCGCTACGAGGTCGCGCGCGAGGACGAGCACCACGACCACCTCATCTGCCTCGACTGCGGGAAGATCGTCGAGTTCGAGGACGACGAGATCGAGCGCCTGCAGGTGGCGCTCGCGGAGCGCGAGGGGTTCGTGCTGAAGCGCCACAAGCACGAGCTGTACGGTCTGTGCCCGCGCTGCCGCGAGCGCGAGCGCGACGGATAGCTGGCTGCGCCGCCACGGCCCCCAACGGCGCCGGCGTGCTACGGCTCGCGCGGGTCGGTGCCGAGCTCGCGCCGCAGGACGCGGGCGATGATCTCGACGTGCGGCTTTTGTAGCAGCGAGAGGTGCCCGCCGGGGGTCTCGATGACGCGGACGCCGCGCGCGACCTTGCTCCAGCCGTAGTCCGAGTCGAAGTCGTAGCGGTCGAACGCGTGCTCTTCGCCGGCACGGAACAAGAGCAGCTCGCCGCCGTAGGTCGGCCGCGTCCGGTCCCACTCCGCCATCGCGTCGAGGAAGATGCGCTCGCGGACGCGCTGCAGGCGGAGGTCCTCGCCGGTCAGTTGCTCCTCGGGCGCGCCCTCGACCGCGTCCCGGGTCGCCTCCCGGACGCCGGCGAGCTGGGCGAGCCGTTCGAGGGCGCGCCCCGGGTTGCTCGAGTAGCGCTTGACGGAGGCCGCGAGCCGGCGGCGTGTCGACTCGCGCAGGCTGTCGCTGCGCAGCGTGTCGAAGAGGGCGACGAAGCGCACGGTCTGCCCCTGGGCGCGGAGGCGGCGCGCGACCTCGACCGCGAGCGTGCCGCCGAACGACAGTCCGGCGAGCGCGTACGGCCCCGTGTGCTGCTTTCGCCGGATCGCGACGAGCACCTGATCGGCGAGGCTCTCGACCGATGGGGGCTCGACGTACTCGCCGCGAGCGATCGCCTCTATCATCTGCCGTTCCGTCGGCACCATCACGGCGTAGACGCTGTGGCCGGGACCGAGCGCGCTCGCGAGCGGGTAGTAGAACGCGACGCCCATCAGGCAAAAGACGTTCACTCCGCCATCTTCTTCGCGGATCGGGACGAGCTCGGCGGTGTCGCGGTCGAGGTTCTGCTCGAAGAGCGCGGCGAGCCTCGCGGGCGTCGGGGCGTGGAACACGTGCGCGAGCGTGATCGGCGCCTTGGTCAGCCGGCGTAGCTCCGCGACGGCGCGCGCGGCGAGCAGGGAGTAGCCGCCCATCGCGAAGAAGTCGTCGTCGCGGTCGAAGACGGGCGCGCCGAGCAGCTCCCGAAAGACCGAGATGATGATCGCCTCCGTGTCGTTGCGCGGAGGTCGTACGCTCGCCGGCGCCGCGCGCTCCGAAGACACGCGGCGCCGGGCCTCGGGCACCGGGAGCGCGTTGCGGTCGACCTTGCCGTTCGCGTTCTGCGGCAACGCGTCGAGCCACACGTGCGCCGCGGGGACCATGTAGTCCGGGAGGGTCTCCCGCAGCCGCCGGCCGATGTCGTCGAACGTCGCCGCCTCTCCGCGGTCGGGCTCGAGGCCCACGAGGTAGGCGACGAGCTGTAGCTCCCCGCTCGCCGCAGGCTGCGGGTGTACGACCGCCTCGCGGACCTCGGGCATCTGGCGCAGGCGCGCCTCGATCTCGCCGAGCTCGATGCGGAAGCCGCGCAGCTTCACCTGGTGATCGCGCCGCCCGCAGAACTCGAGGCGACCATCCGGGCGCCAGCGGGCGAGATCGCCGGTGCGGTAGAGGCGCTCGCGGAGCGCGTCGCCGGCCGCGTCGCGATCGACGAAGCGCTCCGCCGTGAGCTCTGGGCGGTTGCGGTAGCCGCGGGCGAGGCCGACGCCGCCGAGCCACAGCTCGCCGAGCACGCCGATGGGTACGGGCTGGAGGCGGCCATCGAGCACGCGGGCCGTCGTGCGTTCGATCGGCGCGCCGATCGTGATCGGCGCCGGCGTCTCGACGGGGTCGACGGTCGCGTAGATCGTCGCCTCCGTCGGCCCGTAGCCGTTCCACAGGCGCAGGTCCTGGTCGAGCAGGGCGGCCGCCAGATCGCTCGGCAAGGCCTCACCGCCGGTGATGCACTTGAGTCCGGCGCGGAGCGGCACGCCCGACGCGACGAGCAGGCGCCATGTGGCGGGGACCGCTTGCAAGACCGTGACGCGCTCGCGGTCGAGGAGCTCGCCGAAGGCGTGGGTCTCGAGGACCGCGTCCTGGGGCGCGAGGCAGACGGCGCCGCCGGTGCAAAGCGGCGCGAGCAGCTCGAGCAGCGCGATGTCGAAGCCCACCGTCGTGACGGCGAGCCAGCGGTCGAGGCGGCCGAGCTTGAGCCTGCGTTCGAACGCGGAGACGACGTTCGCGAGCCCCCGGTGATCGAGCTCGACGCCCTTCGGCGTGCCCGTCGACCCCGACGTGTAGAGCACGTAGGCGAGGTCATCGAGCGCGACGCCTCGCGAGGCGGGTGGGGCGGGCGCTGTGGGCGCCGCGGGGGGCGCCGACGACGGTGGCGCGTCGACGACGAGCAGCCGTGCGTCGATGCCCGCGACGCGGTCGCTCGTGTCGCGCTCCACCACCGCGACGGTGGCGCCCGCGTCGTCGATGATGAGCTGCAGGCGCGCGCGAGGCTGCCGCGGATCGAGCGGGAGGAACGCGGCGCCCGCCTTCATCACGGCGAGCAGCGTGGCGATGAGGTCCGGCCCGCGGTCTAGGCAGACCGCGACGAGCGCGCCCGGCCCGGCCCCGAGCGAGCGCAGGCGCTCGGCGAGCGCCGCCGCGCGGGCGTCGAGCGCGGCGTAGGTGAGCCGCGTCTCGCCGAAGGTGACCGCCTCGGCGTCGGGCGCGTGCCTCGCCCAGTCGCTGAAGCGCGCCAAGACCGTCTCGAGCGGGGCGTCGTCCGGGGCCTCGGCCACGCTGAACCCGTCGAGCTCGCGTCGCTCGTCGTCCGGGAGGAGCGACAGGGCGTTGAGCGCCGTCGCGGCGCCCCGGGCGGCGGCGGCGTACAGCGTCGTCAGCTCGGCGAGGCGCCGCTTCACGGTGGCGGGCTTGAACAGGGCCTTGTTGAACGTGCACTCGAAGACGAGCCGCTCGCCCGCGTCCACGACGTTCAGGCCGAAGTCGAAGGGATCAAACGCGCGGGGGTTGCTCCAGGCCCGTCCCTCCGTGTCGCCGAAGCGCAGCGGCTCCACCCGCGGATCGAGGTTGAAGGTGACGGGGACGAGCGGCACCCGGCTCGGATCGCGCGCGACCGCGAGCCGAGACAGCAGCGTGCCGAACGTGAAGTCTTGATGCTCGAACGCGTCGAGGACGCGGTCCTGCGCTGCCTGCGCGTGCGCTGCGAACGAGGCCTCGCCGTCGACGCGCACGCGTACCGGGAGCATGTTCACCCAGTGGCCGACGAGGCCCTCTTCGCCGCGGCTGAGCTGCCCGGCCGCCGGGACGCCGATGACGACGTCGTCGAGCCCCGTCAGCCGGTACACGAACGCGCAGAAGCCGGCGAAGAGCGTCGCGAAGAGCGTCGCGCCGGTCGAGCGGGCGAGCGCCCGGAGGTCGGCCGTGAGCGCCGGGTCGAGCTCGAGGTCGATGCGCTGCGCACCGAAGGTCCTCGCCGCGGGGCGGTTGTAGTCGGCGGGTAGGTCGAGCGGGGCGGGGAGCGGTTCGAGCTGGGCGAGCCAGTACGCCTCGTCCGCGGCCGTAGCGCGGGCCATGTGCGCGCGGGCAGCGTCGGTGTGAGTGGGTGCGGGATCGAGGGTCGCCGCGCGGCCCTGCACCTCGGCGGTGTACAGCTCGGACAGCTCGCCGATGAAGACGCCCGCCGACCACCCGTCGAAGACGAGGTGGTGGGCGGTAAAGACGAGGCGGAGCGCGCGGTCCGGCATGCGCGCGAGCCAAGCGCGCGCGAGCGGGCCGGCTTGCAGGTCGAAGGGCGTCGCGACGTCGTGCGCCACGCGGTCGCGGAACGACGCCTCGGCGAGCTCGATGGGCAGCTTCGATAGGTCGACGTGCTCGATCGGGAGCCGCGCGTCGGCGCTGATGACGAAGGACGACCCGTCGGCCGCGAACGACCCGCGCAGGGCCTGGTGGCGGGCGACGCCTGCCAGCAGCGCGCGCTCGAGCGCGCCCTCGTCGACGCGTCCGCCAAGCTCGAGCGTCAGGCTCTCGTTGTAGGCGCAGTTGGCGGGTTCGCCGCCGAGCTCGACCGCGAGCCACATCTCGGACTGCGGCTCGGTGAGCGGGACCGTCGCCTCGATCGCGCCGCCCGCGAAGGGATCGAACCCGTCGTCGCCCATCGAGTCGTGTGGCCGCTCTGTCGCGTCCTCGGTCCCCGTCGTCATCGTCGGTGCACCTCCCCCATCCTACGTTAGCGAATTCTGGAGAACGTCCCAACAACGCTTGTCAAGCAGACGCAGGCGGCGGTGGTGGGCGCGCCGCGCGTACCGTCGCTGGACCGTCAGCCGACGCGCTTGTACTGCCCCGGGCGATCCGCGTCCGGAGCGAACCACGCCGGCTTGCCGTCGCGGTCGCGTCCGAGGCGCGCGCCGGGGACGGGCGGCTCGTCCGTGTGGAGCGCGGCCACCGGCTGGCGCTGCGGCGGGAAGAGCCCCGACGCCGACATGTCGGACGCGGCGCGCTTGAACGCCTCCTCGATGGCGGCGACGTCCGCGTCGGTGTGGGCGATCGTGAGGAAGTACGTCCGCCCGTGGAAGGCGTGGATCCCGTGGTAGCGGAGGTAGTACGCGAAGAGGGTCGGCATCGGCTCGGGCACGTCGCACGCCAACCTAAAGACCGAGGAGAACGAGCTGAGCCGCAGCGGCGCGTCGACGGCCGTGAAGTGCGCGTTGAGCCGCTCGACGAGCCCCGCGGTCCGCGCGTTGATCGCGTCGAGCATGGCGTCGCCGCGCTCCTTCAAGAGCGACAGCGCCGCCTTCGACGCGGCGAGCGCGAGCGGGTGGCGGACGAAGGTGCCCGCGAAGTAGGTCACGCCCACCTCGGGCGTCGAGTCGTCGCCGAAGCGCCAGGCGCCCCCGTCGAGCGCGTCCATGTATTTGCGCGAGCCGGCGATCCCCCCGATCGGCAGGCCGCCGCCGAGGATCTTGCCGTAGGTCGCGAGGTCCGCCTTCACGCCGAAGTGTGCCTGGGCGCCGCCGAGCGCGATGCGAAAGCCGGTGATCACCTCGTCGAAGATGAGCGCCACGCCGCGCTCGGCGGTCAGCTCGCGCAGCTCGCGCAAGAACGCCTTCGGCTGCAGCGCGACGTTCCGGCTCTGCACCGGCTCGACGAGCACCGCGGCGAGCGTGTCGGCGCGCTCGCGGAGGATGCGCAGCGACTCGGGCGCGCCGTACTCGAGCACGAGCGTGTTGGCGACCGCCTCGCGCAGGATGCCCGCCGAGGCGGGGAACGACCGGCCGCTCGGGCTGCCGCGCACGATCACCTCGTCGAAGATCCCGTGGTAGTCGCCGTCGAACATCGCGATGGTCTTCTTGCCGCTCACCGTGCGCGCGAGGCGCATCGCGCCCATCACCGCCTCGGAGCCCGTGTTGCACATCACGGCGCGCTCGTGGCCGGTCATCTCGCAGATCAGCTTGGTGACCTCGCCGGCGAGCGGGTGCTGCGGGCCGATCTCGATGCCGCGGTCGAGCTGCGTGTGGACGGCCTCGATGACCTCCGGGCACGAGTGACCGAGGAAGTCCGCGCCGAAGCCGCAGGTGACGTCGATGTACTCGTTGCCGTCGATGTCCCAGACACGGCTTCCCTTCGAGCGATCGACGAGCAGCGGGTAGGTCAGTTCCTTGATGAGCGGGTGAAAGCCGGTGACGACCCGCGGGTCGGCGAGGTGGGGCCGATCCTGGGCCGTCCTGTCCTTCGAGGCGCGGGTCCGGGCGACGTAGGCCTCCGTGAAACGCGCGAGGGCCTTCTGCTGGCGCGGGGTGAGCTGGTCCGCGCCGGCGTGCTCGATCCGCGCCTGCGCGCCGAACGCACGAGCAGGCCGGGCGGGCTCCTCCGTCGTGTCGCCGGTCGGCGCGGCCTCGGGCGCCGTCGCCGGTTGGGCGGGCTCCGCCGGCGGTGTCGCGGCGGCGCTCACCGGACTCGGCGCGGGCGCGGCGACGGCGGGGGTGGGCGCGGGCGCGGCGACCGGGGGCGCGGCACCGAGCAGCGCGAGCTGGCGCTGCATGAGCTCGAGCTGCTGCGCGATCACCGCCTGCACGGTGCCCGGCGCGGCGTCGATCGCGGTGACCGGCATCGCGAGCGCTGCGATCGGCTGCGCGGTCCCAGCGACACCCCCGGACGCCGGGGCGGTCGGCGCGGCCGGGGCAGCCGTGGGATCCGGCGGCGGCTCGGGCGCTGCGAAACGGTCCGGCGGGAGCTCGGCGTCGAGGTAAGCGGCGAGCGCGCTCGGCGTCGACAGGTCGCGCATGAGCTGCCGGAAGGTGAGCGCGACGTCGAAGCGGCGCTTCAGGCTGAGCGACGCCTGCGTGAGCAGCAGCGAATCGAGGCCCATCTCGACGAAGGGCATGTCGCTCGGGAGCTCCGACAGAGACAGGCCCGAGGTCTCCTCGAGGACCTCGGCGATGATCGGGATCAGCCGTTCGGTGCGGGTCATGGTGGGGGCTTTCTCAGGAGGCGCCGCGGCGACGGCGGAGGCCGGCGCAGCGCGCGGGGCGGGAGCCGAGACGCGCGCGGGCGGCGCGTCCGGGCTCGTGGTCTTGGTGGTCTTCGCGTGTGGCTCGGACAGGGCGAGGTGGTAGCGCTCGCGTTCGAACGCGTACCCGGGGAGCGACACCCGGCGCGCGCGTCCGAGCGGCCAGCGCGCGCTCGCGTCGAAGCGCACGCCGGCGACCCAGAGCCGCGCGAACGCCCGGCGAGCGGCGACGCGCTCTTCGCTGACGTCGCCCCCCGCGCCCAGCGCGGCGACCACGGCGCGGCTCGAGCCGCGATCGAGGCTGCGGCGGCAGAGCGCGGCGGCCGTGCCTCGCGGGCCGCAGTCGAGGACCGCGTGCTCGGTCTCGGCGAAGAGCCGGGCCGCCGCGTCCGCGAAGCGCACGGGCTCGCGCGCGTGTCGCGCCCAGTACCCCGGGTCCGTGGCCTGCTCCGGCCGCAGCCAGTCGCCGGTGACGCTCGAGACGATGGGCACCTCCGCCGGGTGCAGGGTCATGGTCGCGGCGAGCGCGCGGAGCGGCTCGACGATGGGGTCCATCATCGCCGAGTGGAACGCGTGGGAGGTGCGGAGCATCCGGCACGCGATGTCGCGGCGCTCGAGCGCGGCCGCGACCGCACGCACCGGCGCCTCCTCGCCGCCGACCACGCAGTCGCGCGGGCCGTTGATGGCGGCGAGCGCGACGCCCGGCACGAGCTCGGTCTCGATGTCCGCCGCCGCGGCGCGAACCGACAGCATCGCGCCCGGGGGCAGCGCCTGCATCAGCCGGCCGCGTTCTGCGATGAAGCGCAGGGCGTCTCGCTCCGAGAGCACCCCCGCGAGGCACGCGGCGACGAGCTCGCCGATGCTGTGGCCGATCATCGCCGCCGGTCGCACCCCCCAGCGCTCCCATTGGCGCGCGACGGCGTAGGACACGCAGAAGATGGCCGGCTGCGTGTAGCGCGTCTCGGTGAGCGCCGCCGCCGCCTCGTCGGTGTCGCGGTCCGTCGCGTGCAGCATGGCGCGCACGTCGAACCCCGCGACCGCCTCGAGCTCCGCGGCGCAGCGATCGAGGGTCTCGCGGTAGACGGCCTCGTCTTCGTAGAGCGACCTGCCCATCCCGGGGTGCTGCGCGCCCTGCCCGGGGAACGCGAACGCGACCGACACGTCATCGCGCTCGACGTGGCCACGGAAGGCGTCCGCCGGGCGCTCACCGCGGAGCGCCGCGGCGCCGCCGGCGAGGTCTTCGCAGACGACGGCGCGTCGGAAGGGGAGCTCGGCCCGGCCGGTCTCGAGCGTGAACGCGACGTCCTGGGGGGCGAGCGCCGGGTCGCCCTCGAGGCGCGCCGCGAGCGCGTCAGCGGCTGCGTCGACCGAGGCCTCGGTCTTCGCGCTGAGCGTGAGGACGTACGCGCCGCCGGAGCCGACCGTCGCGGGCGCGCCGCGCTCGGGTGCTTGCTCGAGCACCACGTGCGCGTTGGTCCCCCCGACGCCGAACGAGCTGACGCCGGCGCGGCGCGGCCCAGGCAGGGCAGGCCACGCGCTGCGTTCGGCCGACACGCGGAAGGGGCCACCCGCGAAGTCGAGGTGCGGGTTCGGGCGGCGGAAGTGCAGCGTCGGGGGCAGCTCGCCGTGCTCGATCGCCAGCGCGGTCTTGATCAGCCCGATGACGCCGGCGGCGGCCGCGAGGTGGCCGAGGTTGCCCTTTATCGCGCCGAGCACGCGCGAGCCCGGCTCGAGCCGCCCGTCGGCCGCGAACGCGCGGTTGAGCCCGTCCAGCTCGATGGGATCGCCGAGCGCGGTGCCGGTCCCGTGCGCCTCGACGTACCCGATGCCCGCGGCCGGTAGGCGCGCGTCCCGGAGGGCGTCGACGATGACCGTGGCTTGGCCTGCCGCGCTCGGCGCCGTGTAGCTCACCTTCCGCGCGCCGTCGTTGTTGATCGCCGTGCCGCGGATGACGGCGTAGATCCGGTCGCCCGCCGCGAGCGCGTCGCTCAGGCGCCGCAGCACGACGAGACCCCCGCCGTCGCTGAAGAGCGTGCCGCTCGCGTCCGCGTCGAAGGGGCGGCAGCGCCCGTCCGCCGAGCGCATCCCGCCCTCGATGTGCGGATAGCCGACGTTCGCGGGAAACGCGAGGGTCATGCCACCGGCGAGCGCGAGGTCCGAGCTGCCGTCGCGCAGGCTCTGCACGGCCTCGTGGACGGCGACCAGACCCGTCGAGCAAGCCGTGTGCACCGAGACGGCGGGGCCGGTGAGGTCGAGCTTGTACGCGACGCGTGAGGCGACGTAGTCCTTCTCGTTGGCGATGGTGAGCGCGGTCTCGCCGATCGTCCGCCACAGGTCCGCGCGCGGCGCCACGTAGGACGTGAAGTAGGTGTTGTTCATCGTGCCGGCGAAGACCCCGCACCTGCCGGTGATGCGCCCCGCCGGAGTGCCCGCGTCTTCGAGGGCGTGCCAGGCGAGCTCGAGCAGCGCGCGCTGCTGCGGGTCCGTGATCTCCGCCTCCCGCTTGCCTACGCCGAAGAACGCCGCGTCGAAGGTGTCGCCGCCGGGGACCACGCCGCGCGCCCGGACGTATCCCGGGTCGCGGCGGTCGGCTTCGCTCACGCTCGGGTCGAGGTCGTCGTCGTCGAAGCGATCGATGCTCTCGACTCCGTCGAGCAGGTGCTGCCAGAAGGTGTCGAGGTCCTCGGCGCCCGAGACGCGCACCGCCATGCCGATGATCGCGACCGGCTCGCCGGCGTGGTCGGTGGCGGACGGCCCGCTCGACGCGTGCGCACGTTCAGCCGCCGCGGCGCCGCCCGAAGCAGCGGCGCCGTCGCGCGCCTCGATCCACCGGCAGAGCCCCCGCACCGTCGGCTCGGCGAAGAGCTGCACGACGGGCACCTCGACGCCGTGCGTACGCTCGAGCGCGGCGATCGCGCTCACCGCGAGCACGGACGTACCGCCGAGATCGAAGAAGCCGTCGTCGATGCCGACCCGGTCGAGGCCGAGGACGTCCGCCCACACGCCGGCGAGGGCGCGCTCGAGCGCAGAGGCTGGCGGGCGGTACGGCGCCGACAACGCGGGCCGCTCGCGCGTGGGCGCGGGCAAGGCGCCGCGGTCGACCTTGCCGTTCGCGCTCAAAGGGAGGGCGTCGAGCACGACGTAGGCCGACGGCACCATGTAGTCCGGCAGGCGCGCGCGGAGCGCCTCGCCGAGCGCGGCGGGATCGAGCGCGGGCGCCTCGGCCTCGGTCGGGCCCGCGGCTACGAGATACGCGACGAGCTGCTGGGCGCCCGACGGCGCCGGCTGCGGCTGCACCACCGCCTCGGCCACCTCCGGAAGCGCGAGCAGCGCCGCTTCGATCTCGCCGAGCTCGATGCGGTAGCCTCGGATCTTCACCTGGTGGTCGCGGCGCCCGTGGTAGGTCAGCCGCCCGTCGGGTTCCCGGCGGACCAGATCGCCCGTGCGATAGAGGCGCTCCGGCAGCTCCGCGCCGTCCGGGGCGCGGTCGACGAAGCTCTGCGCGGTGCGCTCGGGCCGCCCGAGGTAGCCGCGCGCGAGCCCGAGGCCGCCGAGGCAGAGCTCGCCGGCGACCCCGTCCGGGACCGGTCGCAGCGCGTCATCGAGCACGTACGCGCGCATGCCGTCGATCGCGCGGCCGATGGTGATCGGGGACGGCTCGACGATGGCGTCGACCGTGGCGCAGATGGAGGCCTCCGTCGGGCCGTAGGCGTTCCACAGGCGTACGCCGCGCTCGAGGAGCGCGCCGGCGAGATCGGGCGCCAGCGCTTCGCCGCCGGTGACGCACTTGAGCCCGCGCGGGAGCGGTACTTCGCGGTCGACGAGGAGGCGCCACGTCGTGGCCACCGCCTGCAGGACGGTCGCGCGCTCTCGGGCGAGCAGGGCCCCGAAGCGCTTCGGATCGAGCACCGCGCCCTGCGGGGCGAGGCAGACCGTGCCGCCGACGCAGAGCGGCAGGAGCAGCTCCATCACGGCCGGGTCGAACCCCACGGTCGTCACGGCGAGCCAGCGATCTGCGGCGCTCAGATCGAGCAGCCGCTCGAACGCGGCGAACACGTTGGCGAGCCCCCGGTGGGGGACCTCGACGCCCTTCGGCCGGCCCGTCGAGCCGGACGTGTAGATGACGTAGCAGAGGTCGTCGAGGGAGGGTTCGGCAGCCGGCGGCGCCACCGCCGGGGCCTCGTCGATGGGTGCTGACGGGTCGTCGAGGACGAGCACGCGGGCGCCGGTCCCCTCGACGTGCCCCCGCGTGCGCTCCTCGGTGAGCGCGACCTTCGCGGCGGCGTCCTCGATGATGTAGCGGACGCGCTCCGGGCTCTGCTCGGGGTCGAGTGGCAGGAACGCCCCGCCCGCCTTCAGGACGGCGAGCAACGACACGATGAGGTCCGGTCCGCGGCCGAGGCAGACCGCGACCAGCACGTCCGGGCCGACGCCGGCCTCGGTCAGGCGCGCCGCGAGCCCGTTGGCGCGGCCCTCGAGCTCGCCGTAGGTCAGGCGCGCGCCGTCGAAGGCGACCGCCTCGGCCTGCGGGCGCGCGCGGACCTGCTCGGCGATGCGGTGGTGGATCGGGACGAGCCCGGCTTCAGCGGCGGCGTGCGCTGCCTTGGGCGTCGCTCGCAGGTGGGCCCCACCGCGGTTGGTCACTCCGGGGGTTCGCTCGTCTCGGTTACGCTCGTGTGCCAGTTCGGACACCCCTTGCCTTCGGTCGACGCGCGTTTTTGGCCGCCGGTCCGCGGCGAGCGTCGACCGAACCAGCATGCCCAATCGACCGGTAGGAGGGCAACCGGGCGGTTCGAAGCGACGCGGGCGCCGCCCCATGTAGGACGGCGCCCGCGTCGAGTGGGTCGCCCGCGCGCGGCGGGCGGTCGTGGCTCAGCCTGCGAGGGCGATGAGCGGCGCGATGATGAGCGCGACGATGCTCATCAGCTTGATGAGGATGTTGAGGGAGGGACCGGCGGTGTCCTTGAAGGGGTCGCCGACGGTGTCGCCCACGACGGCCGCGTTGTGCGCCTCCGAGCCCTTCGGGTGCACGGAGCCGTCACTCATCTTGTAGCCGCCGCCCTCGAACGACTTCTTGGCGTTGTCCCAGGCGCCGCCCGCGTTCGCCATGAAGATGGCCATGACCACGCCCGAGACGGTGACGCCGGCGAGCACGCCGCCGAGGGCCTCCGGCCCCATCACGAAGCCGATGACGACCGGCGTGACCACCGCCAGCGCGCCGGGCAGGATCATCCGCTTGATGGACGCCTGGGTCGAGATCGCGACGCAGCGCGCCGTGTCGGGCTTGGCGGTGCCCTCGAGCAGGCCGGGGATCTCCCGGAACTGCCGCCGCACCTCTTCGATCATGTCCATCGCGGCGACGCCGACGGCCTTCATGGCCATCGAGCTGAACAAGAAGGGGAGCATGCCACCGATGAACAGGCCGCCCATCACCTCGGGCTTCGAGATGTCGATGCCGGTGATGTGCGCCGTCTGTGCGAACGCGGCGAAGAGCGCGAGCGCGGTCATCGCGGCCGACCCGATCGCGAAGCCCTTGCCGATCGCGGCCGTCGTGTTGCCGACCGCGTCGAGCTTGTCGGTGCGCTCGCGGACCTCCGGGGCCTGGTGGCTCATCTCGGCGATGCCGCCGGCGTTGTCGGCGATGGGACCGTAGGCGTCGACCGCGAGCTGGATGCCGGTCGTCGAGAGCATGCCGAGCGCCGCGATCGCGACGCCGTAGAGGCCGGCGACGTAGGCGGCGGCGATGACGCCCGCCGCGATGACCAGGACCGGCCACGCCGTCGACTGCATGCCCACGCCGAGCCCCGCGATGATGTTGGTCGCGGTGCCCGTCTTCGACTGCTCGGCGATGCTGTTCACTGGGCCCTTGCCCATCGAGCAGTAGTACGAGGTGATCATGCCGACGAGGACGCCCACGACCAAGCCGATGACGGTGGCGCCGCCGACGTCCATCGCCGAGACGTGCTGCCCGGTCAGGTCGACCAGCGCGCCCTCTGCCGGCCACATGGCCTTCGCGACGAAGAAGGTGAGGACGGCCATGACGATGGCGGCCCCGAAGGCGCCGATGTCGAGCGCCACCTGGGGGTTGCCGCCCTCTTTGGTGCGCACGAAGAAGGTGCCCACGATCGAGCAGACGATGCCGAGGGCCGCGAGCACGAGCGGAAGGAGCACCGGGCCGACGTGGTCGCCGCCGGGGAGCGTGAACCCGAGGCCGAGGACCATCGCGCCGACGATCGCGCCGACGTACGACTCGAAGAGGTCCGCGCCCATGCCGGCGACGTCGCCGACGTTGTCACCCACGTTGTCGGCGATGACGGCCGGGTTGCGGGGGTCGTCCTCGGGGAGGCCCGACTCGACCTTGCCGACCAGGTCGGCGCCGACGTCGGCAGCCTTGGTGTAGATGCCGCCGCCGACGCGCGCGAAGAGCGCGATGGACGACGCGCCCATCGAGAAGCCCACGAGCGCGTTGACCACGTGCAGGACGTCGCCGTTGAACGCCGCGTCGTAGATGACGAAGAGGGCGCCGAGGCCGAGGCTCGCGAGGCCGACCACGGTCATGCCCATGACGGTCCCGCCCGAGAACGCGACGTCGAGCGCCGGCGCGAGGCCGCGGCGCGCCGCGAAGGTGGTGCGGCCGTTCGCCTGCGTCGCGACGCGCATCCCGGCCCAGCCGGCCGTCGCGGAGGCGCACGCGCCGATGACGAACGAGATGGCCACCAGCGGACCGCGCTCCGGGTCGGTGCTGTAGGCGAGCAGCAGCAGGGCCGCGACGAGGACGACGAAGCCGGCGAGCACCTTGTATTCGGCCTTCAAGAAGGCGAGGGCGCCCTCCTGGATGAGGCCGGTGATCTCGCGGATCCTCTCGTCGCCCATGTCTTGACGCTTGACGTACGCCGTCTTGTAGACGGCAAACGCGAGGGCGAGCAGGCCCGCCACGGGCG
Organism: Myxococcales bacterium; assembly: GCA_020430775.1. Taxonomy (GTDB): domain Bacteria; phylum Myxococcota_A; class Polyangia; order Polyangiales; family Houyiibacteriaceae; genus JAGQJE01. The sequence continues at coordinate 27,637 of JAGQJE010000169.1, forward strand.
CTGCGTAGTACAGACTCTCGAGCATGGTTTGCACCTCTCCTACCCCGCGAGTGCGGGTCGAGTGGCGCGTTCATAGTGTATTTTGACGGTCCGTCAAAACGCGGCGGTCATTTGTAGCTCGGGCGGGCCAGGCCGAGCGGCCGCTGCGCCCGCCGGCAAAGCGCACGCATGCGCGCCCGGGCGGACGTCAGCCGCGGCGGTGCTCCTCGATGGCGGCCCGCACGCCGGCGACGTCGGCCATCGTCTCGACGTTCATCCGCGCGAGGGTCTTGTCGATGCGACGGATGAGCCCGGTGAGCACCTTGCCCGGTCCGATCTCGACGAAGAGGGTGGCGCCGTCCGCCGCCATGCGCTCGACCGTCTCCTCCCAGCGCACCGGACGACTCACCTGCCTCCGGAGCGCGTCCCGAGCGGCCTCTGCGTCGCGGACCGGGCGCGCGTCGGCGTTGACGTACACCGGCACCGAGGGGTCGCGCATGGGCGTCGCGGCGAGGTCCGGGGCGAGCCGCTCGGCGGCGGGCTCCATGAGCGAGGTGTGAAACGGCGCGCTCACGGGCAGGGCCGTCACGCGCGCGCCGCCGGCCCGCAGCACCTCCGCGGCGGCCGCGACCGCGCCGGCCGCCCCGGCGATGACTATCTGGCCGGGGCAGTTGTAGTTCGCGGCCTCGACCACGCCGTCCACGGCCGCGCAGGCCTCGTCGACCGCGCTGCGCTCCGCCTTCAGCACGGCGACCATGGCGCCGTCGCCCACCGGGACGGCGTCCTGCATATAGCCCCCGCGGCGCCGGACGAGCCGCACGGCGTCCGCGAGCTCGAGCGTGCCCGCGGCGACGTGCGCGCTGTACTCGCCCAGCGAGTGACCCGCCGCCATGTCGCAGCGCCGGTCGAGCGCCCGCAGCAGCGCGACCGATGTCGTCAGGATCGCCGGCTGGGTGTTCTCCGTCAGCCGCAGGGCGTCCTCCGGCCCGTCGAAGCAGAGGCTCGAGAGCGACTCGCCCAGCGCCGCGTCGGCGGCGTCGAAGACCTCGCGGGCGCGCGCGGAGGCCTCGGCCGCGTCCCGGCCCATCCCGACCCTCTGGCTACCCTGCCCCGGAAACACGAAAGCGACCTTGCCCATGTGCCGGGGGATAGCACGGCATGGGGCGCCTCGCTGGACGCGTCGTTGACAGGTCCCGCGCCCGACTCTAACCATGCGGCATGATCGAGCCGAGCGAGATCGAGGCGCGCATCCGGACCGGTGTCGAGGGGGTCGAGCACGTGGTCGTGCGCGACCTCACCGGGACGAAGGACCACTTCGCGGCGACCGTCGTCGCGGCGGCCTTCGAGGGCAAGTCGCGCGTCGCCCAGCACCAGCTCGTGTACCGGGCGCTCGGTGAGCTCGTCGGCGGGGCCGTCCACGCGCTCGCGCTCGAGACCCACACCCCGGCTTCGTGGGCCGAGCGCGCCTGAGGCGCCTCGCTCGCACCGTTTGGAGGATCGACGGAGATGGACGCTGAGCTGAAGACTCGCCTCGAGGCGCTCGTGCGCGACAACCCGATCGTGCTCTTCATGAAGGGCACCAAGCACTTTCCGCAGTGCGGCTTCTCGGCGGCGACCGTCGAGATGCTGCGCCGCACCGGGGCGGATTTCATCACCGTGAACGTCCTCGAGGATCCCGCGGTGCGTCAGGGCATCAAAGAGTTTTCGAGCTGGCCGACGATCCCCCAGCTCTACGTCCGCGGTGAGTTCATCGGCGGCTGCGACATCGTCCGCGAGATGTACGACTCCGGCGAGCTCCAGAAGCTCGTGGACGGCGTGTCAGTAGCGGGCGAGGCCTCCGCCTGACGCCTACGGCGCGTTCAGCGCGCCGCTGGGGCGTCGAGCTTCGCCCGCGCGACCTCCGAGCCCGGGTCGCGCGCCAGGGCGGCGCGCCAGTCTTCGCGCGCGGCGGCCTCGTCGTGAGCGGCCTCGTCGAGCAACCCGAGGTTGAGCCACGGGTTCGCGTCGGTCGGGTCGAGCGCCGCGGCGCGCTCGAAGGCCTTGCGCGCCGCGTCCGGGTGACCGGCGTGCATCAGCGCCGCGCCGCGTCCGTTATGGGCGGCGGCCAGGTCGGGCGCGAGCGCGAGCGCCTTGTCGAACGCTCGCACCGCGTCATCGAGCGCGGCGTCGGCGACCAGGGCGTTGCCGAGCTTGAGCCACGCGGTCGGGTCCTGGCCGTCGCGGTCGGTCGCCTCGCGGTAGTACACGAGCGCCTCGTCGATGCGGCGCGCGCGCAGGTACAGGTCACCGAGGGCGAGGGCGGGGGCGGGGTCGTTCGGCGCGAGATCGGCCGCCCGCTGAAAGTCGGCGGCCGCCGCGTCGGCGAGCCCGAGGTCCATCGCCGCGAGCCCACGCCCGAGACGCGCTTGCGCCTCTTCGCCCGGCGTGTGGGCGGCGGCGAGCGCCGTCGAGAACGCCGTCTTCGACAGCTCAGGCTGGTGCGCCGCGCGAAGCGCGCGGCCGAGGTCGATCCAGGCTTCGAGGTCGCGCTCGTTGAGGCGCACGGCGTCGCGGTAGGCGGCCTCGGCGCCTTCGAGGTCTCCCGTCGCCTCGCGCGCGCGCCCGAGGCGGTCCGCGACGTAGCCGGACTTCGGGACGCGCCTCGCGAGCCCCTCGAGCGCGGCGAGCGCCGCCTTCGGCTCGCCGCGCGCGAGGGCGAGCGCTCCGCTCAGCAGCAGCGCCCGCGGATCGTCCGGCGCGAGCGACAACGCCGCGTTCGCGTGCAGGGTGGCCTCCGCGAGGTCGGTCCGGCGCCACGCGAGCGTCCCGGCCAGCACGCGCAAGCGCGCCGTCCAGCCGAGGCGGGCGCGCGCCGAGTCGAGCGCCGTCTCGGCCTTCGGGAGGTCGCCTTCTTCGAGCGCTTCGATCGCGCGGGCGTAGTCTAGCTCTCCCTCGACGTGGGTGCGCTGGTCGTCGCTCACGCCGAGCTCGAGCGCCTGTGAGAGCGCGGCGCGCGCGGTCGACGCCTGGAGGCGGTCGAGCGCTGGCGCCTCGAGGAGCCCGGCGCCGAGGCGCGCGTCTGCCTTCTGGACGAGCGCGGCCGCCTCGCGCTCTCGCCGGACCCGCTCGACGCCCCGCCACGCGAGGCTGACAGAGAGCAAGATGGCCGCCGCGACCAGGCCGGCGAGCACCGCGCGTGAAGACATCGGCGAGGCCTACCCAGCGTTGGCGCGTCGGGTCAAGCGAGCGACCGTCATGGATGGGGGCTCCGCGCTGCTGACGGCCGGCCGGCCGGCGGGCGCGGATGCGGGGAGTGGGACTTCGGTTCGGGATCGGGCACGAGATCGGGATCGGGATCGGGCGCGGGATCGGGCGCGGGATCGGGCGCGGGTTCGGGCGCGGGTTCGGGCGCGGGATCGGGCGCGGGTTCGGGCACGAGATCGGGATCAGGATCGGTCACGGACTCGGTCACGGTCACGGACTCGGTCACGGACTCGGTCACGGACTCGGTCACGGACTCGGTCACGGTCACGGACTCGGGAGCGGGGTCGGGTGTGGGTGTGGGGCGGGGTCAGGTGGGGGCGCGACGCTGGGTGTCTCACCGGGCGGAACCGCGTCGCCGGCTGGACGCGGACTTGCCGCCGCATCCCGTTTCCGGGACGCTAGCGGCCGGATGACCGAAGCGACGATCCTGCTCGCCGGCAAGTACGAGCTGCTCGAGCTCGCCGGTGAGGGCGGCATGGCCCAGGTGTTTCGTGGGCTCACGCACGGCGCCGCCGGCTTCTCCCGCCCGGTCGCCATCAAGCGGCTTCGCGACGACCTGGCGGTCGATCCAGAGATCGTGGCGCTCTTCGTCGAAGAGGCGCGCGTGGTCGCCCGGCTCGCGCACCCGAACGTCGTGCAGGTGCACGACTTCGATGTGGACGCGCACGGGCGCTACTTCCTCGTGATGGAGTGGATCGAGGGGCTGAACCTCCTCGACTGGGCGTTCGCGTTCGAGCGAGCCGACCAGCGCACGCCGTGGCCGCTGCTCTGCGCCGTCGTGATCGAGTGTCTGGCCGCGCTCACGGCGGCGCACCGGCGCGTGGACTCCGCGGGGCGCTCGGTGCCGATCTACCATCGCGACGTCACGCCGCAGAACGTGCTGCTGAGCGTGGGCGGCGTCGTGAAGCTCACCGACTTCGGGCTCGCGCGCTCGATGGACCGGCGCCGGATGACCCGCCCGCAGATCCTGAAGGGCAAGGTCTCGTACATGGCGCCGGAGCTCTTCGCCGGGGCGGAGCCGTCCGTTCAGAGCGATCTCTACTCGCTCGGCGTCCTGCTCTGGGAGACGCTCGTAGGGCGCAAGCTCTTCAAGGGCGACAGCCCGATGGAAGTGGTGCAGGCCATCCAAGCGGCGAAGGTGCCGCCGCTCGACTCGGCGCGCCCTGACGTCCCGGCTGCCCTCGCGTCCATCGTGCACCGCGCGCTCGACGCCGACCCCGCGGCGCGGTTTCGGTCCGCCGCGACCATGGCCCGGTCGCTCGCCAACCTGCTGCGCGTCACGCCCGAGTCGACCGCGGCGGACGTGATCGGTGCGAGCGTGCAGCTCGCGCGGGAGCGGATCGAGGTCGCGACCACCCGGCCGGCGCCGAGCGCGTTCTCGATGCACGAGCTGGAGGCGTTCTCGCACGCCCCCACCGAGCAGCCCGCCACGTCGAGCGACCCGCGCCCCTGATGCGCGGTGCGCGCTCCGAGCGCATGGTAGAATCGGAAGTCGTGGATGCAGAGTCGCGGCGGTGGCTGGGGGACGTTCCGGAGGTCGGGTCGCGGCCGCTCACGGACGACGAGCGGGAGCGGATTCGGCGTTGGACCGCTCCGGACCGGCGCTGGGCGAAGTTCTACCAACGCTTTCTTCGCGCGCTCGGCTTGCTCGAATGCGTCGTCCTTCCCTCGGTGATCTTCCTCCTGGGGCGCCCCGGTCAGCCTGCGAGGATGCCGTGGGCGCTCGCGACCATGTGCGCGGTGGTGGCGTCGCTCCTGCTCGGCGGGTGGCTCGTGGGGGTCGTCGAGGTCTTCGTCGGACGCACACGCACCGCGCGCGTCGGATTCGGGGCGCTCACGCTGGGTATGGCGATCGGCGTCCTGCTCTTCGCGTCCTTCGGCGAGCGTTGGGTCGGGGTAATGGCCCTCAGCGGTCTCGCCGGCACGGTGGGCGGGATGACCGTGTTGGGGAGCTCCTGGCGTCGACTCGGAGACATCCGCGCCCGGCACCGCGCGGTCGACGCAGGCCTTGCGCGCGGTGAGGCGGCACGCTTCGTCGGTCGGGATACGAGCCTCGCTGATGGTCACGAGACCCCGCCCTCGTTCGACGTCCTCGTCCCGGACGATCCACGACATCCTGTGGGCGTCGCGCTGACAAGGGGCGGCGTGCGTCTGGACCCTCCGACGCTCGCCTTCGTGCCCGTGGTCGCGTCCAGCGTGAGTCCGCGCGTGGACGCACCGCTTGGGGCGTCCGTCGGCGTTGAAGCCCCGCCCGGCTCGGAGCTTCGGCAGCGCCACCTCACCCGGGCGGAGCGAGCCGAGCTTCTCGGTCTCGCCCGGCGCACGCTGCGCACCGGGGCGACGAGCGCGCTCGTTCAGCTCTGGATGCTCGCCGTCCTCGTCAACATGGTGAACATGCGATTTCCTGTGTCACCACCGGTGCGAATGCGATGGGACCTGCTCGGGGTTGCCACGCTGTGGGCTCTCGCCTGGTTCGCGCGCGCCGCGCGACAAGCGCACCGTCTGCGGCGGGACGCGGCGAACGGTATTCTCGTTGTCGTCCGGTCGACGAGCACAGGAGGCCTCGAGAACGCGCAACTGCCGTGCGAGGTGCTGCCGCGGGCGAAGCGGATCTGGACGCTCGGGTGCGTGCCAGCGCCGTGGAGGATCGCTCGGCCGAGACTGTGACCTCTCGGTGCCGTCGCGGCGTCGCCTCGCGCGGACGGGGTGATCGGACGCGCGTCACTCGGCGAGGCCCTTGCCGGTGCGCGAGGTGGGGCATACTGGCCGCATGGCCAAGAGCACCCGTACACACGCCGCCAAGCTCAAGACCCGCCTCGCGGTCCCGGAGGACGTCCCGGCGCTCGTCGAGATGACCGACCGCGCCTATGGCCCCGGTCTAGGCTACTCCGCCGAGATGCTGCTGGCGCAGCAGACGCACTTTCCGGAGGGGCAGTTCGTCGTCGAGTACGAGGGGAAGGTGGCCGGCCACTGCGCCACCTTCCGCGTCGACGAGGCGGCCGCGCTCGCCCCGCACACCTGGACGGAGATCACGGCGGGCGGGCTCCTCTCCCGGCACAGGCCCGACGGGAACTGGCTGTACGGCGCCGGGGTCTGCGTGCACCCGGACTTCCGCCGGATGCGCATCGGGCAGCGGCTTTACGCCGCCCGCAAGCGCCTGTGCACCGACCTCAAGCTCCGCGGCATCGTCTTCGGGGGGCGCATCCCCGGGCTCGCGAAGAACTTCTCGCGCTACGAGAGCGTCGAGGCATATGTGCAGGCCGTGGTCGACGGCAAGCGCCGCGATCCGACGCTCAGCTTCCACCTGAGCAGCGAGTTCGAGCCGGTCGGCGTGCTGCCGGGGTATGACCCGAACGACCACGAGTCGCTCGGCTACGCCGTGCACCTCGTGTGGCGAAACCCGCGCCTGCTCGACCAGCCCGACATGCCGCCGATCGCCTCGCAGCAGCGCCTGCCCGACTCGGTCCGGGTCGCCTCGGTGCAGTACCGCCAGCGGCGGGTCGAGTCGTTCGACGAGTTCGCGACGCAGGTCGAGTACTTCACGGACATCGCCGCGGACTATAACGCGGACTTCGTCACCTTCCCCGAGATGCTGACGCTGCAGCTCTTGTCGATCGAGAACATCGAGCTGTCGCCGGTCGAGGCGATCCACAAGCTGAGCCACTACACCCCGCACGTGCAGGAACTCTTCTCGCGGCTCGCGGTCAGCTACAACATCAACATCATCGGCGGGACCCACCCGACGATCCAGAGCAACGGCGACATCCACAACGTGTGTTACGTCTGCCTGCGCGACGGCTCGATGTACGAGCGGGAGAAGCTGCACCCGACCCCGAGCGAGCGCACCGTGTGGAACATCACCGGGGGGGACTCGGCCGCCACGATCCAGACCGACTGCGGTCCGATCGGCGTGATGATCTGCTACGACAGCGAGTTCGCCGAGGTCGCCCGCCACCTGACCGACCAGGGCGCGCTGATGATCTTCGTGCCGTTCTGCACGGACGTGCGGGAGGGCTACCTCCGCGTGCGCTCGTGCTCGCAGGCGCGCGCGATCGAGAACCAGTGCTACGTCATCCTGTCCGGCAACGTCGGCAACCTCCCCGGCGTGAACAACTTCGACATCCAGTACGCCCAGAGCTGCATCCTCACGCCGATCGACTTCCCCTTCGCGCGCGACGGCGTGGCGGCCGAGTGCACGCCGAACATCGAGACGGTGCTCTTCGCGGACCTGCGCCTCGAGAGCCTCGCGAAGGCGCGCAACGCCGGCGCGGTGCAAAACCTCAAGGACCGGCGCTTCGACCTCTATGAGACGAGCTGGCGTCGCAAGCCGAACGGAGCGACCGCGTCTTCGACTGGGCTAGTGCGGAGTCCCAAGTCATAGCGGCCGCTCAAGGTGCCGCTTTGGGCTCGGATGCTTCCGGCGCGAGCGGCCCACGTCCTTTCCATATCGCGAAGAGCGCCGGGTAGACCAGCAGCTCGAGCAGGAACGAGGTCGCAAGGCCGCCGACCATCGGCGCCGCCACGCGCTTCATCATGTCGGCGCCGGTCCCGGTGCTCCAGAGGATGGGCGTGAGGCCGATCATCGCCGTGAGCACGGTCATGAGCTTCGGGCGGATGCGGTGCGCCGCGCCCTCGACGATCGCCTCGCGCAGGTCCGAAAAGCGCGAGAGCGTGCCCGCGGCCTGGCGCCTGCGGTGGGCGATCGTCAGGTAGAGGAGCATCACGACGCCCGTCTCCGCGTCGAGGCCCGCGAGCGCGATCATCCCGACCCAGACCGCGACGCTCAGGTGGTAGTCGAGCAGGTAGAGCAGCCAGACCGCGCCGATGAGCGAGAAGGGCACGGCGAGCATCACGATACCTGTCTCGATGAACGAGCGCGTGTTCAAGAAGAGCAGGAGCACGACGAGGGCGAGGGTGATCGGGACGACCACTTTGAAGCGCGCCTTCGCCCGCTCGAGGTAGCGGTACTGGCCCGTCCAGGACAGGCGCGTGCCGGCCGGGAGCTTCACGTGGGCCGAGATCGCGTCCTGCGCCCGCGCGACGTAGTCCGCGACAGGGACCTCGCCCGGGTCGACGAAGACGTAGCTCACGAGCTGGCCCGCCTCGGTGCGCACCATCGGCGGGCCGTTCCGGAAGCGTACGTCGGCGACGTCTGCGAGCGGCACCTGCGCGCCGGCCGGCGTCGTGACCAGCACGCGCCGGAGGGCCTCGGGGTCTTCGCGGAAGTCGCGAGCGTAGCGGACCTGTATCGGGTAGCGCTCGCGGCCCTCGACCGTCTCGCCGATCGGCAGGCCGCCGATCGCCGTGCGCACGACGTCCTGGATGTCGCGGACGCGCAGCCCGTAGCGAGCCGCCGCCGCGCGATCGATGTCGAGGTCGAGGTAGAAGCCGCCCGTCGAGCGCTCGGCGAACGCGCTGCGCGTGCCGGGGACGTCGCCGAGCGTCGACTCGATCGAGAGCGCGGCCTCTTCGATGGTCGCGAGATCGGGGCCGAAGACCTCGACCGCGACCGGGCTGCGCACGCCCGTCGCGAGCATCTCGGTCCGCGTCTGGATCGGCATCCACCACACGTTCGGCATCCCGGGGTAGCGGAGCTTCTGGTCGAGCTCGTCGATGAGGTCGTCCCACGTGAGCCCCGGGCGCCACTCGCTCTTCGGCTTCAAGACGATGGTCGTCTCCGCCATGCCGATCGGGGCCGAGTCGGTCGGCGTCGTCGAGCGCCCCATCTTGCCGAAGACGCTGACGACCTCGGGGACCTCCTTGATCTTCCGGTCCATCGACTGGAGCGCGTTGCCGGCGGCGGTCATCGACATGCCCGGCGGCGCGGTCGGCATGTAGAGGATCACCCCCTCGTTCAGCGGCGGCATGAACTCCGTCCCGAGCCGCGAGAACGCCGGGATGGTGAGCACCATCGCGAGCACGGCGAGCACGACGGTCAGGTAGCGGTGGTGCACGACGAGACGCACGACCGGCGCGTAGATGCGCACCAGGGCGCGGTTGAGCGGGTTGTGGTGCTCGCCGCGGACGTGACCGCGGATGAGCAGCGCCGCGAGCGCCGGGGTGAGCGTGATCGCGAGCAGCGCCGCGAAGCCCATCGAGTAGGTCTTCGTGAAGGCGAGCGGCTTGAAGAGGCGCCCCTCCGTCCCCTCGAGCGTGAAGACCGGCAGGAACGAGACGGTGATGACGAGGAGCGAGAAGAAGATCGACGGGCCGACCTCGCGCATGGCGGCGACGATCACGTCGACGCGTGAGCCGGGCTTGCCCGCGTCGTCCCATAGCTCGAGGTCCTTGTGCGTGTTCTCGATGAGGATGATCGCCGCGTCGACCATCGCGCCTATCGCGACCGCGATCCCTCCGAGCGACATGATGTTCGCCGTGAGGCCCTGATAGAGCATCGGGATGAACGCCATCGCCACCGCGGCGGGGATGGTCACCACGGCGACGAGCGAGCTGCGGACGTGCAAGAGGAAGATGAAGATGATCAGCGCGACGACCGCCATCTCCTCGATGAGGGTGTCTTTGAGCGTGCCGATCGACTGCTCGATGAGGCCGGAGCGGTCGTAGGTCACCTCGAGCTCGACCCCGTCCGGCAGGCCCTGGCGGATCTCTGCGAGGCGCGCCTTGACCCGGTGGATGACGTCGAGGGCGTTCTCGCCGTAGCGCATGACGACGATGCCGGCGGCGACCTCGCCCTCGCCGTCGAGGTCGGCGAAGCCGCGCCGTGGCGCCGGGCCGACCGACACCTCCGCGACGTCGCGCACGAGGACGGGCGTGCCCTGCTCGGTCGCCCTCAGCGGCACGAGCTCGAGGTCGTGGACGCTCTTGATGTAGCCGCGGCCGCGGATGATGTGCTCGTGGCCGGCGATCTCGACGGTCCCGCCGCCCGCGTCCTCGTTCGAGGCGCGGACCGCGTCGGCGACCTCGGTGATCGAGACCCCGTACGCGCGGAGCCGGTCCGGATCGACCTGGATCTGGTACTCCTTGACGAAGCCGCCGACCGAGGCGACCTCCGCGACGCCCGGCACGCTCTCGAGCGCGTAGCGGACGTTCCAGTCCTGGAGCGAGCGGAGCTGGGCGAGGTCGTGCCGGCCGCTGTGGTCGACGAGCGCGTAGCTGAACACCCACCCGACGCCCGTCGCGTCGGGGCCCATCGCGGGCGCGACGCCGTCCGGGAGCTTGTTGCGGACGCCGTCGAGGTACTCGAGCACGCGGCTGCGCGCCCAGTACAGATCGGTGCTGTCGTCGAAGACGACGTAGACGAACGAGAGCCCGAAATACGACTGGCCGCGGACTGACTTCACGTGTGGGGCGCTCAGGAGCGCCGCTGAGATCGGGTAGGTGATCTGGTCCTCGACGAGGTCCGGGCTGCGGCCTGGCCACTCGGTGAAGACGATCACCTGCACGTCCGAGAGGTCCGGGATCGCGTCGAGGGGGGTGTGCCGGATGGCGAAGATGCCCCACGCGACGCCGGCGAGGACGAAGAGCATCGTCACGTAGGGGTGGCGCGCGCAGCGCTCGATCACCCACCCGACGAGCCCGCCGCGCGGGTCGCCGCCCGGATGCGGCTCAGTGGTCGTCATGGCCGCTCGCCCAGTAGGTGGTGGCTGACCGCAGGCGGCTCTCCGCTGCGACGAGGAAGGTCCCCGAGGCGACGACGCGTTCGCCGGGCTCGAGTCCGGCGCGCACCGCGACCTGGTCGTCGTTGCGCGGCCCGACGGTGATCTCGGTCGGCTCGAGCCGGCCCTCGCCACGGTCGACGAAGACGATCCGCCGCGTGCCAGTGTAGATCACGGCGTCAACCGGCACCTGGAGCTGCTCGCCGAGGTCGACCTCGAGCGACGCGTTCACGAACATCTCTGTCTTGAGCGCGTGGTCCGGGTTCGGGAGCGCGATGCGGACCTTCGCCGTGCGCGTGCGCGGGTCGAGGTCCGGGTAGACGTGCTCGATGGTGCCGGACGCGGGCTTCATCTCGCCGCCCGGGAAGGTCAGCTCGACCCGCTGGCCGACGGCGACGAAGGGGAGATCGCGCTCGAACACCTCCGCTTGCACCCAGATCGGGTCGAGCGGCGCGATGCGGTAGAGCTGCGCGCCGGCCTTGACGAACGCGCCGTCGACGACCTGCTTCTCGACGACGAAGCCGCTCGAAGGCGCGCGGATCGTCTCGACCTCGCGGGCGCTGCCGCGGTGGATGACGGCGCGCACCTGTGCGCTCGTCAGCCCAAGCAGGCGCAGGCGCTTGCGCACCGAGTCGACCGCGCTCGCCGTGCCGTCGTCGTGGAAGCGCTGCTCTCGGTGCGCCGCCGCGAGCAGCTCCTGCTCCGCCGCGAGGAGCTGCGGGCTGTAGAGGTCGAAGAGCTTGTCTCCGCGAGCGATCGGGGCGCCCGTCTCGTCGGCGTAGAGGCGCTCGATCCAGCCGTCGACGCGGAGGGTCACGTCGCGGAGCTTCGCCTCGTCGTATTGGAGCACGCCGAGCGTGCGGATCGTCCGGCGCATCGGCGCGCGGACCGCCTCGCTGAAGCGGACGCCGCCGAGCTGCGTGCGGGTCGGTCCGAGCGTCACCGTGCCGGCGTTGGTCGCAGCGTGCTCGCCCTCGTGGGGCGCCTGCCCGCCGACCGGCGTGAGGGTCATGCCGCAGATCGGGCACTTGCCGGGCTTCGGCTCCCGCACCGAGGGGTGCATCGGGCAGGTGTAGTAGAGCGGGCTCTCTGCGGGCCCGGGCGACGCCGCGGCGTGGTCCATGGCGGCGTGGTCTGCGTGGTCGGCGTGATCCGTGACGGCGTGGTCTTCGTGGTCGCCGTGGTCCATGGCGCCGTGGTCCATCGCGCCGTGGTCCATGGCGCCGTGGTCGGCGTGGTCCATTCCGGCGTGGTCGGCGTGGTCCATGGCGCCCATGCCCGGCATCCCGCCCATGCCGCCGTGGTCGTGACCGCCCATCGCGGCCGGCGGCTTCTCGTGAGGCCCTTCGAACCACTCGAGCAGCGGCCCGCGGAACCACAGGGCGAGCGCGACGGCAGCGAGCACGATGAGGGCCGGGCCGACGAGCCGGCTCAGGCGCTTCGAGGTCTTGGGGCGGGTCATCGGTTCATCTCCTGCCGGGGGCTCGTGTTGGGTGCGGGTGCGAGTGCGGACCCGGGATCGGGATCGGGATCGGAAGCGGACACGGACACGGACTCGGACTGGGACTCGGACTCAGACTCGAACGCCGCGGCGTCGGTGGCGGCCATCGGGGAGGCGCCGAGGGCTCCGTCGAGCGCCGCGCGCGCGATGTTGACGTCCGCGACCGCGCGGTAGAGCCCGAGCTCGGTCTCTTCGAGCTCGCGGGCGGCGTCGATCACGGTGTCGAAGTCTTGCTGGCTCGCCTCGTACCCGGCGCGCGCGACGGCGACGCGCTCCTTGGCGAGGGGGACGAGCTCGGCGGCGAAGAGGTGCGCGATGTGGTGCGCCTCGCGGAAGCGCACCCGCGCCTCCTTGACCTCGTTCGCGACGCGGTCAGCGGTCGCGAGCGCGTCGGCCGCGGCGCGGGCGCGCTCGGCGGCGGCCTCCTCGATGCGTGCGCGATTCGCGCCGATCTGCAGCGGGAGGTTCAGGCTCACGCCGACCATCCATTGGTGCCGCTTCATCGCCCACATCGAGTCGTAGGTGCCCCGCACCGTGAAGTCGGGAAAGCGCGCTCGCCGCGCGTTCTCGTGACGCTCCTGCATCGCGCGGACCTGCGCCGCGGCGCCCTTCAGCTCCGGGCGGGCGCGGCGCGCGGCCTCGGTGAGGGTCGCGGTCGAGCTCGTCACGAGGATCGGGACGGAGAGGTGCTCCGGTGCGTCTGGCAGCGCCGTGTCCGGCGCCCGATGGAGCAGCTCATTGACCTTGGCGACGACGAGCCGGCGCTCGGCCCGCAGCATGACCGCCTTGTGCCGCTCGTGGATCAGCGCGAGGCGCGCTTGGAGCGTGTCGTCCCGCGAGCCGGAGCCCGCGACGTAGCGCGCGTGCGCCGTGTCGACCAGCGCGGTCAGCAGCGCCTGCTGCGCCTGGTTCACCGCGAGCGCGCGCTCGACGTAGAAGTAGCGGTCGAAGAGCGTCGAAGCGAGCACCGAGAGCGAGAGGCGGAGCGCGTCGTAGTCGGCGAGGGCGACGTCGGCCTCGAAGCGCGCCGCGGCCGCCGCGAGCCGGCGCTTGCCCGGCCACGGGAGCTTCTGAGAGACGGTGATCGTCTGGCCGAAGCGCACGGCGTCGGTCGCGATGCTCGCGGGCGCGATCGTGTAGCCGAGCATCGGGTCGTCGAGCGCGTGCTCTTGGGCAGGCCTCGCCTTGGCGGCGCGGACGGCCTGCCGCGCGGCCTCGACGCTCGGGTTCTCGGCGAGCACGGCGGTGATGAGCGCCTGGCGGTCGAGGACGCCAGCGCGGTCGAGCGGGGGCCTCGCGGACGGCGGCGGCGTGTCGGCCCGTGCGCTCGCGGGGAGCGACAGGGCGAGCAGCGCGAGCCACGGTGCGGCGAGGCGCGACGCGAGGACGGGGTGGGGGGCGAGAGGACGCATGGAAGTAGGCTCTGGTTGGAACAGGAGATCGAGGGCGAGCTCGCGGCCGACGTGGGGCGCGAGGCCGTAGAACGCGGCGGTCGACCGGGAGCGGTCGTGCGTGCAGCCGCGCGCGGCGGGCGTGAGCGTATCGATTGGACACGCGTACGCAGGACGAGCGGCGATGCTCGTTCAGCGGATCAACGGCTCAGGGCGTGCGCAAGACGCAGCGGCGGAGCACGACGCGGCGGTGCCTGGTCGGGCCGCGAGGCGGACGGGACCAGGGCGGGGTCGGCTCAACGCAAGATGGAGCGGTGGCGGAGGTAGATCGGGGGGCCGCTCGCGCTCGGCGGCCCACGCGCCGTGCGCACGTGCATGACGCGCGGCCGCGGTGGCGGCGAGGGCATGACGAACGCGAGGGGGAGCGCGACCGCGCTCGGCGCGAGGTGCGAGTCCGTCGGTGGGGCGGTCGCGGGGGACGCACCCATGACGGGGATCGCGCTGCAGCACTGCCGGCGGATGGTCTCCACGCGGGGTTCGGCGTGCCTCTCGTGCTTGCAGCAGCACGCGCGCGTCAGACGCCCCTCGTGCATGTCGCAGGCGTAGCGGAGCTGCGCGACCGCCCCTGACGAGACGAGCGCGGAGAACGCGAGCAGCGCTGCGGCGAAACGGGCCGTCACGACTGTCAATATGCGGACAGGCTCCCCTTGCGGCAAGCAGAAAAGGTACCTATACCCCCTATAGGTATCGAAATGATGAGCTCCGAAGAGAAGCGCAAGCTCGCCGCCCGGCTCCAGCGGGTCGCCGGCCAGGTCGGCGGAATCCAGCGCATGGTCGACGAGGATCGCTACTGCATCGACGTCTTGATGCAGATCGCGGCGGCGCGCGCTGCGCTCGCGAGGGCTGGAGAGATCCTCCTCGAGTCGCACGTCAACACCTGCGTCGTCCACGCGCTCGACTCCGGCGACCCTACCGAGCGCCGAGAGAAGCTCGACGAGCTGATGCGCGTCTTCCGTCGCTTCTGACGGCGCTGCTTCGGCATCAAAGACTCGCGCGTCCAGTGTACGCGTAGCCAACGACAGGAGAACTCCGTGTCCGAACCATCGAAGAGTTGCCATCACGCGGCGTCAGACGAAGCCGCGACCGATGCGCCGCGCTATGCGCCCGGTGAGTACACCTGCCCGATGCACCCGGAGGTCGTGAACGACGGCCCCGGCTCGTGCCCGAAGTGCGGGATGGCGCTCGAGTCCGCCGGACCCCCGGCGATGACGCGCACAGAATACACCTGCCCGATGCACCCGGAGGTCGTCCAGGACGGCCCCGGATCGTGCCCGAAGTGCGGGATGGCGCTCGAGCCGCGGACGGTCAGCCTCGAAGACGAGGAGGACCCAGAGCTGCGCTCGATGTCGCGGCGGCTGTGGTTCTCGGTCGCGTTCGCCGTGCCGCTGCTCATCGTCTCGATGGGCGACATGCTCCCAGGGCAGCCCATCTCCTCGCTGATCACGCCGCAGGGCCGCGTTTGGCTCGAGCTCGTCCTCGCGACGCCGGTCTGCACGTGGGCCGCCTGGCCGTTTTATGTCCGAGGGGTGCAGTCCGTAAAGCACCTGAGCCCCAACATGTTCACGCTGATCGCGCTCGGCGTGACCGTCTCCTACGTGTACAGCGTGGTGGCGACGATCGCGCCCAGCATTTTCCCCGACACGTTCCGAGACGCGACCGGCCAGGTCGGCGTCTACTTCGAGGCCGCCGCGGTCATCACGGCGCTCGTCCTGCTCGGCCAGGTGCTCGAGCTTCGCGCCCGCGGTCGCACCGGCGCAGCGCTCAGGTCCCTGCTCGGCCTCGCCGCGAAGAGCGCGCGGCGGATCAGCGAGGACGGCACCGAGCACGACGTCCCGCTCGACGAGGTGCAGGTCGGCGACCGGCTCCGCGTGCGCCCCGGCGAGAAGATCCCGGTGGACGGGGTCGTGCTCGAGGGCAGCAGCGCCGTCGACGAGTCGATGGTCACGGGTGAGCCCGTCCCGGTTCAGAAGGGTGAGGGCGATCAGGTCATCGGCGCGACGATCAACGGTGTCGGGGGGCTCGTGATGCGCGCGGACAAGGTCGGCGGCGAGATGCTCCTGTCGCGGATCGTCACGATGGTGGCCGAGGCGCAGCGCAGCCGCGCGCCCGTCCAGCGCGTCGTCGACATCGTCGCGAAGTACTTCGTTCTCGGCGTCCTCGCGGTCGCGGTGGTGACGTTCATCGTCTGGTCGACCGTCGGCCCAGATCCGCGGATGGCGCACGCGCTGGTCGCTGCGGTCGCTGTGCTGATGATCGCTTGCCCGTGTGCACTCGGCCTCGCGACGCCGGTGTCGATCATGGTCTCGACCGGCAAGGGCGCCGGCCTCGGCGTGCTCTTCAAGAACGCCGAGGCCATCGAGGTGCTCCGCGACGTCGACACGCTGGTCGTCGACAAGACCGGCACCTTGACCGAGGGCAAACCGAAGCTCGTGACCGTCCGTGGCCTCGGTGAAGGCAGCGCCGACGGCGAGGAGGACGCGCATCTGCTCCGGCTCGCCGCGAGCCTCGAGCGCGCGAGCGAGCACCCGCTGGCCGCGGCGATCGTCGACGGCGCCGAGGCGCGTGGCGTGACGCTCGTCGAGCCGGAGGGTTTCGACTCCGTGACCGGCAAGGGCGTCCGCGGACAGGTGGACGGCAAGCGCGTCGCGCTCGGCAACGCGGCCATGATGGCCGAGGAGGGCGTGGCCGACGACGCGATCGCGCAGGCCGAGCGACAGGCCGAGAGCCTCCGAGCCGAGGCGCAGACGGTGATGCTCGTCGCGATCGACGGCGCGCTCACGGGGTTGCTCGGCGTCGCGGACCCGATCAAGGAGACCACCGCCGAGGCGATCGACGCGCTGCACGCAGACGGCCTGCGCATCGTCATGCTCACAGGTGACAGCGAGGCGACGGCGCGTGCGATCGCCAAGGAGCTTGGCATCGACGAGGTGATCGCAGGCGTGCTGCCGGACGAGAAGGCTGCGAAGATCAAGGCGCTTCAGGGCGAGGGCCGGGTGGTCGCGATGGCGGGTGACGGCATCAACGACGCGCCCGCGCTCGCGCAGGCCCAGGTGGGCATGGCGATGGGGACCGGCGCCGATATCGCGATGGAGACCGCGTCGGTCACGCTCGTCAAGGGCGACCTCCGCGCCATCGTCCGCGCGATCCGGCTGTCGCACGCGACGATGCGAAACATCAAGCAAAACCTCTTCTTCGCGTTCGTCTACAACGGCCTGGGCATTCCGGTCGCGGCCGGCGTGCTCTATCCGGTCTTCGGGCTCTTGCTGAGCCCCATGATCGCGGCTGCCGCCATGACCTTCAGCTCGGTGAGCGTCATCACGAACGCGCTGCGCCTACACAAGATGGAGCTCTGAGGCTCAGCGTCGGCGTCGGGTCAGAGGCCGATGCCGACTGTGCAGCGCGCGTTGCCGGAGACCGTCTCGACGAGCTGGATGCCGCCGGCGCGCTGCCAGTAGGGCACGTGGACGCTCAGCGAGCACGACAGACGTCTCGCGAACAGGGTGCTGAGCCCAGCCGCGGCACCGAGCTCGACGCGGGAGCCCGCGCGCTCGTGGGTCGTCTCATCCGTCACGGGCGAGACGACCGGGATGCGGTCCCGCGCGTGCCACCGTGCGTCGGCGCTCACCGTCGCCCAGACCGCGTCGTGGACGAGCTCGAGCGTGGCGCCCACGCTTCCGGTGAGGTCGGTGCCCCACCGGATGTCGTCGGACGTCGTGCTGACCGGAGAGCTCGCGTCGAGCCCGGCGCTCAGGCGCACTCGGGGGTGCGCGCGCCACCACGCGTCCGCGCCGTAGGCGATCGCCCACACCCCCGCGCCGAGGCTGGTCTGCGAGTTGAATGTGTGCGGCATGAGCGAGCCGCCTGGGCCGGGGTGCACGTCCGTCACGGAAAGATCCCCCGCCGGCCGGTAGCGTCCCGTGGGCGCGGTGAGCCCGGCGCGCAGCGCGAGCCCGAACGCGCGCTCGTGGTGATGCGCGTGGTGGGAGGTGCCATGTGCGTGCGGATGCCGAGCGTGACCGTGCGCGCCCCCGCCGCCCCACAGGCGACCGAGGTCTTGCGACACGAACGCGCTCAGGTCGCCGAGCCCGCCCGACGTGCTCGTCGCGCCACCGGGGGGATAGGTCCGGACGGTCCCTACCGGGAGCGCCACGCCGACGGTCGTGCCATGCCGGAGCGCGAGCCGAGCGCTCGGCGTGACGAGGTGGACGAGCACCTTGCCGAGCCCGTCCCCGCCGACCGACGAGTGACCTTCGAGCGTGCGCCCGAAGTAGTTGACGGAGTACGACACACCCAGATCGAGGCGCGGCGGCGGCACCGACGCGCTCGCGGGGGTCCACGCCATCGAAGCGCCACCGCCGACGCGCGCGACGGAGCTCCCGTGATGGGCGAGGGCCGGCGCGGCGGTTGAGCAGGCGGCGGCGCAGGCGAGCGCGACGGTGAGCAGGTCGAGCCTCACGGAGCGCCGCCTGGGAACGGGTTCGAGAAGCGGGGATCGTTCAGGAAGGTGTCGTCCGTCAGGCTCTCGAGGAAGCGCAGGAGGTCCTCGCGCTCCTGGTCGCTCAGCGTGAAGCCGGACATGAAACCGCTCTTCAGCGGGCTCAGGCGGCCGTCGCCCGCGTAGGGGCCCGAGGTGACGTCGCGGCCGCCGTCTTCGTAGAAGCGGATGACGCCGTCGAGGGTCGCGATGCTGCCGTCGTGCATGTAGGGCGCGGTGACCGCCACGTTGCGGAGCGACGGCGAGCGGAAGCGGCCCATGTCGTTCGGATCGCCGGTGACGGCGAACAGCCCGGGATCGCTCGGGGGGTACGCGCCGTCACCGTCGATGTTGTACAGCCCCGTGTTGTGGAAGAGCGTCGGCGGCGCCTGACCGGCGTGCACCGACGCGTTCGTGAAGTTGAAGCCGCCGTGGCAGTGGTAGCACTCGAGCTTCTCGGAGAAGAACAGGTCCATCCCGCGCTTCGCCGAGGGCGTCAGCGCGTCGTCGTCACCGCCGTAGACGAAGTGATCGAAGGGCGAGTCGCCGGTGATCATCGTCCGGGTGAACGACGCGAGCGCGTCGACGATGGAGTCCCACGCGATGGGGTCCGGCTCGTCGGGGTAGGCCGCGGTGAAGAGCGGCGGGTAGCGCGGGTCGGCCGCGAGGCGATCGAGGATGGCCTGCTTCTTCGGCGCGGCGCCGAGCTCGACCGGGTCGTCGCCGAAGATCGGGAGCAGCAGTTGCTTCTCGATCGTGGTGATGAGCGGGTTCGCCATGGTCAGCGTCGCGTTGAAGGCGACGTTGCCGAGCGAGGGGACGTTGCGCGGGCCGACGACGCCGGTCGAGCCGGTTGAGGTCGTGTGGCCGTCGGTGAACGCGAGCGACTGCTCATGACACGACGCGCACGACTGGGTCCCGTTGCCCGAGAGGCGCGGGTCGTAGAACAGGTAGCGCCCGAGCTCGACCTTCGCCTCTGTGAGCGGGTTGTCCGCCGGGATCTTCGGCGCCGGGAAGCCCTTCGGCAGCTCGAGCGCCGCCGGGTGGCTCGCGCCCTCCGCGGTTCCGCCGCAGCCGCAGGCCGCGACCATCAGCGCCGGAACGACGACGAGCGGTCGCAGCGCCCGCCTCATCGAGCCCGCGAAGCTACGGTGAAGACCGTCTGGCCGGTGCACCCCTCGACGCACGCGCCGGTCTCGAAGCTCAGGCCGATCGCGCTGAAGGGCGCGCTGCAGTCGTCGGCCTCGGTGAGGCCGGTCATGCAGCCCGGCGGTGTGTCGGCCACGTTCGTCGAGATGTTGGCGCCGGCGATGAGCGCGCCGAGGTCGACGGCGACCACGTCCGCGTCGGGGTGGAAGTCGTCGAGCTCGATGGTCGCGCGGTTTGGGCGGCCGCACTCGGCGTCCGGCGGGACGGGCGGCCCCGACGAGGCGCACGCCGTCGAGCCGATGTGGAGCTTCCACTCCGGCACGGCGCCGTCGTCCACCGCCCAGTCGACGCTCAGGAACTGCCGCCCGTTGTTCCAGGTCCAGAACATCGTCGGCTCGTCGAGCGGCGCGGAGGCGCTCGCGGTGTCGCCGTGGTTCAGGGCGAAGGGCACGCCGAGGGTGAAGCGCAGGGCGTCGTAGGTGCCCGCGGGGAGCGTGCCCGTGATCTGGTCGTTCGTGCCGGGCGTCCCCGTGTCGGCGCACTTCGCGCTCGCGTCGTCGAAGTCGAGCAGCGTCACGCCCTCGCCCTGCCAGCGGGTGCCCTCGTCGAGCGTGAGCGGGACCCAGGTGCCGCCGGCGTCTCGCAGCTCGACGTTCGACACGTACATGCGGGCGCTGGCGAGCTGCGCGCTGGAGCCGGCCGTCCCGAGGTCGGTGTAGGTCGTCCCGCACCGTGCGGGTGCGCCGTCCACGTTCGCCGCAAACTTGAGGGCGACCGCCTGGGTCGCGTCGCTTCCCCCGCAACCGATCGACGCGCCTGCTAGCGCGAGCAGGCACACAGTGGTGATGCGCATGACAGCTCCCAACGTCTCCGAGGTCCGGGTCGACGATGCGGGCCGACCGTGGGCGTCACAACGTGGCGATTTGTCGCACACTCGTCGCGGCGGACGGCGCCGCCCCATCGCTCGGCCTGCTGGTATCGTGCCGCGATGACGTACCTCTTCGAGACCGACGAGCACCAGACGCTGCGCGCGCAGGCGCGGCGTTTCGCCGAGGCGGAGATCGCGCCGCACGCGCATGCGTGGGACGAGGCGGGTCTCTTCCCGCGGGCGCTCTACGGAGCGATGGCTGGGGCCGGCTTGCTGGCGCTCGGCTACCCCGAGAGCGTCGGTGGCGCGGGGGACATCGGACACATGCTCGTCGCGGCCGAGGAGCTGCTGCTCGCGGGCAAGTCCGTGGGCACCTGCGTCGGGCTAGGCAGCCACGCCATCGCGCTGCCGCCCATCATCAAGCTCGGCACCGATGCGCAGCGAGAGCGCTTCGTCCGGCCGGTGCTGCGGGGGGAGAAGATCGCCGCGCTCGCGATCACCGAGCCAGGGGCTGGCAGCGACGTCGCGGGCGTCGCGACCCGGGCCGTGCGCGAAGGCGACCGCTACGTCGTCGACGGCGCCAAGACCTTCATCACGTCGGGATATCGGGCAGACATCGTCACCACGGTCGTGCGCACGGGCGAAGGCCACGGCGGGCTCACGCTGCTGGTCGTCGAGCGTGGGACCCCGGGCTTCGAGGCGACCCGCAAGCTCGACAAGATGGGCTGGTGGGCGAGCGACACGGCGGAGCTCTCGTTCGACGCGTGTCGTGTGCCTGTCGAGAACCGCGTCGGAGCCGAAGGCGCGGGCTTCGTCGCGATCATGATGAACTTCGTCACGGAGCGTCTCATGCTCGCCGGGCAGTGCGTCGCTACCGCCGAGCTCGCACACCGGGAATCGGTTGCCTACGCGAAGGAACGTCGGGCGTTCGGCAAGACGCTGAGCGGCTTTCAGGTCACCCGGCACAAGCTCGCGGACATGTCGTGCCGCATCGCGGCCGCCCGCGCGCTGGTCGGTGAAGGCGTCATGCGCTTCCTGCGCGGCGACGCCTCTCCCGCGCTCGCGGCCAAGGTGAAGAACACCGCGACCGACATGTGCACCTACGTGTGCGACCAAGCCGTGCAAATCCACGGCGGCTACGGGTACATGCGCGAGTACGTCGTCGAGCGGCTCTACCGCGACGCGCGCCTCTACCCGATCGGCGGCGGGACCCGCGAGATCATGCTCGAGCTCATCGCCAAGGCCGAGGGCTACTGACGCGTGACGCCGCCGGGGCCGGCACGCGATCGGGCGCAGGTTCGGCCACGGCCTCGGTCTCGCGCTCGCGCAAGGCTTGACACCTTCGGCGCGATCGGACACCCCCACCGTCCCTCTCCAAGGAGTCTGTGATGATCCGTACGCTTCGTGCCCCGACGCTCGTCTTGCTGGCGTGCGCGCAGCTCATGCTGCTGCCCGGCTGCGCGACCCTCAACTCGGTGCTCGGCGGCAGCGGCGCGAAGAAGCCCATCACGCCGCACATCGAGGTGGTCAGCACGGAGCTGTCGCACCACCCGAACGCGAAGCAGCTCGCCGCGTACTACTGCACCGACTACCTCGGGCCGCTCATCTGCCGGCTCTTCGGGCGGTCGGACCCGTCGCAGATGGCGTTCCAGTTCGACCTCACGCTCGAGCTGACGAACAAGAACCCCGTCCCGCTGCCGGTCGTCTCCGCGCTCGTGGCCTTCAAGGCGTTCCCGCAGAGCGACTCGAACCAGAACCTCGGCAGCGTGTGCATGTCGTTCTGCGAGGACCCCGAGCACTGCGCGCAGGACGCGAACGCCTGCGAGAGCAACGAGCCCGAGATCCGCGACGCGCGCTCGTTCGCGACCGCCGCCGCCGGCTTCCTCGTCTCGACCGCGCTCGGCGAGCGCGACTTCAAAGACCTGCGCGTCAAGACGGTCCCCGCGAACGGCGCGCTCCGCATGGTGATCCGGCTGTCGATCGACCCGACGCAGATGCTCACGCTGATGCGCCACCTCGGCCGTGACATCCGCGACGACCTGCGCTCGGGGCAGGTTCCGGTCTTCGCCATCCCCTTCCAGATCGAAGGCACCGCGTGGTTCTCGGTGCAGTCCTTCGGCCGGTTCGCCGCGGGGTTCGGTCCCGTGAGCGGCGAGTGGAAGATCGGCCAGAAGAGCTGAGCGCGCGCCGGTCCCGCGCCCTCGTCGCGGACGCCGCTTGTGGTGCGCCGGGGGGCTGCGATGTAGGATCCCTACCGAGCGCTTCACCGAACTTTGACCGGCCTCTCGCTGCGGTGCAGGGGCAGAACCGAGCAGCGGAGGATTCATGTCCAGCTCCGAGGCGTCGAGCAAGCTAGCCGATCGCGCCGTGCGCAAGTGGGCCCTGCAGCAGAAGCTGCAAGAACAGGCCACCAAGAAGACCGCGGTCTCTCGGCCGATCATCACCATCGCGCGTGACTTCGGCGCGAGGGGCTCCGCGCTCGGCGAGCTGGTCGCGGAGCGGCTCGGGTTCGAGCACTGGGACAAGGAGCTCGTCGACGAGCTGGTCAAGGAGATGGGCGTCCCGGAGTCGGTCATCGCCCAGATGGACGAGCAGGCCTACACCCGCCTCGATCTGACGCTGACCGAGGTCTTGGTCGGCTCCTCGAAGGCGCAGAGCGGCTACCTCAACAGTCTGCGGGAGGCGTTTCGCAAGATCGACGAGCAGGGCGCGGCGGTCATCGTCGGCCGAGGCGCCCACTACGTCGTGCCTCACGAGCACTGCCTGCGCGTGCGGGTCGTCTCGCCGCTGCCGGTGCGCGTGCGCGCCTACGCAATGCGCGAGGGGCTCTCGGAGCGGGACGCCGAGCGCAAGATCCGCGCGCTGGACGACGCGCGCCGCGACTTCGTGTGGCGCGCCTTCCGCATGGACGTCACCGACTCGCACCACTACGACCTGGTCATCAACACCGGCGTCTTGCGCGCGGAGGCGGCGCTCGAGCTGATCATCGCGGCGTACCACCACCGCTTCGAAGTCCCCTGAGCGCCGCCGCGCGCTGAGCGTGCTGTCGTGACCGAAGGTGCGGAGACGCTGGCCGAGCTCGCGGCCAAGCTGCGGCGCTACGAGGCTAGCTACCGGGCCGGCGAGCCGGAGATCAGCGACGCGGAGTTCGACGCGCTCGCCGACCGCTACACCGAGCTCGCCGACGCGCTCGGGGTGCCGGAGGACGAGCGCCTCGACCGCGCGCCCGGCGACGATCACACGACGGGCTTCGAGACGGTCGAGCACCGCGTGCCGATGCTCTCGCTCGAGAAGCTCTCGGCGCCGAGTCGCGCGGGGGGCGACGCGGCGGAGCCCGAGGCGGCGCACGCTTCGAGGGCGCCGCAGCTCCGGGCGTGGCTCGGCCGCGCCCGCCGCGAGCTCGACCTGTCGGCCGACGCGCCGATGCCGCTCGTCGTCGAGCCGAAGATCGATGGCATCAGCGTGTCGCTGACGTACGAGCGCGCGCGGCTCGTCCGGGCCACGACCCGCGGGGACGGTCGGCGGGGCGACGTGATCACGGCGCAGGCCCGCGCCGCGCGCGCCGTGCCGGAGACCCTCGACCTCGAGGGCGACGGGTCGATCGAGATCCGTGGGGAGCTGTACTGGCCGCGGTCCGCGTTCGACGCCTACAACGACCAGCTCGAGGCGCGCGGCGAGCGGCTCATCCAAAACCCCCGCAACGGCTGCGCCGGGATGATGAAGCGCAAGGACCCGACGGGGCTCGGCGACGTCGGCATCCGCGTGTTCTTGTATCAGGTGGC
Source organism: Myxococcales bacterium (assembly GCA_020430775.1). Lineage (GTDB taxonomy): Bacteria > Myxococcota_A > Polyangia > Polyangiales > Houyiibacteriaceae > JAGQJE01. Next base: position 51,700 of record JAGQJE010000169.1, read on the forward strand.
GTGGGTCGAGGGCGTGTCGCTGCCGCCGACGCAGTACGAGGTGCTCGCGTGGCTGCGCGAGGTCGCCTCCGGGCGCGGAGCCGGCGAGGTCGTCTACCTCGAAGAGGTCTACCGCGCCGTCGATCCCGAGGACGCGCTCGGCCACTGCGCGCGCTACGAGGCGAAGCGCGACCGGCTCGACTTCGACATCGACGGGATGGTCCTGAAGCTAGACGAGCTGCGCCACTACGCGACCCTCGGCGCGACCGGGCACCACCCGCGCTGGGGCATCGCCTACAAGTTCGCGCCCGAGCGCAAGCGGACCCGCGTCGTCGCAGTCGACGTGCAGGTCGGCAAGAGCGGGAAGCTCACGCCGGTCGCGCACCTCGATCCCGTCCGGCTCGCCGGCACGACGGTCTCGCGCGCGTCGCTGCACAACTTCTCGGAGGTCGCGCGCAAGGACGTGCGCGTCGGTGACGAGGTCTGGGTCGAGAAGGCCGGGGAGATCATCCCCCAGGTCATCGAGGTCGTGCTCGACGCGCGCCCGGCCGGGACGTCTCCCTTCGAGCCGCCGGCGCGCTGCCCGTCGTGCGGCACGCCGGCGCTGCGTGAGGAGGTCTTCGTCTACTGCCCGAACCCCGCGTGTCCGGCGCAGGTCCGCGAGCGCCTCACCTACTTCGCGAGCCGCGGCGCGATGGACATCGACGGGCTCGGGCCCGCGCTCGTCGACCAGCTCGTCGAGCGCCTCGGCGTGCGCGCCCCGCACGAGCTCTACGGGCTGACGGCGGAGGCGCTCTCGCAGCTCGATCGCATGGGTGACAAGAGCGCGCAGAACGTCGTCGACGCGCTCGAGCGTTCGCGCACGCGAGGGCTCGCCCGCGTGCTCGCCGGGCTCGCCATCCGACACGTCGGCGTCACCATGGCGGAGGCGCTCGCGGACCATTTCGGCGACGCCGAGACGCTGCTGTCGTTCGCGCGACGGTACGTCGCCGGCGACGAGGCGGCCGTCGAGGAGGTGGCGCCGAGCAAGTCGACCGAGCGCGGGGCGATCGAGGGGCTCGCGAAGACGACCGCCGACGTGATCTTCGAGCAGCTCGACTCCGACGCCGTGCGGGCCGTCTTCGAGGGGCTCCGGCGTGCCGGCGTCGACCTTCACGCGAAGCGCCGCGAGCGGGCGCCGCGGGAGGGCGTCGCAGGAAAGACCTTCGTGCTCACCGGCACCCTGCCGACGCTCGCGCGCGCGGACGCCGCGGCCCGCATCAAGGCCGCGGGCGGGCGCGTGACGGGCTCGGTGTCGCGCAAGACCGACTACGTCGTCGTCGGCGAGGACGCTGGCAGCAAGCTCGCGAAGGCGGAGTCGCTCGGCGTCGCCCTGCTCGACGAGGAGGCGCTGCTCGCGCTGCTCGGCTGACGCGCTGCTCGGCTGACGCGCTGCTCGGCTGGCGCGGCGCTCGGCTGGCGCGGCGCGCGGCGGCTCCGCTCAGTCCTCGGCCTCGCCCTCGCGCAGCGTGATCCCGTGGCGCCGCAGCGTCCGCACGCAGCTATTCCAGCGGAGCAGGCAGTCGTCGTTGCCGGACGGACGCAGCGCCTCGGCCCGCTCGAAGCACGCGAGCGCCTCGGCGAACGCGCGGGCGACGTGCCGGTCCGCTGCGCCGCGCGCGAGCTGCATCCGGGCCTCGCGCTCGGCGATGAGCCCGCCGAAATAGGCCACGTCGTAGGGGTCGTCGAGCTTGGCGAGCACCGCTCGCGCATCGCGCAGCTTGTTCGCGGAGGACGCCTGGTCGGTCAGCGTCAAGAGCAAGAGCACCTTCGCCCTGCGGTTGGCAGGGTCGGCGTCGAGCACGTCGAGGCAGATGCTCTCGGCCGGCTCCGGATCGTTGAGCAGGCGGTAGTGCGCGGCCTTGTCGAGCGCGCGGTCGAGGCCCTCTGCCGACAGCGATTTGAGCGCGAGTTCAACCATGGGAAGCCGTGTGGTGTGGTGGAGCGTGGGGCGCGCGTGACTCGCCCGCCCCGGCCCATCATCACAACAATCGTCGCCGCGCGCCACCGGGCGCTGACGACCCCATCGGCGGGCGGGCGCTCAGGCCAGCGCGCGCTCGAGGCGTCCGAGCGCCTCGTCGATGGCGTCGAGCGAAGTGGCGTAGCTGAAGCGCAGGAATCCCTCGGCGGCCTCGCCGAAGTCCCGCCCCGGACCGAGCGCCACGTGGGCGCGGTCGAGCAGGTCGAACGCGAGGGACAGCGAGGCGGAGTCCGTCGAGGGATCCGGGCGGCGGCCGGCGCCGAGGTGTCGCGCGTCGGCGAGGACGTAGAACGCACCAGTGGGCGCCCGCGGGACCCCGAACCCGAGCGCGCGCACGCCCTCGACGAGGCGCCGCCGGCGCTGGTCGTAGACCTCGCGCATGTGGTCGACGTGCGGCTGGCCGTGCTCGAGCGCGGCGACGCCGGCGCGCTGGACGAAGTGCGCCACGGAGATGAAGAGGTTCTGCTGGAGGCTCTGCAGCGCGCGCATCGCCGACTTCGGCGCGATGACGTACCCGAGCCGAAAGCCGGTCATGGCGTAGCGCTTCGAGAAGCCGTCGAGCACGAAGCAGTCGTCGAGCATGCCGAGCGGCGAGGTCACCTCGGAGCCTTCGAACACGAGCCCGTCGTAGATCTCGTCCGAGAGCAGCGGCACGCCGAGCGCGGCGAGCGCCTCGACGACCTCGCGCGGTTGCACCGTGCCGGTGGGGTTCGCCGGGGACGCGACGAGGATGGCCTTCGTGCGCTTCGTGATCGCGGCGCGCACGCGGTCGACGTCGAGGAGGAAGCCGTCCTCGGGGCGCGTCGGGACGAGCACCGACCGGCCACCGCAGACCGCCACCATGTTCGGGTAGCAAGGGTAGTGCGGCGTCGCCATGATGACCTCGTCGCCCGGATTCACGAGGACGCTGAGCGTCAGCAGGATCGCGGGCGACGTGCCGTTCGTGACGAGCACCTGGTCGGGGTCGACGCGGACGCCGCGCCGCCGGAGGCAGTCCGCTGCGATCGCCTCGCGAAGCTCGCGCAGCCCGCGGCTGTCGGTGTAGTGCGTCTCCCCGCACGCGAGGGACTGGGTGGCCGCCGCGATCGCCTCGGGCGGCGCGTCGAAGTCCGGCTCGCCGACACCGAGCTGGATGACGGGGCTGCCCTCCCGCGCCATCGCCATGCCGCGCTCCATCACCTCCATGGCGAGGAAGGGCGCGACCTCCCGCGCCCGCACGCTCAGGGCCATCGACATGGCCGCTGAGCCTGCCATCCGCCGCCGCCCGCTTCAACGCCGCGTCGCGGTCTGCGCATCGTGCCGCGCCACGTCCCTCGCCGGCCCGGTCTTCGACGACCGCGCGGGGTGTGCGGCCGCGACCCGCTCGGCGATACGGGCCGCGTCGCGCCCGACCCCGTGGATCATCGAAGAGCTCATCGCGTGCAGAAAGTGTAGCCCGACGAAGTACAGGCCGGGTGCTTCGGGCACCAACCCGCTCGCGTGCCGCGGCTCCCCGTGGTGGTCGAAGATGGGCAGGTCTATCCATGAGAAGCCCGGGTGAAACCCGGTGCACCAGAGCACATTCGCGACGTCGAGAACGCGCCCATCCTCGAGCTGCGGGCGCCCGTCGCGCACCCCCGTCGTCCGCGGGACCCGCCGCACCTCGAGGCGCGTGAGGTCCTTCGACTTGATCCGGATCAACGGGCCGGCCTGGCCGACGATCTTCGGGCGCATTTTGCGACCCAGCCAGCGGTCGGTCGTGAGGACGCGGTGGAAGAGCACGCGAAGGACGAGGCGCGTCAGCAGGAGGCGCCCGACTAGCCCGGTTACCTTGAAGGGCAGCTCGCCGGGATGCCGGCCGGACATCCACACGGGATGGTCTCGGCCGATCTCTGCTGCCAGCTCGGCGCCCGAGTTGCCCGCGCCGACGATGAGGACGGGGCCGTCCTGGAGCTGTCTCGGGCTCCGGTAGCCCGCGGAGTGGAGCTGCACGATGCGGCGGTCGAGATCGGCCGCAAACGCGGGAGCCCACGGCCGCTGGTAGTTCGCCATCGCGACCACCACCTGATCGGCCTGGATCGTCCCACGGCTTGTCTCCGCCACGTAGCCCCGGTCGCGGTGCGCCAGCCGCTGCACCCGCACGCCGGTGTGAACGGGCAGCTCGAAGCGGCTCGCGTAGCCCTCGAGGTAGTCGGCCATCGCGTCTTTCGTCGGGAACGTGTCGGGGTGCGCCGGGAAGGGCAGACCGGGCAGCGCGTCGTAGCGCGCGGGCGTGAAGAGGCGCAGCGAGTCCCACCGCCGTCGCCATGGATCACCGACGCGTTCGTTGGCGTCGACGAGGACGAAGCGCAGCCCGAGGCGTGCCAAGTGGTAGCCGACCGCGAGCCCCGCCTGTCCGGCGCCGATGACCAACACGTCGGCGGAAGGAGGCGGCTTTGGTGAGAGGCCCGGCGCTCGGGGAGCGTCTGGCACGGTCGGGTCCGACACGGCGCCGTTCGCTCTACCGGTCTCGGAAGGAGGCACCGACGACGTCGGTTCGCGTCGCGTGCTTTGCGTGTGGGTCGTGTAGTCCATGGACTCACCCTGACGCACAGCCCCGCGGCGACGCATCGGCTCAATCACCCATTTTTCGACGCGGTGGAATGGGTAATTCCACCCATCGCCACCGGTGGCGTCGGCTCAGACGAGCGCGTGCTCGTAGGCAAAGGCGGTCGCCGCGGCGCGAGAGCGCACCCCGATCTTCACGAAGATGTGGCTCACGTGCCGGTCGATCGTACGCGGGCTCACGCAGAGCGCTCGCGCGATGGCCCGGTTGGTCTTGCCCGTCGCGAGCAGGCGCAAGACCTCGAGCTCCCGAGCCGATAGATCCCGTACGAGCGCCGGGGCCGCGGCGGTCTCCCCCGCGTCGAGCGCCGCGAGGTCGCAAGCGGCGCCAAGCTCTTCGAAGACCTCGCGGGCGGCCTGCTCTTCGAGCGCCGCGCCCTCCGTGTCGCCGAGCGCGAGGCAGGCTCGAGCGAGCAGCGCCCGGATCCGAGCGGCCGCGTAGCAGGCCCCCATGCCTCGCCACACCTCGAGCGCGCCGCGAAGCGGCTCGACCGCGTCGTCGGGCTCGTCGCTCGCGAGGCATAGGGCGCCACGGGCTTGAGCGGCCATCGCGGGCAGGACGGCGGTGCCGAAGCGCTCAGCGAGCGAGTCGAGCTCCCGCGACGCGGAGCGCGCCGTGCCCGTCTCGCCGGCGGCGATGAAGATCTCGACCGCCGCGAGGAGCAGGTGCGGCCGGCGCCACGGTTGCGTAGTCGTGGCGAGCATTCGGCCGATCGCTCGCGCGGCTGCGCGGCGCTGACCCTGCGACAGCCGGAGTCGCGCGAGGCCCGGCTGCGGCTCGAGCCCAAGCGCGCTCGCCGCGCGATAGGCCTGCTCGGCGTCCGCCAGCTCACCGCGCAGCCGGTGCAGCTCGCCCTGCTGGTAGCACGCCGCCGCGAGGGTCTGCGCGTCGGTCGCCTCGGAGAGCGTCGCCCGCGCGCGCGTGACCTCCGCCACCGCCTCGGCCCACCTGCCCTCGAGGAGCAAGAGCTCCGACCGGTGCACGAGGCACGGTCCGGTGAACGCCTCGACTTGCGGCTCGGCTGCGCACCACGCCGAGAGCGCGGTGGTCCACTCGAGCGCTCGGTCGACGACGTAGCACTGCTGGCAGGTCGCGATGACGCTGCAGTACACGAGTCCCGTCACCAAGGGCGAGACCTCACCGTTCGCCACGGCGAGCATCGACTCGTCGAGCAAGGCGATCCCGCCCTCGGTCGCGCCCTGTCGCAAGAGCGCGCGGCCCTCCATCTGCCGGGCGAACGCGGCGAGGTCCGCGTCTTGACAACGCACGCCGATCTCCGCCGCCCGGGCCGCGGTCTCCTGTGCACCGGAGAGGTCTCCGGCGCCCAGCGCACGTGCAGCCTCCGGCAGCAGCAGGTACCCCTGCTCGGCGCACTCGGCGCCGGTCTCTTCGATGAGCCGTCTCGCCCTCGCGAACCAGCCCCCCGCGCGTCCGGTCGCGCCGGTCGCGACGAGGCGGAAGCCGAGCCAGAACGCGGCGCGCGCCGCCTCGCGGGGAGCGTCTGCCGCGACGTGCGCATGGAAGAGACGCTCGAGCGCGTCGAACATGGTCTCGTCGTTGCCGATGAGCATCGCCGCGGTGGCGAGCCGATCGAGGTCGTCGCGACCGAGCGGGCTCGCTGAGTCTGCTCGGCGCAGCGCTTCGTGCGCGTCTCGCCACTCGTGCCGTCCGTAACGGACGCGACCGGTCGTGAGAGGGTCGCGCGCTGCCGACGTGGCTCGCCGGTCCCCCGCCATGGACGCGATCATAGCAGACCGGCGACTGCGCTGGGCGCCCGGCTCGGAGCGGCTCAGTCGATGGTGATGACGCGGAGGGAGGGGACGCCGCCGGTGACGGTCACCTGGTGCAGGCGCAGCGCGCGCGCGTCGCGATCGCCGGTGAGCCAGGCGGCGGCGGGCGCGCCGCCCACCTCGAGCGTGAACGCGTCGTCGCCGCGTGGGAGGTGGTGATCGCCAAGGTCGGTGGCCGGCCCGACCGGCCGGCCGGCCCGGTCGAGCACCATCGCCCAGGTGCCGGTGTAGGTCGACACGCGCTTCTTCACGTCGCGCTCCCAGCGTTCCCAGAGCGCGACGAAGCGTCCGCCGCCGAGCGCCACGAGCTTCGGCCGCTCCACGTGTGCGACCCCGCCGCTGCGCTCCTCGTAATCGGTGAGCCAGCGCAGGCGGTTGTCGTACGCGTCGTCGCGCGAGAGGACGCTGAGCGTGTCCGGCAGCGCCGGGTCGAGGACGTCCGGGTCGTCCGTCCGCAGCGTCTCGAAGTCGCGGCGCACCCGCACGACGGCGAGGTCGCGCGAGCCGTCGACGTGACCGATGGGATCGTCCGCGGTCGGCGCGTCGTCCGTGTGCTCGGTCGCGAAGAGCACGAGGTATCCGTACGTCGGGTCGTCGGTCGGGACCATGTCCCCGAGCGCGGTGTACGTGTTGTTGTTCCCGAACGTGCCCTTGATGTGGAGCGCCTCGTAGCGCGGGCCGACGCGGTCGCGTCCGGCGCGCCCGAACGCGATGGAGCGCGGGAACGCGTCCCCGAGCTGCAGCTCGAGGAACTCACCGCCGCCGTCGTAGCGCAGGCGCTGATCGAGCGAGTGGCTGACCCACAGCGAGGAGACGCGCGTGACCATGCCCGTGTTCGCGTCGAGGTAGGTCGTGAGGCCCTTTTGGTGCCGCACTCCGCGCGCGTCCGGCGAGGTGTAGACGCCGCTGAGGAGCGCGACGGTGCCGCCACCGACGGCGAGGCGCCCGGTCGAGAAGGCCATCGGGACCATGAGCTGCGCGGGCTCGTCGGCGACCGCGGCGCGCGCACGATCGAGGTCGATGTCGAAGAGGACTGCGCCGCTCGGGTCGAGCTTCTGCACGCGCACGATGTTCGAGCGGTACTGCCCCACCGCAGGGTACTCAGGGGTCAGGTCGGTGAAGGGGTCCTCGTCGATGGCCGTCGCGAGGAAGTAGTCGCCCGCGGCGTCGCGCGCGAAGCCCATGATGTGGTCGAGGATCGGGACGGCGATGGCGCGCGTGACGACGTAGGCGTCGCCCGCGGGGCCCGTCGGCTGCAGGCGCAGGAGGGTGGCGCGGCCGTCGGCGTCGTAGTTCTGGGCGAGCAGGTCGAGCGCCGACCCGTCCGGGGCGACGATGATCTCGGGGCGGCTGCCGTACTGGTCGAGAAAGTCGCCCGGGCCGATGAGCTGCTCCTGCTCGGCGTCGAAGGGGAGGAGGACATCGCGGACCTGGGCGACGGAGACGGGAGGGGGAGGGGGTTCGAAAGCAGGATCGGGGTCGGGAGCGGGATCGGGAGCGGGATCGGGAGCGGGTGCGGGTGCGGGTGCGGGTGCGGGTGCGGGTGCGGGATCGGGTGCGGGTGCGGGTGCGGGTGCGGGTGCGGGTGCGGGCGCGGGATCGGGTGCGGGTGTGGGAGCGGGGTCGGGTGCGGGTGCGGGTGCGGGAGCGGGGTCGGGTGCGGGTGTGGGCGCGGGTGTGGGGGTGGCTTGGAGGGTTGGGGCGCCGGTCGCGGAGGCTGCGGGGCCGGGGTCGGCGCAGCCGCCGAGGGAGGCGACGCCGGTGGTGAGGAGGAGGCAGGCTGCGGCGGCGACGGCGAGGCGACGGTGCAGGGCGGGCGTGCAGGGTGAAGGCGTCATCGAGGGGAGGGCTCTCGGCTGGGATCGGCGACGGGAGGCCACGCGTTGGGGGTCTCGACTGGGCAACGGTTCGCCTTCGCTTTTTCATTCCCAACGGCATATTTCTTTATTTATGTAATGCGCTCCTGGGGTGGGCGTCGCTGCGTGGGCGCCGTTGCATGGGGTGCAGGGGGCGCTTTGGCCGGCTTCGACGGGTCGCACCTGCTCGACGGTCACCGCCGGGTCGTGCTACGCGCATCCGTCATGACGAAGCGGAAGATGCGCGAGCGCTACGGGCCCTGGGCGCTCATCGCGGGGGCGTCCGAGGGCATCGGGCGTGCGATCGCCGAGGGCCTGGCCGCGGAGGGGCTCAACCTCCTCCTCGTCGCCCGCCGGACGGGCCCGCTCGACGCGGCGGCCGGCGAGCTGCGCCGGGCGCACGGGGTGGAGGTGCGGACGGCGTCCCTCGACCTCGCCTCGCCCGACCTCGAGGGCACCCTGCGCGCGCTCATCGAAGACCTCGACGTCGGGCTGCTCGTCGCGAACGCGTGCTACTCGAAGGTCGGCCCCTTCCTCGAGACGCCCCTCGAGGACAAGCTCCGCGAGCTCGACGTGAACTGCCGCGCGCTGCTCGTGATGACCGCGACGCTCGCGCCGCGCCTCGTCGCTCGCGGGCACGGCGGCATCCTCGTGATGTCGTCGATGGCCGGGTTTCAGGGCTCGGCGTACGTGAGCACCTACGCGTCGACCAAGGCGTTCGACACCACGCTCGCCGAGGGGCTCTGGGCCGAGCTGCGGCCGCACGGCGTCGACGTCCTCGCTTGCATCGCCGGGGCGACCTCGACCCCGGCGTTCGAGGCGGCGACCCCCGAGAAGAAGCGAGGCAAGGCGATGCCCATGACCCCCGACGCCGTCGCCAGGGAGGCCATCGCGCACCTTCACCGCGGGCCGGTGCATGTCGCGGGCCGTGTGAACCGCGCGGTGCATCGGGGGACGCGCCTGCTCTCGCGGCGAGCGGCGACGCGCTTTTTCAGCAACGCCACCGGCGGCATCTACGGCGAGGGGCGGTCGTGAGCGGCGAGGGGCCGGACGACTGCGCTCGGGCGCTGTCGAGGCTCGACGCGGCGACGGTCGGCCCGGCCTGCGTCGTGACCGGCGCGGCCGGCTACCTCGGCGGCCACCTGGTCGCGCGCCTGCTGGCGCTCGGCTGCGAGGTGCGCGCGTTCGACGTCCGCCCCTACAGCGGAGACGCGCGGGCCGAGGTCGTCGTCGGCGACGTCCGCCGCTACGACCAGGTCGCCGAGGCCGTCGAGGGCGCCGACGTGGTCTTCCACACGGCGTCCGTCATCGACACGCGCGGCTTCGCGCCGCCCCGCGCCCGGCGCCGCGCGTGGGACGTCAACGTCCTCGGTACCGAGCACGTCGTCCGGGCATGCGACCGGCTCGAGGTCGACCGGCTCGTTCACACGAGCAGCATCAACGTCGCGATGGAGCACGTCGTCGACGAGGGCGACGAGAGCACGCCCTACGCGACCGGCGCGTTCGATCTCTATACGCAGACGAAGGTCGCGGCCGAGCGCGTCGTCCTCGCCGCCGACGACCCGGGCGGGCTGCGCACCGTCGCGCTGCGCCCGGGCGGCATCTGGGGCGGGGGCGAGTGCGGGCTCATGGTCCAGCGCTTCATCGAGCAGCTCGCCGCCGGAAAATTCGTCGCGCTCATCGGTGGCGGCCGCTCGCTCGTCGACAACACCCACGTCGAAAACCTCGTCGACGCCCAGCTCCTCGCCGCGGCGGCGCTCGCCTCCGCGCCCGAGCGGGTCGGTGGGCAGGCCTACTTCATCACCGACGACGAGCGCTTCAACGGCCTCGAGTGGTTCCGGCCGCTCGCCGAGGCGCTCGGGCACCGCTTCCCGCGGGCGCGGCTCCCGGGCCGGCTGATGTACGCCGTGGGCGCCCTCGCCGAGGCGGCCTCGCTGCGCGGCGGGCCTGAGCCCACGCTCACGCGCCGCGGCGTGTTGAACCTCACGCAGAGCTCGAGCTTCCGCATCGACAAGGCCCGCCGCGACCTCGGCTACGCCCCGCGCGTGCGGCGGGACGACGGGCTCGCGGACCTGCTGCCAGACGCGCGCGCGCTCTATGAGCGGGCGGCTCGGAGGGCGTCGTGACCGACCAGCTCGACAAGCTCGTCTACGTCCTGTGGGGCCCGGAGGGCCGCGCGCCGCGGGCGCACCGCGAGGTGCTGCTGGGAGACGTCGCGCCCGCGCTCCTGCGCGGCGGAGCCGAGCGCTTGCAGGTCAACATCGCCGACGACCTCGCAGACGTCCCCTCGCCCGCGCCGAAGGTGCTCTTCGACGAGCCGGCGTGCGCGCAGGTCAACGCCTACGTCGACGACCCCACCGAGCGCCGCTTCGCGCTCGAGGACGCGATGCGCGCCGCCGGCTACGAGGTCGCCGGCTACCGCGTCGACGAGCAGATCTACACGGAGTACGGCGGCAACCGACACTCGGGCCCGCGCGACTGGCCCGACGGCGAGCGCTCGCCCGGCGTGCTCGCCGTCACGCTGATGGAGCGGCCGAAGCGCCTCTCGTACGACGAGTGGATCCGCCGCTGGCACGGCCGGCAGTCGCCCGTCTCAGAGGCGATGCAGCCCCGCGCGCGCTACGTCCGCAACGTCGTCTTGGAGCCCATCACCCCCGGCGCGCCGCCCTTTGAGGGCATCGTCGAAGAAGACTGGCCCTCGGCGAAGCACGTCACCGACCCCTACCTCTTCTACGGCGCGACCAACCCGCTCGAGCTCGCCACGAACATGGCGAAGATGCTCGCCTCCGTCACTGCCTTCCTCGACCTCTGGCGCATCCGCACCCTCATGATGAGCGAGTACTTCATCAAGAGCTGACCCCCGACAACCCTCCTGACAGTCAGGGGCGCGCCGCGGATCATCCGCGTGTGACGGGCGATTGCTGCGGAGAAGTGGTAGCGGTGGATTGCGCGGGTGCTGCAGCGTAGGAACGGTCTCGACAGCGCGACGGCGCTTCCTTAGGGTGTACTCGTGCCTGCGATTTCGGTTGGCAGCGAGCTCGCTCTGGCCGGGCTCGGCTTGTTCGCAGGTTGGCTCGGGGCGGTCATCGGCATCGGCGGAGGCGTCGTCATCGTCCCGGTCCTGGTGCTCGCCTTTGGCTACGACATCCGCGTCGCCGTCGCGGCGTCGCTCGTCTCCGTCGTCGCGACGAGCACGGCCGCAGGCAGCGCCTACGTGGGCGAGGGCCTGGCGAACATGCGACTCGGTATGTCACTCGAGATCGCGACCACGATCGGCGGGCTCACCGGCGGGCTCATCTCGCTTCTCGTCTCGCCGTCGATCATCTCTGGCGTCTTCGCCGTCGTGATGCTCGTGACAGCGGTCTTGGTGTTCCGGCAAAAGACCGAGCACCACGCGGACGCGCCGACCGACGGCCAGCGCGGCTTACACCTCGAGTCCGGGTTCGAGACGCCCGGCCGACTCGCCGGCGCCTACGTCGACGCGCGCACCGGCACGCTCATACACTACCAAGCCGAGCGGTTACCCGTCGGCGCCGTCGTCTCGTTCTTCGCCGGCGCGCTCTCGGGCCTGCTCGGCGTCGGCGGTGGCTTTCTCAAGGTCCCGGCCATGACGCTCGGCATGGGCATCCCCGTCCGTGTCGCGGCGGCCACCTCGAACTTCATGATCGGTGTGACCGCGATCTCGAGCCTCTTCGTGTATTTCGCACAGGGCTACGTTCACCCGCTGATAGCGGTCCCGCTCGTGCTCGGCGTCGTCGTCGGTGCCACCGTCGGCGCGCGGACGTCAGGGCTGGTCCCAGCGCGCGCGCTGAGCCGCATCCTCGGCGTCGTGTTGATCGTGGTCGCCGTCCAGATGGGCCTCCGCGCCGCCGGGCTTTCGATTGGCTAGCGATCAGACGAGGCCGGCGGTCCCCGAGGCAGAGGTCGAGGAGCCCGTCCGCCGCTTCGTCCAGCTCGTGCTGCGCGGCGGGCTCTGGGTCTCGTTTGCGTTGATGGCGGTCGGGCTCGTCCTCGCGCTCGTCAGAGAGGGCCTCGGCGACGCGCCCGCGGTGAAGCTCCTCGCCATGAGGGGCGCGCCGAGCGCAGGCGAGCGCGTCATGGCGGCGGGAATCCTCGTGCTCGCGCTCACCCCAGCGCTGCGGGTGGTCTCGTTGCTGGTGCTCTGGGCACGCGAACGCGACTGGCGCTTCGTCGGCGTCGCCGCGGTGGTCGTGGTCGTGCTCGCCATCGCGGCCGCGCTCGGACGCTAGCCGATCGTGCTCTCCAAGGTCGCGCGGGGGCGCTCCCGCGGAGGCGCTCCCGCGCCTCCGCCATCGGGCGCAAGGGCTACCGCTGCTTCGGCTCGGCCCGCGGCGCGCAACGGCTCGCCGCCGCCTCCACCCTCGCGCATTCCGTCCGCCGCGTCAGCCTGCTTCCACCCGCTTGGGGAGCCCAGCCAGGCGGAGGTGGCCCGCGCAGCGCGACACGCGCACCTACGTGACGCTCCGAGTGGCGCAGGCGTCGCTCGGCCTCCCCCTCAGGCCTCGAGGTCGGCGATGCGGCGGGTGATGAGGTCGCTGAGGGCCATGACCGTGGCTTGAGGGTTTACGGCGGAGGGGCTCGGGAAGACGCTCGCGTCGCAAAGCCAGAGGCCGTCGACGCCGCGGACGGCGCCGTCGGGGTCGGTGGGGCCGCGGCGGGGGTCGGCGCTCATCGGACAGGAGCCGAAGATGTGGTTGCCCGTCATCGGCACGTCGCGCGCCCTCACACGTCGGGTCAGGAGCAGCTCGACCTCCGCCGGCGAGCGAAAGACGGCGGGCATGCCCCAGATGCTGGTGCTGACGCCGCGCGCGCCGACGGCGAAGAGCCCGTCGACGGCCTCCTTGACGCCCCGCATGACCGTGGCGACCTCGTCGTCCGGCACGCGCATCGACGCCACAGGGGTGCCGCTGCGCCGCACCTTCACCCGCCCGCGCACCCTGGCCCGATAGACCGAGACGATGAGCGCCATGTGCCGGACCTTCTGAAGGTCGTCGTAGAGCCCGCGCCCGAGGCCGCCGTAGCGCGACAGGATGAGCGGCTCGGGCGCCCAGAGCGACTCGTACTTGAGGCCGCGGATGTTCGGGCTGATCGCGCCCCAGCCCTGGGTCGCGCCGATCCAGGGCTCGACCGGCTCGTCGAAGTAGCCCGCGGCCGCGCCGCCGATGTGCGCGTAGAAGGTCGCGCCGACGCGCTTGCCGGGGTTGATGCCGCTGCGCAGCAAGAGCGCGGGCGTCGCCATCGCGCCCGCCGCCAAGAGCACGCGCGGCGCCCGCACCGTAAAGCGGGCTGCGGGCTCTCCGCCCTCGCGGTCGATCACGCGACCGCGCACACCGACGGCGCGCCGCCCCTCGGTCAGCACGGCGTCGACGGTCGCGTTGGTGTAGACCTCCGCGCCGCCCTGCACCGCGCCAGGGAGCCACGAGCGGTCGACGCTCTGCTTGGCGCCGGTGTGGCACCCGGTCGTGCAGTCGGCGCAGCCGTGACACCCCTGCACCGCGCGCGGCAGCGGCCCACCGCCGAGGCCCGCGGCCGCGAGGGCCTCGCCGACCAGGCGGTTGCGGCGCCCCATCACGGCGAGCGGCGTCGGCTGCACCCGCGTGCGCTCAAAGATCCGCTCGAAGGCGCGGTCGAACGCTGCGTCGCGGAGCCCCGGCAGGTGCTCGTCGCGGATCCACTCGTCGCGCACCCAGTCGGGCAGCTTGAACATGATGGCGCTGTTGACGACGGTGCTGCCGCCGAGGCATCGGGCCTGCATCGAGGGCATCTGCATCGAGCCGCCGATCATGCGCAGCCCGCCCTCCCAGAAGTAGCGCGCCATGAAGCGCGGGCCGTCGCGCGTCATGTCCGCCGGGCGCACGACCGGGCCCGCCTCGAGGACCACCACCCGGAGCCCCGCCTCGGTGAGGTTCGCTGCCGCGACCGCGCCGCCCGCTCCGGAGCCGACGACGACGGCGTCGGCGCTCACCTCGAAGCCGGCGCGCAGGTCCGACAGCTCGTGGATCATCGGAGCGCCCCGAGCCGCTCGTCGAGCGCGAAGGGGTCTTCCGGGTGCTCGCAGGCCTTGAAGACGCCCAGCCACGCGAGGGCGCGGCGATCGCTGAGCCAGGCGATCGTCGCGACCGACTTCAGCGAGTCGCCGATGACGCGCAGTGGATAGCGCTTCGACGCGCGCAGGCGCTCGACGAGCCGCAGGCGTCGCTCGGGCGGCAGGCGCGACAAGCGCCGCGGCGAGCCGGTCAGCAGCAGCGGCCCTGCCAACTCCACCAGCACGAAGAGCGCTGCCAAGAGCCGCCGAGGCTCGGGCGGGAGCTCCCGCATCCACGCGAGCCCGTGCTCGACGGCGCCCACCTCGCGCCAGCCAGGCGCGCCGACGTCGTTCGCCGGGAAGACCACCTCCCCGACCGCGTCGAGCCCCTCCCGCACGCACCGCTCGAGCCACGCCATGCGCCGAGGCTACCTCAGTCCCCGCACGCGTGGCGCGCCGCGACGGCGCCGGCCACTGCCGGCGCATGAGACCAGAGCGGCGGTATCTCCCGTTCTTGCTTCTCAGTGAGGTAGTGTTGACACTGACATCTCAAAGATCGAGCAGCATTTTGCCCAGTATGGTGCAACCGCAACCGAACAGCTCGTTCGCCCGACGGCGTTTCTCGACGCGGTCCTCTCAAGCGTTACCGCAGTAACAATACAGACGGAGCATTTTGCATGAACGCATCGTCACAAGATCACGCAGGACATAGGTTGATTCAGCTTGGTATCCTTCTCTTCCTGCTTGGCTTGCTTGTTGGATTTGCAGTTCCGATATTGGCAAATCCCAGAATGGGCCTTAGCAGCCACCTTGAAGGTGTCATGAACGGCTTGTTCCTGGTCGCGCTAGGTCTCATATGGCCAAGGCTCGTCCTGCCGTCTCGCATCTTGAGGGCCACGTTCTGGCTCGCATGCTATGGAACCTTCGTGAATTGGACCGCGACTCTGCTCGCTGCCATCTGGGGAGCAGGACACATGATGCCGATTGCGGCGCAGGGTCATGCCGGTACCGCTGCACAAGAGAACCTGATCGGGTTCCTGTTGATATCGCTCTCGGTGGCGATGGTGCTTGTATGTGCCTCGGTTCTCGTGGGGCTACGTGGCGTTGGAGCGGCGCGGCGATCGTAGCCGCCGCTGTGCACCCGCAAGGGAACGTAAGCCTCCTACGGGCCGCCTTGTAGCGGGGCGGGGCTGGGGGGTTATGTCGGGGGCCTGAGCACGAAGCGGCGCCGGCGTAGCTCGGCGGAGTGGGCGGAGCTGGTCGCGCAGTGGCGGCTGAGCGGGTTGTCGGGGGCGGCGTTTGCGAGCCGCGAGGGGTTGGCGCGCTCGACGTTGTACTGGTGGTCGTCTGCGCTTCGACGCGAGCCGGCGTCGACGACGGCGTCGGTCGCGCCTGGAGCAACGAAGGCGAGTAGCTCGGCGGGCTCGTTCGTTCCGGTTCGGGTGTGCGGCGCGTCGCGGTCGCGTACGACGCTGGCCGCTCCGACCGAGCCCGGCGGGCTCGAGCTGCGACTCGCGAGCGGGCGGACGGTGGTGGGCCGGGGGCGGGTGGACTCAGAGATGCTCGCGCGGG
>JAGQJE010000170.1 GCA_020430775.1 Myxococcales bacterium
ACGCTGGCCCGAAAGCTGAGGCACGGTGCAGAGCGAGTCCCAGGAGGCGACCGCCTCTTCGTGGTCGGGGCGCAGCGTGCGTGCCGCCTTCGTGTTCCTCACGCGCATCCCGGTGGGCGGCGGGTTCGGGTGGGGGGATGTCGATGACGGCGACCTGGACGGCGTCGGGTGGCGATGGGTCGACGGCTGGATGTGCCTGCAGGTCGCGCAGCCCCGCGTAGCTCAGCGCGTGGGCCCCGATCGAGAGGCCGAGCGCGATCGCGAACGCGCGAGCGGGGCCAAGACGCATCGCCTGGGGTATGGTGCGGTCAGCGCCTCGGCACAACCGCCCACCCCGGCCGCGCCTCCGCGTCGGCGAGGCTCACGTGGTCGGGAGCCCAGAACGTGGCGACGTCCCCGACGCGGTCGTCGGTCTCGACGAAGCGCTCGCTCGCGCCGACCAGCACCCAACCCACCCCGTCCGGCCGACCGAGCCGCGCACGCGCCCGCGCGACGTCGCGTCCCCGGGCGCCGCTCTGCGCCACGACGAGCACCCGGTCGGACAGGCGCGTCGACCGGCGGAGGATGGGACCGTGGAGTGGGCCGTCCCAGTCGCACGCGCTCGGACGCTCGATGCCCTCCGCGTCCGCGCCCGCGTCCGACAGCGCGAGCGCGTCGGCTGCGCGCGCTCCCCGCGCGCCCTCCGTCGGGACACGCTCGATCGCCGCGCCACCCGCCTCGTGCGCCAATCCGGGCGCGCCTGCCGCGAGGAGCCGCTCGCCGGTCGGCGCCGGGAGCGCGGCGGGGCGCGTGACCGCGCGCCCGAGCCAGGGCGCGGCGTGCAGGCAGCGCGCGAGCTGCGCTGACACCGCGCGCTCGCGCTCGGTCGCGGGGACGACCAGCGTGCTGCCGAGCGCCCACACGCCGTGGTCCTCGAGCTCCTCCACCAGCGCGTCGAGCGCGCCGGCGTCTGAGGGCCACGTCGTGCTGCCGACGACCGGCCCTCGCCCCCACCACGCGAGCTCGCGCGCGGTCCGGACTCGGAGCCCCACGAGCTCCCGCATGCACGCGATCAGGCAGACGAGCGCGGCGCCGGCGAGGGGCCCGCCGAACAGCCACAGCCACGGCGTGACGTCCGCCAACGGCCCGGTCGGTGTCGTCGGTCCCGCGACGAGGGTGAAGCCGAGCGCGGCCTTGCTCGCGCGCCCCTGCGCCTCGCCCAGCGACGCCCGGAGCGCCCGCTCGCGGTCGCGATCCGCCTGCAGCGCCGCCCGCAGCGTCTCC
>JAGQJE010000171.1 GCA_020430775.1 Myxococcales bacterium
CCTGCGCCGCGGCGGCGGCCGCGATCTGCGCCGCCGTCGGCGCCTCCTGCTCGTCGTCGTCCGCGTCCTCTGCGTCCGCTGCGTCCGCCTCCGCGTCGCCTGCGCCCTCGTCCGAGGCGGCGACGTCCTGGTCGTCCGTGTCGTCGCCGAGCGCCGTCTCGTCGGTCGGCTCCGGCGCCTCGGGCGTGAGCCGGATGGTGCCGCTCCCGACGGACGCGCCCTCGACCCGCCAGCCCTCGTCGCCGCCGGCGTCCGCCTCCGTCCCGGGCGATCGGCGCGCGGCGAGCTCGAGGCGGAGGTCGCGGAGCGTCGCGGAGGTCGCGCTGCCCTCGAACGCGTCGACCGAGGCGGCCTTCGCGACGACCCGCCCCGGCAGCGTGGCGCCGCCTCCCGCGCGCACCGAGGCGTCGCGCAGGTCGACGAGCGTCCCGACCGCGTCGCGCACCCGCACGCGCAGCCCGTCCACCTCGAGCGCGGGGGTGCCCGTCCGCTCGCCGGCCGGGGTCCGCCGCGCCTTTGCGGGCTCGCCGCGCCGGGCGGGCGCACGCAACGCGCGCAGGCTCGCGGGCAGCCCGGGTTCGCTCACATCGAGCTCGGCGTCGACCCCGCGAACGGCGACCCGGTCGGCGCCGCGGCGTCCGCGCGAGGCGAGCGCCCAGAGGGAGCCGGCCACGTCGATCTCTTCGACCGACGCGCGCAGGCCCCCGTCGCGCGCGCGCAGCGTGAGGCCATCGAGGGTGACGCCGCCGCGATGGAGCGCGACCCGGACGACGTCGGCGGCGAGGCCCCTGCTCGCCGCGGCGGCGACGACCCGCTCGCGCACGAGCTTCGGCGCCCACCACAGCCACGCCCCCGCGCCGCACACGAGGAGGACGACCACCAGCGCAAGCGCCGCGGCCACGGTCAGTCGCGTTCGTCTACGCATCGATCGTGGGCCCGAGTATGCCGCGTCCTCAATGCGGGACCACCCGCCGCCCGGGGAACGGGCGTGGCGCGGTCGCAGGCCGCACGCCCGAACCGGGCGGAGCAAGCCTCGCGGTTGCATCCGGAGCGCAATTTGGTTGGTATTGCACACTCGGTTCGTTATAATCGCGTCACAATATTACAGGAGATAGACGGTGCCTCAGACCTCTGCCCATCCGAACCGGTGCGCGCTGCTCTTCGCGGGCGTGCTTCTTTGCAGCGCCTCGCTTCTCATCGTCGCCGCACCTGACGCGCGGGCGGACGACGCGCTCCTCACGTTCGACACGTCAGGCGGCAACGTCACACAGACCCGTCAGTTCACGCCCACCTCGGGCGGCGTCGGTTATGTGGAGTTCGACGCCCGCGTCGGGAACACGCTCGGCTTCCAGGTCAGCGTGAAGCGTGACTCGGACGGCGAGACGCTCTTCTCCGCGAGCGGCAACACGCTCCAAGACAAGGTCTACCGCCCGTTCATCTGGGACGCCGGCGAGACGTATACGATCAGCGTCCACAAGAACGCCGTGGCCCTCGGCACCATCCGCACGACGGTGTACGCGTTCACGGCGGACAGCGCGCTCGTCTACGACGGCACCTGCCAGACCACCACGAACGGCTTCGCGCAGGACAACGACGGCTACTACACGTTCACCCCGACCCGCGACGGCATCGGCCAGCTCGAGGTCACCGTGCAGAACCTCGGAGCGATCGGCGAGGCGACGATCCGCGACGAGGGCGGCCACGCGCTCTGCAAGACCGACGAGGCGAGCGGAACGGCGAACTTCACCCAGCAGCACTGCGACTTCCTCTTCAAGGCCGGCCAGCGCTACTTCGTCTTCTCGAACATCAGCGCGGGCAGCATCGGCACGCTCACGACCTGCATCAAGCCCGGCATGGAGCTCAAGCCGAAGGACGGGGGCCGCTCGTGCATCGACGGCGAGATCGTGCAGTCCGACTCGGACAACGTCGAGATCTCGGGCCCCGACGCGCAGGACGACCTCATCCTCTGGAACCCGCAGCGACCGGGCGCCGCCTACCTCCAGGTCCGCTGGGTCGGCAACCAGCTCAACCCCGCCGAGAACCCCGGCATCTTCGTTGCGCGCGTCGAGGGGCTCACCGGCCAGTCGAAGCCGTCCGAAGGGTGCGCGACCCCGGGCTGTGACCCGACGCAGACGATCCCGGACGAGGCCGGTCCGAACCCGGGCGGGTACTTCGAGTACCAGGCGAACCAGCACTACCTCATCTCGGTGAACCAGCGCCTCGCCCTGCCGACCGCGACGATGAAGTACGAGGTCTGCATCGTCGACCTCTGCGGCAACGACGGCAAAGGCCAGCCGGATCGCATCACGCAGAACGACCCCGGCGTGCCGGGCGGCGAGACCTGCGACCCGACGAACAACAGCGACCCGAACCAGGCCGCCTGCACGAACCGCTGCACGCTCACGGTCTGCGGCGACGGGTTCGCGGACGCCGGCGAGGAGTGCGACGGGACCGACAACGCGGGCGCTCGCTGCCCCTTCGGCTACGAAGGCACCCCGCTCTGTAACAACGACCCGGCGAACCCGACCGGCGACAACACGTGCACGCTGTCGACGACGGGTTGCACGGACGTCGACGAGTGCGCCGCCGGGACCGACGCCTGCCCGGACGACGCGACCTGCATGAACACCGACGGCTCGTACACCTGCGTCTGCCCCGTCGGGCAGCTCGCGGACGGGCGCGGCTGCTACCAGGTGATCATCGCCAGCCCCGCGGACGGCGCGAGCGTCGGACCGCGGCCGGAGATCCGCGGCACGTCCATCCCGAAAGGCGAGGTCTCGCTGAAGATCGACGGCACCGAGGTCGGCCCGCTGCCGGTGAACGGCTTCGGCAACTGGACGTACACGCCGAGCGCCGATCTCACCGAGGGCGCGCACACGCTGCAGGTCAGCGGCACGGACGGCTTCGGCACGACCGGCACCGCGAGCGCGGCCTTCACCGTCGCGTTCGCCCTGCGCGACAGCGATCAGGACGGGCTGACCGACGCCGAAGAGATGCCGGGCGGCGTGGCCATCGACACCGACAAGGACGGCACGCCGGACTACCTCGATCCGGACGACGACGGCGACTCGATCCCCACCATCGACGAGCGCCCCGGCGGCGTGTCGATCGACACGGACGACGACGGCACGCCGGACTACCTCGACCCGGACGATGACGGCGACACGATCCTCACCATCGACGAGATCGCCGACGGGAAGCTCCCCGCCGTGTTCAGCAACGACGTCGACCGCGACGGCAAGTTCAACTACCTCGACACGGACGCGGACGGCGACGGCAAGCTCGACAAGGACGAGGGCCGCGGCGACATCGACGGCGACGGCCGGCCGAACTACCTCGACGCGGACGATGGCGTGCCGATCGAGCCGGACGCCGGCGTGGGCGAGCCGGACGGCGGGACCGCCACGCCGGACGCGGGCATGGCGGACGCGGGCATGGAGTCGCCCGACGCCGGTGAGCCCGCCTACGCGACGGTCCGCGGCGGCGCCGCCTGCTCGGCAAGCCCGGTCGGGCCGCTCGACGCCGACGGCCGCGGTCTCGGCCTGCTCGGCCTGCTCGGCCTGCTCGGCGGCGCGCTCGTCATCCGCCGCCGACGCGACTGACGCCACGACGAGGCCGGGGGGGCGACCGCTCCCCCGCCGCCCCACCCACCGCCGCCACCCCCGCGGCCCCGCGCCCGATCCCGCACCCGCGCCCGATCCCGTGCCCGATCCCGATCCCGACTCTGAACGGGCCACGTGTGCAAGGGGCGAGAGGTGCTTTTTTTCTCGATTTCATGGGTTCGGCCTTGTGAGGTGGGTGGCGATTGGCAGGCGCAGGGCGTACCGGGGCGGAGCG
>JAGQJE010000172.1 GCA_020430775.1 Myxococcales bacterium
CGCGCTGGCGGGCGCCGACGACGTCGCGGTCCTCGCGCGGCGACCCGGCGCCGCCGCTGCGCTGACCGGCTCGCTCGGCGAGGGGGTACGCGGCGTCGTCCGCGCGTCGCCGGGGTGGGGGGAGCCCGCGCTCCGAGACGCCTTCGCCCGTGCCACCCTCGTCGTGCAGGCGACCAGCGCGACCTTGCGGTCGAGCCCGGCCGCGCAAGCGTTCGCCGCGGCCTTGCCGCTCGCGTCCCTACCTGCGGACGCGGCCGTGACCGACCTCGTCTACGATCCCATCGAGACCACCGTCTTGGCGGCGGCAGCGGCGCGCGGGCTAAAGACGGTCGATGGGCTCGGGATGCTGCTGCACCAGGGTGCGCTCGCGTTCGAGACCTGGACCGAGGTCCCCGCGCCCGTCGAGGTCATGCGGTCGGCGCTCGCGGCCGGTTGAGCGCCGCGCGAGGTCGCTCGGTCCAGGACGCGCCGCACGCCACGCGGTCGGTCTTCGTCGCCATCGTGTCGTCCGCGCCACGCCGTCGGTGACACGCTGTCACTGCCCCACCGCGCTCGAGGGTGCCGATCGCTCGAATTCCTCAGGGTTTCGGCAGGTCGGAGGGCGCTGTGGCGTTGGCATCGAGCGTGCATACGTATCTCGGCGATGCCCCGCTCTCTCCCCCTCCTCCTCGTCTCTGGCATCCTCGTCCTCACCCTGGGCGGTGGGCTGGCCTACGTCGCGCATGACGCCGCCGCGTCCGGCGCGACCGGCCTCGACGCCTTCGCCGACGCCGTGGCTCGCGGCTACGGCGGCGACCGCGTCGACGCGGCGCTCTCGCTCGCCGATCTCGAGCGCGAGCCGGTCGAGCTCATCGCCCAGGGGAGCCGCGAGCGCTTCGACCGCGGGCAAGAGGCAGAGCTGGCGGCGCGCGCCCGCGCCGCGCTCGCGGGGCTCGACTCGCCGTCCGCGGAGCTCATCCAGCGCAGCGTCGACCGCGACGGCAGCCAGGCGACCGTGGCCGTTCGGCTGCGGACCGCGTCGGGCTTCATCAACGCGCGCTTCGACCTGCTCCGCCGCGGGGAGAACTGGCTGATGCGCCGTGTCGTCACGTCGGGCTCGTAGCCGCATCATTCAGCGCGCCGAGGCGTCCGAGCCGGCCCGCGCGGCGCTGCGCGTCGACGAACGCGACGGCGCCGTCACCTTCGAGGTCCGCGTGACCCCGCGCGCCTCGCGTGAAGCCGTGCGCGGTCTGCGTGGCGAAGCACTCGACGTCGCGCTCACGTCGCCGCCGGTCGAGGGCGCCGCAAACCTGGCGCTGCGCAAGCTCCTCGCCCGCGAGCTGGGCGTCGCCGCGGGCGCCGTGTCCCTCATCCGCGGCGAGCGCGGACGGGTCAAGCTCGTCCGCGTCGAGGGGGTGACCGCCGACTCGGTCCGAGCCCTGGTTTCCCAGGCCGGCGGAGGGGTTCCGACCGCTTGACGAGGCCCACGGTGGGCCGGAAAGTCCTGATCGATGCATCCGATTCTGTTCAGCATACCGACGCCCTGGGGCGCCGTCCCCATCTACTCCTACGGCGTCATGCTCGGCCTCAGCCTGCTCGTCGCCTGGTACTTCATCATGTACATGGGCTCGAAGGTCGAGCGCATGGACAAGGACCTGATGGCGAACTGCTTCGTCGTCACGGCCCTCACCGCCATCCTCTTCGCGCGCCTGTTCTACGTCTTCACGAACCTCGACGAGTTCCCGACCATCCTGAGCTGGTTCAACTTCCGCTCGGGCGGGCTCGTCGCCTACGGCGGCTTCCTCGGCGGTTTCTTCGGCGCTTGGGGCTACCTCAAGTGGCGCAAGGTGCCGCTGCTCCCGTGGGCCGATCTCGTCGCGCCGACGCTCGGCTCCGGGCTCGCGCTGACCCGCATCGGCTGCTACCTCTACGGCTGCGACTACGGCAAGCCCCTGTCGGCGAGCGCGCCTGCGTGGCTCGCGAAGCTCGGCACCTTCCCGCACTGGAACGAGGCGGCGTTTCCGCACTTCGCCTTCGACCAGCAGCTCTACGGCTCGCCGGCCTATGTCCATCACGTGAACGAAGGGCTCATCGCCGCCTCGGCCGCGACCTCGCTCCCGGTTCATCCGACCGAGCTGTACTCGTCGCTCGCCGGCGTCGTCATCTTCGCCAGCGCGTTGTGGGTGTTCAAGCACCGGCGCTTCCGCGGCGAGGTGTTCTTCTACGTCGCCGCGGCGTACTCCGTCTGGCGCTTTTTCCTCGAGTTCTGGCGTGACGACCCGGAGCGAGGCGCAGCGCTCGGCTTCTCCGAGTCGCAGTGGATCGCGATCATCATCCTGCCCATCGTGGCGTTCGCGTGGCTGCACTTTCGCCGCCGGGCGAAGGCGCGCGGCGACATCACCGTCCCGCCCCACGCCCAGCAGCCCATCGAGGCGAGCGCCTAGCTCGCAGCCCGGTCACCGAGCGGTGACCGGTTCGCGACCGAGCGGGTAGCTAGCGGGGCGGAGCGGGCCCCCCGTCGGGCGGTGCCGCCGGCGAGCCGGCGTTCGGGCGCTGACGCTCTCGCCTGAGCTCGTCGCGGGCGTCTCGGAACGCCCGCAGCACCTTCGGTGAGTTGCGCACGGTGTCGAGCTCGAGGTCCGGTTGCCGCGCTATCGCGGCCTTGAACGCCGCCACCGCGAGCCCAGGCCGACCGAGCGCGACGAGCGCCGTCCCCAGCTCGCGCTCAACCGAGACGACCTGGTTGCCGGTGAGCCCACCGTGGCCGAGCAGCGCGTTCCCGAGGGCGACCGCCTCGACGAACTGGCCGTTCGAGACCGCCTCGCGCAGCTTCGGGATCTGCGCCGAGACGTCGAGCTGGCGCGCCCGCAGGTCGCCTGTGCTGCAGAGCAGGCCATCGGCCTGGGTGAGCCGCGCGCGCGCCGTGTCCGTGAGGGTGAGCGTGGGCAGCGGGACGAGCACGATCGACCCGGGTTTGAGCCGCTCGCGCTCGAGCCCGTTGAACCTGCGAAGGATGCGCACCGCGGGGCTGTCTTCGTCCGCCTCGCCGGCGGGGGCGCTCTTCGAGGCCGCGCCGGTCGTCGCCGTGGCCTGCGCGCTCTCGCCGTAGTACACGGCGGCGATCGACTCGAGGGTGTCGTTCTTGTCCACGCGGTGGGCGAGCGGGTAGGGGACCAGCAGCTCCTGGTTTTCTTCGAGCGGCGTGTCGAGCGAGCCGTGGTTGATCTCGGCGAGGTAGAACGCCCGGTCCGCGGTGCCGTAGTAGCGGTCGGCGAGCGACCGCCAGGTCTCGTCCGCCGCCACGCGGTGGTAGCCGGCGGTCGGGACGAGGATGCGCTCTCCCGGGACGAGCGGCTCGGCGACGGGGTTCGCGACCGAGAGGACGAGCGCATCGAGCGGGTCGCCGTAGTAGCGCTGCGCGATGGTCGCGAACGTGTCGCCAGGGCGCGCGACATGGACGAGCGCGAGCGTCGGTCCGGCCGGTGCGGGCGTGCCGGCGAAGCTCAGCGCCGCGAGCGCGAGGGCGACGAGCCGAGCGGCCGCGGCGGAGGGCGCGCGCGACCGGCTCGCCTCCGGGCTTGGCGCGCCGGTGCCGGGGGTGCGCGGGCTCATCGCGAGGGCTCCGCGTCCGGTGGCTGGGGCGGCGGGTTGTCCCGCGACGGCACGCGCGGCGGGAGCTGCACCGCGAGCTGGGTCGTCTCGCCGCTCTTCACCGTCACCTCGCGCTGGACCTCGTCGTAGAAGGGGTTGCGGAAGATGACGAAGTGCCGTCCGGGCGGGACGGCGATGGGCCACGCCGACGGCGTCGTCGCGACGTGCTCCCCGTCGACGAAGACCTCGGCCCACGGCTCGGCGACGACTCGCACGTAGCCGGGCGCGGCGGCCACCGTCGCTGTCTGGTTCGTGAGCGCGGCGGGGGGCGGCGCGCCCGCTCGATCGTCGGCGAGCGCCTGAATCACGCCCCCGCCGATGAGCACGGCCGCGAGCAGCACTCCCTCGACGATGCCCACGTGGCGCAAGAGCGACGGGTCCTCCACCACGCGCGCCGCGCCGCGCTGCTCGCCGGCCGACAAGATGGCGTTCGCCTCCTCCCGTGGGAGCAGCCCCGCGTCGCGCAGGTAGAGCACGAGCCGCGCGTTGTGGTTCATCGGGACGCGCGGCACGATGAACTCGACCAGGTCGTCGACGAGGGCCTGCGTGCTGCCGTAGCGGTTCGCCGGGATTTTCTGGAGGCAGCGGGCGACGATGCGCTCGATCTTGACGGGCACCGCGGCGTTGATGCGCCGCGCGGCCGTGTAGTCGTCGAGCCGGATCCGCTGCATCACGGTGCGCTCGGTGTCCTCGACGAAGGGCTTGCGTCCGGTGACCATCTGGTAGAGCACGATGCCGAGCGAGAAGATGTCGGTCCGGAAGTCGAGCTTGTTGCCGAGGATCTGCTCCGGCGACATGTAGCTCGGGGTGCCGAGCCCGGTCCCGGTCTCGGTGAGGTCGCTCAGCTCGTCGGTCCGCGCGATTCCAAAGTCCATGAGCTTCACGACGCCCTGCCGCGCGATGATGATGTTCGCGGGCTTGATGTCGCGGTGGATGACGCCGCGGAAGTGCGCGTAGTCGAGCGCGCGCGCGACCTGCAGCGCGATGATCGCGGCGACCTCGGGCGGCAGCACCGGCGTGCGCTCGAGCAGGTCGTAGAGGTCGATGCCCTCGACGTACTCCATCACGATCGACATCGACTTGCCGTCGTGGATGAAGTCGTAGATGTGCAGGATGTTCTCGTGCTGGAGCGTCGCCAGAAAGTGCGCCTCCCGCTCGAAGCGCTCGGCGAACTTGCTGTCGAGCGCGATCGACGGCTTGAGGCGCTTGACCGCGACCTGCCGGCCGAGCGGCTCCTGCACGGCGCGATAGACGACCGCCATCCCGCCGCTGCCGATCTCGCCGAGGATGCGGCAATTGCCGATGCGCTCGCTCATGGCGTGCCCATGGCGCCAGCATAGCAGCCGCGGGCAGGCCCCAAGCCGTCGCGCCGCGCGGCGATGGCGTGCGTCCCTACCACTCGCCCTCGCTCGGCATCGACGCCCAGGGCTCCTTCGGGGGGAGGGGCTCCCCGCGCTGGAGCAGCTCGACCGAGCACTGGTCGGGCGAGCGGACGAAGGCCATGCGCCCGTCGCGCGGAGGCCGGAGGATGCGCACGCCTTGCGCCTGCAGCTCAGCGCACAGGGCGTAGATGTCTTCGACCTCGAAGGCGACGTGGCCGAAGTTGCGGCCGACCGAGTAGGGCTCCGCCTGGTCCCAGTTGTAGGTGAGCTCGAGCTGAGCGGGATCGTCCGGATCGGGCGTCTCGAGGAAGACCAGCGTGAAGCGGCCACGCTCGCTCTCGCGGCGGCGCACCTCGCGCAGGCCGAGCTTGCCGACGAAGAAGTCGAGCGCCGCGTCGAGGTCCTGCACCCGGAGCATCGTGTGGAGGTAGCGCATGCCTGGAAGCCTAGCGCTCCCCGGCGGGCGTCCGCGAGCCTCCGTGTCTGCGGGGGGCCTCACCGGCTGCGGTGGGGCCGGGTCGCGCGGCGGTCAGCGCGAGCAGCTTCTGCGTCAGCGCCGAGACCCCGACCTCCGCCAGCGCGTCGAGCCGGACGAAGCGTGCGCGCCGGTCGCCGGCCGGAGGCGACGCTGCGGACGCTGCGGAGGCCGAAAAGGCGGTCACGCGCAGCCGGCAGTGGGTGAGCGCGTGCTCGATGGTGCCGCACGGCGCAGGGTCGAGCGCGACGCCACCGTGGTCACCGAGCGCGCGCGCGGCCGCGTCGACCGGACGCTCCCCGGGCCCGCGCTCGACCGTCGGGAGACCCCACAGCCCCCCGAAGAGCGCGCCCTCGCCGCGCGTGAGCCACACCTCGCCTGGCCGGCCGAGTCGCACCGCGACGAGCTCGACGCGGCGGGGCGGCCTGCGCGCGCGAGGCACCGGCAGCTCGCCGCCACGACCGAGGCGGAGCGCCTCGCAGCGGCTCGCGACGGGGCAGCGGTCGCAGCGCGGCGCGGTCTTCGTACAGACCAGCGCCCCAAGCTCCATCAGCGCCTGGTTGAGCGCGCCGGGGCGCTCGCCTCGGACGAGCGCCGCGGCGTCCGCCCACAGCGCGCGCTCGGTGTCGCCGCGCCCGAGCGGCGTGTCGATCGCGCGCAGCCGGGCGAGCACGCGCGCCACGTTCCCGTCGACGAGCGGCTCCGGGCGGTCGAAGGCGATGCTGCCGATGGCGCCGGCGGTGTACCGCCCGACGCCCGGGAGCGCGCGGCGGTCTTCGGGCTCGCGCGGCACCTCGCCCCCGTATCGCGCGACGACCTCGCGAGCGCCGCGGTGCAGCATGCGCGCGCGGCGGTAATACCCGAGGCCGCTCCACATTCCGAGCACGTCGTCTTCGGGCGCCGCGGCCAGACGCTCCGGCGTCGGAAAGCGCGCCATGAAGCGCTCGTAGTAGGGGATGACGGTGTCGACGCGCGTCTGCTGGAGCATCACCTCGGAGACCCAGACCGCGTAGGGGTCACGCGTCCGTCGCCAGGGGAGGTCGCGGGCGCTCAGGTCGTACCACGCGAGCAGGGCCGCCCGCACGTCGGTCGCCCACGCGGCGCCCTCGTCATCGGCGTGCGCGTCGGTCACAGCCGGTCGATGAACATGCGCTCGGGGTGCTCGAGCTCGTCGATGAGGTCGTACGCGAACGCCGCCCCGACGTGGCCGTCCACGACGCGGTGGTCGAAGGTGAGCGAGAGCAGACCGACCTGGCCGACGACGATGGCGCCGTCCCGCACGACGGGTCGCGCGCGGATGCGGTGCACGCCGAGGATGCCGACCTCGGGGTGGTTCAGGACGGGCGTCGCGAGCAGGCCGCCCTGCCGGCCGAGCGACGTGACGGTGAAGGTCGACCCGGTCAGCTCGTCGCGCCCGAGCGTCCCCTCGCGCGCGCCCGCGGAGAGCCGCTCGATCTCGGCGGCGAGCGCGAGCAGGCCGAGCTCGTCGGCGCCCCGCACCACCGGCACCATCAACCCGGCGTCGGTCGCGGTCGCGACGCCGATGTCGTAGTAGTGCCGGTACACGAGTTCGTGCGTCTTTTCGTCGAGCGTGCTGTTCAGCGCGGGGTGGCGCCTTAGGACCAAGGCCGTCGCCTTCACGATGAAGGGCAGGTAGGTGAGCTTGACCCCGCGGGCCTGCGCGCCGGCCGCGAGGTGCTCGCGCAGCCGCATCAGCGGCTCGGCGTCGAGCTCCTCGACGAAGGTGAACTGCGCGGCCGTCCGAGTCGCCTCGGCCATGCGCTCGGCGATCTTGCGGCGCACCCCGACGAAGGGCTCACGGGTCTCGCGTCGGTGTTCGCGCCGAAGCGCTTCGCCACCAGGCTGGCGCGCGCGCTGCGCGACGTGGGCCCCGCCGCTCGGGCGCTGGCCTGCCGCCGCCGCGAGCACGTCGTCCCGGCTGACGCGCCCCCTCGGTCCGGTCGGCGGCACCTCACGCAGGTCGACGCCGCGCTCCCTCGCGAGCGCCCGCACCGCCGGGGTGGCGAGCGGCTTCGGGTCGAAGTGCGACGCGCGCCCGGTCGGTGAGGCGCGGGTCGCCGGCGCGTTGGTCGCCGCCTCGGCGCTCGCGAGCAGCTCGGCACCCGGCAGCCGCGACTCGATGACACCGACCGCCGTGGCCGCCGGCCCCTCGTCTCCGTCGACGCGCGACGACGGCGCGGGGTCCTCGCGCGCGGCGGTGGCCTCGCGAGCGGTCGTCGCGCCGCCTGCCGCCTCGATCACCGCGAGGACGTCACCGACCCGCGCCGTCTCCCCGACCGCGAACGCGAGCCGCGCGACGCGCCCCCCGACCGGCGAGTCGATGACGACGGTCGCCTTGTCCGTCATCACCTCGACGAGCGGCGCGTCCTCGGCGACCTCGTCCCCTTCGGTGACGTGCCAGCGCACGATCTCGCCTTCAGAGACGCCCTCGCCGATGTCAGGGAGCTTGAACTCGAGCGCGGCCATGGGTCCTCAATAGCGAGCGGTCTCGAGCAGCGCGGGCGTGATGCGGTGCTCGAGCGGGAGGTACTCGTTCTCGTGCGTGTAGGGGAAGGGCGTGTCGAAGCCGGTCACGCGCCGGGGCGGCGCCTCGAGGTGCAAGAACGCCCGCTCGCTGAGCAGCGCGACCAGCTCGGCGCCGAACCCGCACGTGCGCGGCGCCTCGTGCACGACGACGAGCCGCCCGGTCTTCTCGACGCTCTCGAGGAGCGTGTCGAGGTCGAGCGGCCACAGCGTCCGTGGGTCGATGAGCTCGACGCTCACCCGCTCGGCGGCGCACTTCTCCGCGGCCGCCGCGGCCTCGAAGAGCATCGCGCCCCACGCCACGCAGGTGACATCCGTCCCGGCGCGCACGACCTTGGCCTGGCTCAACGGCACGGTGTAGCGCTCGCCGGGCACGTCCATTTTCATCGCGCGATAGACCCGCTTGGGCTCGAAGAAGAGCACGGGGTCGTCGTCCCGGATCGCGCTCGCCAGCAGTCCCTTTGCGTCGTAGGGGTTCGACGGACAGACGACCTTCAGGCCGGCCGTGTGGATGAAGAGCGCCTCCGGCGACTGCGAGTGGTACTGCCCGCCCTTGATGCCGCCGCCGTACGGCGCGCGCACGACCATCGGCACGTGGTACTCGCCGCCCGAGCGGTAGCGGTACTTCGACGCCTCGCTCACGAGCTGGTCGAAGCCCGGGTAGATGAAGTCGGCGAACTGGATCTCCGCGACGGGGCGCAGGCCGTACAGCGCCATGCCGATCGCCGTGCCGATGATGCCGCCCTCGTTCAGCGGTGTGTCGAGCACGCGGTCCTCGCCGAACTCGTCGAGCAGCCCGGACGTGACGCGGAAGACGCCCCCGACGCGGGCGACGTCTTCGCCGAGGACCAGCACGTCCGGGTCGTCCCGCATCTCGACGCGCAGCGCGTCGCCGATGGCTTGCACCAGCGTCATCTCGGCCATTACGCGGGCTCCTTTGTGCGCGCCACCGAGAGACACTCGCGCTCCTGGTCGCGCAGGTGCCAGGGCTGCGCCTCGTAGACCTCGCGGAACATCTCGTGCAGCGCCGGCTTCGGCTTCGCCTCGGCGGCGACGACCGCCTCACGTACCTCGGCGTCGACCGCCTCGACGAGGCTCGCCTCGTCGCGCTCGGTCCACGCGCCCCGCTCGATGAGGTAAGCGCGCATGCGGACGACCGGGTCCCGCGCGCGCCAGCGTTCGACCTCCGCCTCGTCGCGGTAGCGCGTCGGGTCGTCCGAGGTCGAGTGCGCGCCGAGGCGATACGTGAGCAGCTCGACGAAGGTCGGGCCCCGGCCCTCGCGCGCGTGCGCGGCGGCCTCGCGCACCGTCGCGACGACCGCGAGCGCGTCGTTCCCGTCGCAGCAGAGCGCCGGCATCCCGTAGCCGACGGCCTTGTCGGCGAGCGCCTCCGCCGCGCACTGGCGCGCCGTCGGGAGGCTGATTGCGTAGCCGTTGTTCCTGCAGAGGAAGACCACGGGGGCCTTGAACACGCCGGCGAAGTTCATCGCGCTGTGGAAGCCGTCGCTGCTCGTCGCGCCGTCGCCGAAGTACACGGCGGCGACCTCGTCGCGGCCCGCTCGCTTCATCGCCATCGCGAGCCCGACGGCGTGCGGGATCTGCGTCCCGATCGGCGCGCTCACCGACAGGATGTGCAGGGGCTCGCTCACGAAGTGGTCCGGCATCTGGCGGCCGTGGGCGAAGTCACCCGCGTTGCCGAACATGTGGTCGACGTAGTCCTGCAGCGGAAAGCCCCGGTAGAGCGCGGCGCCCGCTTCGCGGTAGCAGGGCACGATCCAGTCGCGGGGCTCGAGCGCGGCGGCCGCGCCGATGATCGCCGCCTCCTCGCCGAGGTGTCCGACGTGGAAGCCGACGCGGCCCTGGCGCTGCAGCTTGAGGAGGCGCGCGTCGACGCGCCGCGAGCGCACCATCGCGCGGTAGATGGTGACGGCCTCGTCGTCGGTGAGCTGCGGGTCGCGCTCGGTGTCGGGGCGTCCGTCGTCGCCGATCACCCGCAGCGCCGGCCGGTCGCGCGGTGGTGCCGGGACGCGCTCGTGCGCGCGCGACGCGCCGCGGCCGTCACCGCCGGTTCGCCGCGCGTCCGGGGGGGGGCTGCCGGTGTCCGTGGTGCGTCGCTCGCGGTTGTCCATGTGGCCCCCTTCCTCCGCGCGGTCGGCCGCGAACGCCGGCCGGCGCGGCTCGGTCCTGTCCTCTCAAGATACGACGCTCGCCGGCTCCTTTCGACCGTACCGGTCGACCCCGGCGGGTCCGCCGGTCGAGCGCTCGCCGTCGCGGGCGTCGAGCACCCCGCTCAAGAACGCCTCCGCCGCGCGGTAGCTCGAGCGCACGAGCGGGCCCGACGCGACGAACGCGAACCCGAGCTCGAGCGCGCGCTCTTTGAGCTCCGCGAACTCGTCCGGCGGCACGTAGCGCACGACCGGCGCGAGCCGCGCGTTCGGCTGCAGGTACTGGCCGATCGTCAGCACGTCGACGTCGGCTGCGCGCAGCCCGCACATCGCGTCGAGCACCTCGTCGCGTGTCTCGCCGAGCCCGAGCATCAGCGAGCTCTTCGTCACGGGGCTGCCCGCGGCCTTCGCCCACTTCAGCACGTCGATCGAGCGCTCCCACGAGCAGCGCGGGTCGCGGATGGTCTTCTGTAGGCGCGGCACCACCTCGACGTTGTGCGCGTAGACGTCCGGCGCGCCCTCGCGGACGACGGTCTCGACATCCCGCCGCACGCCCTGAAAGTCGCCGAGCAAGGTCTCGACGCGCAGGTCGGGGCAGTGGTGCCGGATCCGTTCGATCGTCCGCACGATGTGGCGCGCGCCCCCATCGAGCAGGTCGTCTCGGTCGACCATCGTCATCACGACGTAGCCGAGGCCCATCTCCTTGAGCGAGAGGGCGGTCTTTTCGGGCTCGCGCGGGTCGACGTACCCTCCCGGGTTGCCGCTCTTGACCGAGCAGAACTTGCAGCCGCGGGTACAGGTCTCGCCGAGGATCATGATGGTGGCGGTGCCCTGACCCCAGCACTCGAAGATGTTCGGGCAGCGCGCCTCTTCGCACACCGTGTGCAGGTCCCGCGCGTGGAAACGCTCGCGAACCTCCGCGAAGCGCGCCTGCGCCTCACCACCGGGCAGCCGTACGCGGAGCCACTCGGGTTTGCGAGGTCGGTCTGGCGGCGGCGTCATGCAGAGCTTGTGGTGTCCGGCGCGTGTCTCCGCAACCCGGCTCGCCGCGCGCGGTCGGCTCGCTCGCGCGCGGTCCCGAGGTACGGCACACGCGTGCCCATCACGTAGTCGAACCAGGGGCGGGTCACGCACCAGTTGGCGTCCTGGTTCGGGCCCATGTGGTGGTCGTAGTGCCAGGGCACGTGCGCCCGCGCCCACTCGGGGTCGAGGTGTGCGCGCTTGTGCACGCGGTAGTAGCGGACGAGCCCGTAGTAGAACCCCGCCGAGAACCAGGGGGCGACGGGCAGCAGCGGCGCGTGGGCGACGGCGGCCGCGAGCAGCCCGAGCGTCTCCTTACGCTGTGGCGTGAGCAGGGGGCCCGCGAACGCCGGCTGCTCGTAGTCCGGGTCGTAGAAGTCGAGCTTGCGGCAGGCGCGGTGGTGCCCGCGCCAGTGAAACGACCAGTAGCTCTCGGGGCGCTTGCCGAGGCCGTGCAGCACGTAGCGGTGCACCAGCCACTCGCCCGCGTTTTCGTAGAGCAGACCAAGGGGAAGACCGATCATCGACGCACCTCCATAAAAGTGACCGAATAGTCACTAATATAAAAATGACCGATGGGTCACTAATGTGCAAGGCGTGCCCTCGGACGAAGCCCCGTGCAGCGCCGCGGCGGCGGGCGCGTCGGCGCCGACCGGGTTCCGTGCCCGCGCCGGCGCGCGTGTGGTATCTGCCGAGGGTGAACGGCGACGCCGGCGAGGGGGCGGATGAGACTCGTCCAGCCGAGGAGAACGCGGCGGCGGGCGGCAAGCGACACCGCAACCGCTTGAAGCGGCGGGCGTCGATCGTCAGCGCGGGGCACGCGCTCTTCTTGGAGCGAGGGCTCGACGCGGTGACCGTCGAGGAGATCACCCGGGCGGCCGGGACCTCGAAGGGCAACTTCTACCGATACTTCGACAGCAAGGCTGCGCTCGTCGAAGCCATCATCGCGCCGCTGTCCGGGGCCATCGACGCCGCGCTCGACCGCTGCGCCGAGGCGCTCGCGGCCGCCGTGGACCTGGACGCTACCCGAGGGGCGTACCGGGCGCTCGCGTTCGACATCGCGGCGCTGGCGCTCGGCCACCGCGACGCGGCGCACCTTTATCTCCGGGAGCGACGCGGCGCGCCGCGAGGCGAGCGCACTCGCATCGTCCAGCTCGGCGAGGAGGTCGAGCGTCGCGCCGTCGCCCTGACGCGCGTCGCGGTCGATCGCGGGCTGATCCGCGTCGCCGACTCGCAGGTCAGCGCGCTCGTGGTCGTCGGGGCCATCGAGACGCTGGCGCTCGTCGGCCTTCGCGGCGCGCTCGAGGCGAGCCCCGCCGACGCGGGGCGCACGGTGGTCGACATCATCCTCGACGGCATCCGCGCCTGACGACCGACCCGGCGGCGGGGCGGGGCGATCTACCCTCGGAAGGTCGGCTCGCGGACGCCGTCGGCGTCGGGGTTGGGCGCCGGCGTGCGGGCGGCGGTGGCGCAGGCTCGAGTTGGGGGCGTCACTCCGGGGGTCTGACCGAGCGGAACTGCGCCGGACTCGGTCCGTGGGCGTTGGGCCGTGAACCGATCGCTGATAGGCTCGCGTTCCACCACCAAGCGCGAGCGCCACTACCTGCCGGGAGGACGTCCGATGGCGAACGAGGGTTACCACGAGTCTATCGATGAGCTGTCCGACGAGACGCGCGACATGCATCGAGCGATCACGTCGCTGATGGAGGAGCTCGAGGCGATCGATTGGTACAACCAGCGGGTCGACGCCTGCCAGAGCGCCGAGCTGAAGGCGATCCTCGCGCACAACCGCGACGAGGAGAAAGAGCACGCCGCGATGGTCCTCGAGTGGATCCGGCGCCGCGACCCGACCTTCGACGACGAGCTGCGCGATTACCTCTTCACCGACGACGAGATCGCGCACGAGCACGACGACGAGCAGGACCACGAGTAGCGCCGCGTCACTCGACGGGCGCGGCGTCGCGGAGCTTTCGCCACAGCGTGTTGCGCGCGATGCCGAGCGTCCGCGCCGCCTCCGTGCGCGAGCCGCCGCACGCGTCGAGCACGCGGAGGATGTGCGCCCGCTCGACCTCGGCGAGCGTCCGGAGCTGCTCCGGCGCCGGGTGACCTGCGTCGAGCCCGTCGCAGGCGCCGACGCCGCCGGGCGCCCATAGCTCTTCGGGCAGGTCCTCGACGTCGACAACGGGCCCCGACGCGAGCGCCGCGCCGTGTCGGACGGCGTTCTGCAGCTCGCGCACGTTGCCCGGCCACGGGTACGCGAGCAGACGCGCGCGCACGGCGTCGGTGAGGCCGTGCGGCGCGCCCGGCTCTCGTTCGAGCAGGTGCCGCGCGAGCGGCAGGATGTCGTCGCGGCGCTGGCGCAGCGGCGGCACGCGGATGGTGAGCACCTTCAAGCGGTAGAAGAGGTCTTCCCGAAACGCGCCCTCGCGCACGCGCGCGGCGAGGTCTCGGTGGGTCGCGCACACGATGCGCGCGTCGACGGCGAACGAGCGGTTCTCGCCGACGCGTCGAACCTCGCCGTCTTGCAGCGCGCGAAGGAGCTTCGCCTGCAGCGGCAGCGGCATCTCACCGATCTCGTCGAGGAAGAGCGTCCCGCGCGTCGCCGCCTCGAAGAGGCCTCGCCGCGCCGTCGTCGCGCCCGTGAACGCGCCCTTGCCGTGCCCGAAAAGCTCCGACTCGAGCAGCTCGCTCGGCAGGGCGGCGACGTTGACCGGCACGAAGGGGTGCCCGGCGCGGGCCGAGTTCGCGTGCAGCACGCGCGCGATGACCTCCTTGCCCGTGCCGGTCTCGCCGAGGATGACCACCGGCGCGCTGCTCGCCGCGAAGCGTGCCACGCGCCGCAGCGTGCGCTGCATGGCCGCGCTCTCGGCCACCAGCTCGGTCGCGCCGTGCAAGAGCGGCGCCCGCGGGACGAGGCCGCAGACGCTGCACGTGCAGCTCACGAGGGGTTCCATGCGTTCCGTATTGGAACCAACAGTGGAACAAGTCAACGCATGTCGCGCCGTACGCTTCGGATTCTCGCGTGCCGCTGCGGACTTACGGCGACGCGGGGCTTGGCGCGATCGATGCATTCGCCGACCTCGGGCGCGGCTGCGCCCCGACTCACCGCCCGCGGCTCCGGCCCGCCCGCTCGAGCGGCGGCCGCGCAGCCTCGGGCCGCGCGTGAGCGCACGGAGAACCCCATGCCAGCGACCCCCCAGCTCGACGTCCGCACGATCCCCCCGCCCGAGCGGCACCCGAAGATCTTCAGCGCCTTCGACGCGTTGAAGCCGGGCGCGGCGTTCATCCTGGTGAACGACCACTACCCGCGGCCGCTCCTCTTTCAGTTCCAAAACCAGCGCCCCGGGCGCTTCGACTGGAACGTGCTGCAGTTCGGGCCGGACCTCTACCGCGTCGAGATCCGTCGTCGCGAAGCGGAGGGCCCCCGCACGGTGAGCGAGTACCTCGAGTCC
This sequence comes from Myxococcales bacterium, assembly GCA_020430775.1. Taxonomy (GTDB): domain Bacteria; phylum Myxococcota_A; class Polyangia; order Polyangiales; family Houyiibacteriaceae; genus JAGQJE01. Next base: position 14,669 of record JAGQJE010000172.1, read on the forward strand.
GATCACGAACGCATCGACGCCTTCGTCCCGGCCGTGAATGAGAGCCTCGCCGCGGGCGCGCTCGAGGACGCGCGGCAGCTCCTCGCGCAGCTCTGGTGCGGGCTCGACCGCCACCTCGACGTCGAGGAGGAGATCCTCTTCCCGGTCTTCGAAGAGAAGACCAACATGATGGCCCACGGCCGCGGCCCGACCGTGCTGATGCGCGAGGAGCACGTCGAGATCCGGCGGCACCTCGACGAGGCGGCCGCCGCCCTCAAGGCCGAGAACGTCGCGGCTGTGAACGAGGCGCTCGACGAGCTGACGGCGCTGCTGGCGTCGCACAACATCAAAGAAGAGCGCATCATCTACCCCCTCACCGACCAGGCGCTGAAAGAGGAGGCGTCGCGGGACGCGCTCGTCCGGCAGATGCAGCTCTTCTGAGGCGGCGCAGGGTGGCGCACCGCGGCCGGTGTGGTAGCGCCAAGCGGCGCCCACGTCCGTCGGAGATCGCTGCCCATGCCCACCGCTCCTTCGAAGCCCTACTCCCCCACGGCCGCGCAGCCGGACGCCGTGTCCGCCGATCGGGCGGCGAAGCTCGCGGCCGTCGAGGCGTCGCCCGAGGCGGTCGCGCGCCACGACCGGGACGCGTGGCTCGACCTCTTCACGAGCGACGGTGTCGTCGAGGACCCCATCGGGACGCCGCCGTGCCGCCGTGGCGTTTACACGCGCCGCGACCGCTCGGGCGCCGACGACCTCGCGCGCTTCTACGACACGTTCATCGCACCGACGCAGATTCGCTTCGAGGTCGACCACGACGTCGTCGCGGGCTGCTACGTGCTCCGCGACGCGACGCTGCACGTCGTCATGGCGGGCGGGCTGCGCGCGCAGGTGCCGACGCACCTGTGCTACGCGCTGCGTGAGGAAGACGGCGCGCTCCGCATCGCGCGCCTGAGCGCGTGCTGGAACGCCCCGAAGCTCACGCGACAACACCTCGCGAAGGGGGTGAGCGGCTACGTCGGGCTCGCGCTCGCGGGCGTCCGCATGGTGCGCAAGTGGGGCATCGAGCGCGCGCGGCAGTACTCGGCGGGCAGCTCGGGCGGCGTCCGCCGAGGCGGCGTCGAGGCGATGGAGGCGTTCGCTCGGACCCTCCGGGAGGGCGACACCCCGGGCTTCTGCGCGCTCTTCGCGGAGGGCGCGGAGATCCGCGAGCCCTCCGGCCGGACCCATGACCCGGGCTCGTTCGCCGCGGGGCCAGGCCCGGCGCTCGCCCTGCGCTTCGACAAGCTGATCCCCTCCGGCTGGTCGAGCTCGTGCACCTGTTACGCGACCGCCGGCGGCCGCGAGCGGCGCGGCGTCGCGTTCTTCGACTTCGAAGAGGGCACGCGCCAGATTCGCGCGGCGCGCCTGTTCTGGGAGTGACCGCCGCGGGCGTGATGCGCGGTTGCCGGGCTCCGGACGTGCGGCTACCTTCCGGCGCGATGGCTTTCTCTTCGCGGGGCCCCCGGCCGTGGCGCGTGCACCCTCGCAGGATGGCCGAACGGCGCCGATCGCGTCCCGCGCGCCGGCCTGGGGCTTCCTGGTCGCGCGTCGCCACGGCGCTCGGCGCGGGGCTCGCCGTGCTCGTTGCCGGCTGCGCGCTCGACAACGCGGGCACGCCCGCCCCCGCGGGCGAGCTGAACTTCCCCATCGCCATCGCGCTCGCCCCGAGCGTCGGCGGCGCTCCGTCTCCCTATCTCTTCGTCGCCAACTCGAACTTCGACCTGCGCTACAGCTCGGCCACGGTGCAGAGCTACGACCTCGGGGTGATCGACCGCGCCCTCGGTGAGCGGTGCAGCGCGGCGGGCGTCGACCCGAGCGAGTGCGCGCTCGTCCCCAACGCGAGCGACGCGGAGCAGCGGGAGGGGCTGACCGCGATCTACGTCCCGTCGATGCTCGCGAGCGAGGTGGTGATCGGCTCCTTCGCCGACGGCCTCGAGATCGCGCCGGACGGCCGGCGGCTGTACCTCCCGGTCCGGAGCGACAGCGACGTCACCTGGATCGACGTGGACGCCAACGGGCAGCTCGCCTGCGGCGCGCCCGCGACCGGGCGCCCGAAGTGCGACCAGGACCACCGCCACGTCGATCGCACCCTCCTCGACGCCCGCGGTCTCGATCTGCCGACCGATCCGGTCGACATCGCGGTGGGTCCCCTCACCGCGCTCGGAACGACGCTCCCCGGGAACTACCTCCTCATCGCGCAGCGCAACGCCTCCGTCACGCTCGCGGTCGACATGCCGTCGATGGCGAAACCGGCCGCGGTCGATGTCATGAGCGAGCTCGGGCTCGAGCAGGTGACCGCGACCGTCGACCCGACGACCGGCCTGGTCTGGGTCCCGACGGGGGTCGCGCCGGGCGTGGCGTCGAACCTCATCGCGCGGGCGGGGCTCGCGATCGACGGCGAGACGGCGACCCCCGACCAGATGCATCTGTGGCGGACGACGCCCGCGGTCATCACGGCCGTGAACAACGGCGCGGACACCCGCGAGGTGCGCTTCGACCCACGCGATCCGAGCCTCCTCTACGTTCTGTCGCGCAGCCCGACCGCCGTCCTCGTGGCGAGGCGCGCCCTCGACGACGGGCGGCTCGACGTCAAGGACGTGATCGCCGTGGGCACAGGCCCCTCGCGCATGACCCTCGCGACCGTGCCGGTTGGCGGCGGACGCCCCGATCGCCTGCTGGCGTTCGTCTCCTGCTTCGATGAGCGCGATGTCTACGTCATCGACCTCGACCGGCGCCAGGTGCTCGCCGTGGTGCGGAACGTCAGCGGCCCGTTCGAGCTCGAGCCGGACCTCGTGCGGGAGCGACTGTACGTGACCGACTTCCGCACGTCGTCGATCCGCGTCTTCGACCTCGGCCCGCTGCTCCGCTGCCTGCGCGACGAGGCGGCGCCCGAGCTCGACCGCACCTGCGCGCCCCAGATCCTTGGGCTCATCGGCAAGCCCGTCTCCGTGAGGGAGCTGCAGTGAGCCCCGTGCAGAGCGCCGGCGCCGCGCGCCGATGGGCGATCGGCTTGCTCGTGTGCGTCGCGGCGGCCGGCGGGTGCAACAGCAACGCGACGCTGGTGCAGCCGCCGAGCTTCAACCGCCCCGGGCAGATGGTCCTCACCTGCTACGACACGGTCGCCAAGCACGTCGTGCCGGCCGACCGCTGCGACGGCGTCGAGGGCAAGTCGTCCGAGACGGTCGTGCTCACCGCGGTGGTCACCCAGACGGCGCGCGGCGAGCTCGGCGCGGTCGATCTGCGGGACGACGTCCCCCTCGACAGCGATCCGGTCGTGCCGGGCTTCACGTTCCGCCGGGTCGGTGAGTCGCCCACCGGCCTCGCGATCGATCCGGCCCACCCCGAGGTCGTCTTCGTGGCGAGCTTCGGCGCGCGGGGGGTGCAGGCCCTCTCGACGAGCGAGCTGATCCCCGGCTCGAAGGGCGTGTCCCTGCCGAGCGCGTTCGTGCCGCTCAGCGACGCGCCGACGGACCTCGTGCTGTCGCCCGACGGCTCGACCCTCTATGCCGGCCTCGCCGACACGCCGGCCCTCGCCGCCATCCCCGTCGAGCGGGAGCAGACGGGCGACACCCTCACCGCCGTGCGCTTCGGCACCCCGCGCATCATCCCGCTCGGCGACGACGTGCCCGCGCCGGTGGCGCCCGCGCCGGACGATCCGGTGAGCGACTACAGCCGCACCTGCACGCGCAGCCCCGTCCCCGTCGAGTCCGTGGCGACCACGACGCCGCGACCGCCCGAGGCGACGGGTCCGGCGCGGGCGGGGCGCCTGACCATCGACACGGCCAGCTCGCCCGCGGTGCTCCTCGTGCCTGACGAGGGGCTCCCCGTCGTGCATCGCTTCGCCCTCGACGCGGCCGGCGACGCGACCGAGCTCGACCCGATCACCGTGTCCGTGCCGACCCGAGCCGTCGCCGTGACCCCGCCGGTGCCGTCAGAGGTCGGCGCGCCCGCGGGCACCGAGCGCTACCTCTACGCGATCGACGCCACCGATCGCAGCGTCCTCGCGGTCGACTACGACGCCAGCTCGCCGACCTTCGGCGCCGTCCTGCCGGTCAACGTCGGCGACGACCCGAGCGATCGCATCCGCATCGACGCGCGCGCGGTCAGCCTGGCCGTCGTGACGCCCGACAAGCCCGACGAGAACGCGCCCGCGCTGCACCCCGGCGCGTACTGCGACCCGGCGGACCCGCAGCAGGCGAAGGCCGCGTCGGGTGTGCGTCTGCGCGGCGTCTTCCTCGCGGTCGGCCTGCAGAACGGCCAGCTCGCGATCGTCGATGTCCACGATCTCGACGCCCCCTGTCGCGGCGGCGCCGGCTGCGAAGACCCGGCGGTCCAGCTCGACCGGGAGGTGCGCATCCGCCGCAACCGGGTCCGCGTCGCGAGCTTCAGCAACGAGCTCGTCCACGTCGCGAGCGTGCCGGGCTTCCGCTTCGCCGGCGCCGTGGGGCGCCTCGACGAGTCGGGCGTCCCGACCTCCGGCGACGGGCCGGGCCTCATGCCGGTGGGTTGCGCGCTCGCGGACGCGGCGAGCTGTCCGAGCGGCGAGCGCGTCGGTTGCCCGGACGGCATGGTGCAGGCGTTTCCCGTGCTGGACCTCGACGAGCCCCTCGCGGCGAAGGCGCCCCTCATCTGCGCGCTCGACGACGTCTGGGGCGCGCGCCGGCAGCGCTGGTCGGCGATGTGGCAGGGCGCCTTGCCGGACACCCAGGGCGGCGCCGGGCGCTTCACCGACGGCGCCGGCTTTTCGGTCCGCGACGCGGGCCTGTGCGGCGAGGGGGTCGTCGGCGCAGACGACGTCGTGGCGTCGGCCCTGCCGGCAGACGATCCGGTGGCAGGCTACGGGGGCGATGAGCTCGTGCTCGTCGGCAACGTCCCGGCGCGTCGTCGCGACGCACGCGCTTTCCCCGAGTGCCAGCGCTTCGTCATCCCCGACAACGACCCCGACGGGCTCCGTGACGTCCCGATCGGCTTCACGATCAAGGCCGCGTTCGACGACGCGCTCGAGCTCGGCGACGCGATCGACGGTGGCGACTACACGCTAGGAGACGTCCGAGGCTGCTTCCCCGACCTGGTCGCGTACGAGATCCGCGCTCACGACGCGTACACCGTCGTCGGCTCGGCGAGCGGGTTTTCGCATCGCGTCGCGGCCGACCCGCTCACCGGCGCCTGTCGCGTCGATACGACCCGCCCGCGCGAGGACGCCGGGCGCGCGTTCGGCGGGCGCCCCTTCGACAACGGCGTCGTCGCCTTCACGATCGGCGAGTACGACGACCCGGACTCCGGGCCCACCCCGACCTTGCCGGCCGGTGTCGAGGCGCAGCTCGCGTTCGACCTGACCGGGTTGCCCCAGCGGCTCGTCACCGGCACGCAGGCGGGCGGCGTGCTCAGCTCGATCGGCGTGCTCCCGCAGCGCCTCGTCTACAGCCCCTACGACCAGGACCTCTATGTCGTGGACATCCAGGCGGAGTGGGTGCGGCGCATCGAGCTGAACCCCTTCCTCCCGGCGAGCACCATCCGCTGATGCGATGGCGCGACGGGGTGGCGACACTGGCTCGAAGGGACACTCGCCGGGCATGAAGCAATACCTGCGCGCCAAAGCGCAGTACCCCGACGCCATCGTCTTCTTTCGCCTCGGCGACTTCTACGAGATGTTCTTCGAGGACGCCGTCCGCGTCTCGGAGCTGCTCGGCTTGACGCTGACCTCGCGCGGGAAGGGGCCGGCGGGCGAGGACATCCCGATGGCCGGCGTCCCCTTCCACGCGGTCACGTCGTACCTGACGCGCCTGCTCGCGCTGGGCGAGAAGGTCGCGATCTGCGAGCAGATGGCGGACCCGCGCACCGTCAAGGGCATCGTGCCGCGCGAGGTGGTTCGGGTCGTCACCCCCGGCGTGTGCCTCGAGCCGGACGCCCTCGACGCGCGCGCCAGCAACTACCTCGCCGTCCTGGCCGCGGCCGGGGCGGACGACGCCGCGGGGGCGGGAGACGCTACCGCCGGTGAGGCGTTCGGCCTGTGCACGCTCGAGGTCTCGACCGGCGTGCTCCGCGGCTGCGCGCTCGCGACCGCGCCCGAGGCGCTCGCCGAGCTCGCGCGCCTCGAGCCCCGTGAGCTCCTGGTCGACGCGCTCGACTCGCCGCTCGCCGACGCCGTGCGTGAGACGCTCCCCGGCGTGCGTCTCGACCGGTTGCGGGCCTACGCGACCGCGGCCGGCGCGAGCGAGCCGACAGCGGCGCGAAGCGCGGGAGGCCTGCCGCGGTGGGCCGAGGGGCTCCTCGACCCCGCCGCTCCCGAGCCGGCGCCGGCTCCGGGCTGGGTCGCGCGCTTCGAGCGGGACGCCTCACCCGCCGTGCTCGAGGCGGCGGCGGCCGCGCTCCGCTACGCGCGCCGCAGCCAGCCGAGCGGGCCGCTCGAGGTGCAGCGCGCTGAGGTCTACGCGCCGGGCGCCGCCCTCACGCTCGACGACGCGGCCGTCCGCAACCTCGAGCTGTTGCGGACGACGACCGGCGAGGCGCGCGGGTCGCTCTTGCACCTGGTCGACGCGACACGCACCGCGATGGGCGCGCGGGCGCTGCGGGAGCGGATCCTCGCGCCGCTCACCGACGTCGCCGCGATCCGCCGCCGGCACGACGCCGTCGAGGCGCTCACGGAGGACACGACCCTGCGCGAGCGGCTGCGCAAACAGCTCGCCTCGGTGGGCGACCTCGAGCGCCTCGCGACGCGCGCCCGGATGCGTCTCGCGACGCCGCGCGAGCTCGGCAGCGTTCGCGACGGGCTCCGTGGGGCGGCCGAGGTCGCCGCCACGCTCCGCGCCGCGGCCGGGGAGCGCGCGCTCGGCGCCGGCGAGACCCTGGCGCGGCTCGCCCCCGCCGACTGCCTGGAGGCGCTCGAGCGCGAGCTCGAGCATGCGCTCGTCGCGGAGCCTCCGCCGCACGACCGCGACGGCGGCATCTTCGCGCCCGGCTTCGACGCCGAGCTCGACGGCGAGCGAGCGCTCTCGGCGGACAGCAAGGATCTCGTCCTCGCCATCGAGCGGCGCGAGCGCGAGCGGACCGGCGTCGCCTCGCTGAAGGTCCGCTACAACAAGGTCTTCGGGTACTACATCGAGGTCACGCGCTCGAACCTGCACGCGGTGCCGAGCGACTACACCCGCAAGCAGACCGTCGCGAACGCCGAGCGCTTCGTGACCGACGAGCTCACCGAGCTTCAGGATCGCATCGTCGGCGCGGAGGCGCGCGTCAAGACCATCGAGTCCGAGCGCTTCGCGGCGCTCCGCGACGCGGTCGGCGCACAGGCCGCCCGGCTCGGGGCGCTCGCACACCAGCTCGCCGATCTCGACGTGCACGCCTCGTTCGCGCACCTCGCCGCCGAGCACGGCTACGTGCGCCCCGTGATGGACGAGTCGACGCGCCTCGAGCTTCGCGACGCGCGCCACCCCATCGTCGAGCGGCTCGCCGCCGCGGGTGACTTCGTCCCGAACGACGTCGTCCTCGACGCGGACGGGGAGCGCCTCATCGTGCTCACCGGACCCAACATGTCGGGCAAGTCGACCGTCATGCGGCAGGTCGCGCTGGCGGTCATCCTCGCGCAGGCGGGCGGCTTCGTGCCTGCCCGTGAGGCTCACATCGGGGTCGTCGACCGCGTGTTCACGCGGGTCGGGGCGAGCGACCAGCTCAGCCGCGGTCAGAGCACGTTCATGGTCGAGATGCGCGAGACGGCGGCCATGCTCCGAGGCGCGACCCACCGCTCGCTCGTCATCCTCGACGAGATCGGCCGAGGCACGAGCACCTACGACGGCCTCGCGATCGCGTGGGCGGTCGCCGAGCACCTGCACGACGCGCTCACCTGCCGCGCGATGTTCGCGACCCACTACCACGAGCTGTGCGAGCTCGCGCAGACGCGCGCCGGGGTCGTGAACTTCAACGTCGCGGCGCGCGAGTACGGCGACGACATTGTCTTTCTGCACAAGCTCACGCCCGGGTCCGCGAACCGCAGCTACGGCGTCGCGGTGGCGCGGCTGGCGCAGGTGCCGGACGCCGTCTTGCGCCGCGCCGAGGCGATCCTCGCGGACCTCGAGCGCGGCGCGGCCCTCCCCTCGGGCAGCCCCTCCCACATGCGGGCGCTCGACGCCGGGGGGCGGGCGCAGCTCGGCCTCTTCGAACCGGCGCCCGAGGCTACGGCCGCGAGCCCCGGCGCCGGACCCCATGCGCCGCTCGCGCCCAGCGCGCTCGAGCGCGCCGTCCGCGCGCTCGACCTCGACCACATGACGCCGGTCGAAGCGCTGGTCGCGCTGTCACGGCTGCGCGCGCTGCTCGAGCCCGAGGCGTAGCCGGCGCTCCGGTGGTACGATCCTCGTATGGTCGACGAGGAACGGCTCGCGGAGGTGCGAAAGGCGCTCGAGGCCGCCGACAGCGCCCTCGCGGCCGCGCTCGACGCGCGCGCGCAGGCCACGAAGGACCTCGCCGCGCTCGCCGCGGCCATCCCGGACCGCTACCAGCCGCTGCGCGCCGAGGAGGCGATCGTGCAGCGGGCCCGGGGCCTCGTCCGAGCCTTCCCTCGGGAGCCGACCGAGCGGATCTTTCGGGAGGTCATCTCCGCGTGCGAGGCGCTCGTCGCGCCGCGACGGGTCGTCTACGACGGCGTCGAGGGCGGCTTCGCGCACCTCGCGGCGCGGCGACGCTTCGGCGGCTCCGCAGAGCTGCGCTCGGTGGACGGGCCGGAGGTCGCACGCGATGAGGTCGCGCGTGGTCGCGCGGACTTCGCGCTCGTCCCCTTCGAGACCTCGAACGACGGCGCCGTCACCGCGACGCTGAACGCCCTCTCGGAGGGTGAGGTCAAGGTCTGCTCCGAGGTCACCGTCGTCGCGAGCTACGAGCTCATGTCGAGCGGCGTCGCGGCGGCGGGCGTCGAGAAGATCTACGGCGAGCCGGCCGCGGTCGCGGCCTGCGAGCGCTTCTTGCGGACCCGCTACCCGCACGCGATGGTGCTCGACGCGCCCTCCGGCGAGGTCGCCGCGCGCTTCTGCGCCGTCGAGCCGGGGGCGGCCGTCGTCGGCACCGATCTGCTCCGCGACGCGCACGGCCTCACCGTCGTACACGCGCACATCGAGGACGCGCCGGGCGCGTCCGTCCGCTTCGCGGTCCTCGGCACGGCGCTCCCGTCGCGCACCGGCGCGGACCGCACCGTCCTCGCCGTGGCGACTCCGGACGAGCCGGGCGCGCTCTACCGCGTGCTCCAGCCCTTCGCCGAACGGCACGTGAACCTGACGCGCCTCGAGTCGAGGCCTGCCCGCGACAAGCCGTGGCCGTACCTCTTCTTCATCGAGCTCGACGGGCACACGACCGATCGCGCGGTCCTGCTCGCCCTCGAGTCGCTCCGGACGATGGCGCGCTTCGTGAAGGTCCTCGGCAGCTACCCCCGCCCCACCTGACCGCGCAGTCGAACGTCGCTCGACCGCGCCGCTCTCGCGCGCGCGCCCGAGGTCACCGCCGCGCGAGGGTGGCGCGGAGAGCGGAGATCCACTCGGCGTGGTCGGGCGCGCCGGTCTCTGCGGCGACCTCTCCGCTGAGCCCGCACCGCGCGATGTGCGCGTCCCAGTCGTCGGCGGGCCAAGATCCCACGAGCACGCCGTCCGCGAGGAAGAGGTGGTCCCCGGGCAGCGCCGCTCCCGGGGGCAACCCACCGAGCGCCCTGGTGTAGGGCGCGATCCGCGCTTCGAACAGGCGCCGCTCGGCGGCCTCCGGCAGGCGCTCGAACGCCCTGTCGAACTGCTCCCAGCTACGCGCCGCGGCGCGGACGCCGTCGACGCCGAGCGGCTCGCGCAGCCGGTAGGCGCCGGGGGCGACGAAGGGGTCGTGATCGCCGTAGGCCGCGACGCCAAGCCGCGCTTCGACGCGCTCGATGGCGCTGAGGTCGAGCACCCGCCCCGCCTGGTGCGCCGCGACGAGGGCGCACCGCAGCGCCGCGCCCTCTCCGATCACGCTCGCTCCGGCGGCGCCTCGACGCCGAGCCGCTCGCGCACGCGGTCGAGGATCCGGTCGGCGAGCGCGTGCTTGCTCATCGCGGGCAGGGCGGTCGCGCCGGCGGCGTCGACGAGGCTCGCGCGGTTGGTGTCGCCCGCGAAGCCCACCGCGGCCTCGTTCGCGACGATGAGGTCTACCTTCTTGCGCTCGAGCTTCGCGCGCGCGTTGTCGAGGAGGTCCTGCGTCTCGAGGGCGAAGCCGACCAGCACCGGCCGGTGCGCACCGAGCCTCGCGCGGCGCTCCCCGAGCTCGAGCAGGATGTCCGGGTTGCGGACGAGGGTGAGCTGGACCTCGCCGGCCTTCTTGCGTTTGTGCTCGGCGCGCTCGGACGGCCGGTAGTCGGCGACGGCGGCCGCCATGACGACCGCGTCTTGCTCGTCCGCGCGGCTCGCGATCGCCTCTCGCATCTGCAGCGCCGAGCGGACCTCGATGCGCGTCACGCCCGCCGGCGGCGTGAGCGCGACCGGCCCGCTCACCAGCGTCACGAGCGCGCCCCTCGCCGCCGCGCGCTCGGCGAGCGCGAAGCCCATCTTGCCGCTCGACCGGTTGCCGAGGAAGCGGACCGGATCGAGGTCCTCGTGCGTCGGCCCGGCGGACACGAGCAGCCGCACGCCTTCGAGGTCGGTCGCGCCCGGCCGCAGCGCGGCCTCGACGGCGTCGACGATCCGCGCGGGCTCGGCGAGCCGCCCCATGCCGATCTCCCCGCTCGCGAGCGGCCCCTCGACCGGCCCGACGAACGCGGCGCCCACGGCGCGGAGGCGCTCGACGTTGTGCGTCGTCGCCGGGTGCGTCCACATGCGCGTGTGCATCGCCGGCGCGAAGATGACCGGGCCGCGCGCGCACGCCACGGTCGCGAGGACGACGTCGTCCGCGAGGCCCGCTGCGGCGCGGCCGAGGAGGTTCATCGTCGCCGGCGCGACGAGCACCGCGTCGGCCCACGCGCCGAGCTCGACGTGCACCTCGCCCGCGTAGCGAGGGTCCCACAGGTCGACGACGGCCGGTGTGCCCGTCAGCCCGGTCAGCGTGATGGGCCCGACGAAGCGCGTCGCGGAGGCCGTCATCGCGACCCTCACGGTCGCGCCGCGGCGCTGGAGCTCGCGCACCACCTCTACCGCCTTGAACGCCGCGATCCCGCCCCCGATCGCCACGACGATGCGTTTGTCTCGAAGGTCCATCGGCGCTGGAGTTTAGCAGCCCCCTCTCGAGACGGTGACCGAGCTCCGCCGAGCGCGGCGGTCAGCTCACGGGGACGCCGGGGGCGGGGAAGTGGTCGCAGAGCGCCTTCACCTCGCCCGCGACGCGCGCGAGCACGGTCTCGTCGTCGAGGTGACCGATCACCTCGGCCATCCAGTCGCCGAGCTTCGCCATCTCGCTCGGGCCCATGCCCCGGCTCGTGACGGCCGGCGTGCCGATGCGCACGCCGCTCGGGTCGAAGGGCTTGCGCGTGTCGAAGGGGACCGAGTTGTAGTTGGTGACGATGCCAGCCTTGTCGAGGGCCTGCGACGCGACCTTGCCCGGGACCCCCTTCGACGAGAGGTCGATGAGGATGAGGTGGTTGTCGCTGCCGCCCGTCACCAGGTCGAAGCCGTGGTGGCGAAGCCGCTCGGCGAGCGCGCGGCTGTTGGCGACGATCTGGTGGGCATAGCGCTTGAAGTCCTCGCCGGCGGCGAGCTTGGCGGCGACCGCGATGCCGGCGGTCGTGCCGTTGTGCGGCCCGCCCTGCAGGCCTGGAAAGACCGCGCGGTCGATGGCCTTCTTGTGGGCCTTGTCGCAGAGGATCATGCCGCCGCGCGGCCCACGGAAGGTCTTGTGGGTGGTGCTCGTCACGACCTCCGCGAGCCCGACCGGCGACGGGTGCGCGCCGCCGGCGATGAGGCCGGAGATGTGCGCGATGTCCGCGACGAGGATGGCGCCGACCTCGCGCGCGATCTCGGCGAACTTCGCGAAGTCGATGACGCGCGGGTACGCCGTCGCCCCGCAGAAGAGCACCTTCGGTTTGTGCTCGCGCGCGAGCCGCGCCACCTCGTCGAAGTCGATGAGGTGGTCCTCGCGGCGGACGCCGTACTGCACCGGCTGGAAGTACTTTCCCGTGATCGAGACCTTCCACCCGTGCGTGAGGTGCCCGCCGCTCGGCAGGCCCATTCCCATCACGGGGTCACCCGCATCGCAGAAGGCGAAGTACACGGCGAGGTTCGCCGGCGAGCCGGAGTAGGGCTGCACGTTGGCGTGATCGGCGCCGAACAACGACTTCAGCCGCGCGATCGCCAGCTCTTCGATGGCGTCGATGTTCTGCTGCCCCTCGTAGTACCGCCGCCCGGCGTACCCCTCCGAGTACTTGTTGTTCAGGACGCTCCCGCAGGCCTCCATGACCTCGGCGGGCGCGTAGTTCTCGCTCGGGATGAGCCGGAGCGCGCGGTGTTGACGACGCTCCTCGGCGCGGATCAGCGCGGCGATCTCGGGGTCGGACTCGGCGAGGTGTGTGTGGGACATGGCGGCTCTCCTGCGGGCGCGCACCGGCGCGGGCGCGCCCGCGCGGGTCGTAGCACGTTTGCGCGGCGCGGCCCCGCACGGTGACCGGGTCGCTTGTGCCCTCGCTCCGAGCGCGTCGCCGCGTCCCGCACGCGGCACGCGATGGTGGCACCCGCCGAGGCGCGATGATACTCCCCTCGCATGCCACCGTACCAGCCGACCGAGGCCGTGATGGCGCGGCTCGCCGAGGCGGCGACCGTCGTGCCCGTGCACCGGGAGATCCTCGCGGACGGCCTGACGCCGGTGGTGGCCAAGGCGACCGTGGGCCAGGGCCCCGGCAGCTTCTTGCTCGAGAGCGTCGTCGGCGGGGAGAAGTGGGCGCGCTTCAGCTTCGTCGGCTTCGACCCCTCGGTCATCGTGCGCGGCGTCGCCGACCGCTTCGAGCGTGTGTACGGCCCCTTGGCGTCTTCCCTCGATACGCCGCCGCGCGTCGAGCGCGAGGACGGCGTCGATCCCTGGGCGCGGCTCAGAGAGTCGCTCGCCGAGTGGCGCCCGCCGCGGGACGTGCGGCCGCTCCCGCGCTTTTGGGGCGGCGCCGTCGGCTACGTCGCGTACGACGCGGTGCGCACGTTCGAGCCGACGGTGGGCGAGGCGCTCACGCGGGACGACGACTGGGAGTTCTGCTTCGGCCTCGGCGGGACGCTCCTCATCTTCGACAACGTGCGCCAGACGCTTCGCGTCGTCGTGCCCACCCGTGTCGCCGGCCCGGCCGACGCGCCGCGGGCGTACGCCGCAGCGACCGCCCGCATCGACGCGGCCCTGCAGGCGCTCGCGCGCCCGGCGCGGGTGCGGCCGATGTCGCCGCCCGATCTCCGCCCGGACCTCGCGCTGCCGCCGTCATCGTTCGACCGCGCGAGCTTCTGCGCCGCGGTCGAGACGGCCAAGGAGCACATCCGCGCCGGCGACATTTTTCAGGTCGTCCCGTCGCAGCGCTTCCGCCTCCCGGCCGGCGACACCGACCTCTTCGACGTCTACCGCGCCATGCGCGTCATCAACCCGTCGCCGTACATGTACTTTCTGCGCTTCGACGACGTGACGGTCGCCGGGGCGAGCCCGGAGACGCTCGTGCGCGTCGAGGGCGGCGTGGCGTCGGTGCGGCCGCTCGCTGGCACTCGGCCGCGCGGCGCGAACGAGGCCGATGACCGCCGCCTCGGGAGCGAGCTGCTCGCCGACCCGAAGGAGCGCGCGGAGCACGTGATGCTCGTCGACCTCGGGCGCAACGACCTCGGGCGCGTGAGCAAGCCGGGCACGGTGCGCGTGACGGAGCGTATGGCGGTCGAGCGCTACTCCCACGTCATGCACATCGTCTCGAACGTCGAGGGCGAGCTCGCGGACGGTCGCGACGCGCTCGACGTGCTCCGGGCGACGTTTCCGGCGGGGACACTGTCGGGCGCGCCGAAGGTCCGCGCCATGCAGATCATCGACGCGCTCGAGCCCGAGCGCCGGGGGCTCTACGGCGGCGCCGTCGGCTATGTGGGCTTCGACGGCAACCTCGACGTCGCGATCGCCATCCGCACCCTGGTCGAGCGTGGCGGCGAGATCTGGCTGCAGGCCGGCGCGGGGCTCGTCGAGGCGAGCGACCCGGACCTCGAGTACGACGAGACGGTCAACAAGGCGCGCGCCGGCCTCGTGGCGGTCGCGGCGGGCCGGCGGCGCGACTGAGGGGACCGCCGACGCCGCGGCTCGCCGCTGCGGGTGGCGTCGCCGGCCCGTTTTTCGAGGCGATGCGCATTCTGCTTTGACAGCCCATGGGGCCCGGGCTAGAAGTGGGGCCCGCGCGGGGCCGCAGGCCTCCGCAGGGCGCAAGTCTGCGGCGGTAGTTAAGTTGGTTATAACGCCGGCCTGTCACGCCGGAGGCCGCGGGTTCGAGTCCCGTCCGCCGCGCCCACCCGGGAGCGAAGCAGCCATGAGAGCCCAGCCGAGCGCTGGGCTCTTTGCGTTCATCACGCCTCGGGTTGCAGCCAGGGCGCGATGCGTGCGTTCCGCCCGCGCCCTCGGGGCCGAGCGAGCGGCGTCGTGCGGGCAGGGCGCCCGCCTCGGCCGCGCGATACCCCGGTTGGTTTCGCGCGCTTACCCAGGTATCTTGACAGCATGAGCCGGCGCGCAGCGTACGCCGTAACAGACGAAGCCTACATGCGCGTCAAGGCGAACGTCCTGCGCGCGGTCATCTGGTTGCTGACGCTCGTCGGCACTCCGCTCCTGCTCGGCGTGTACCTCGACGAGCGGCGGCTCGGATCGCTCTCCACGGCGCTGTACTTCGAGTTCGCGGTGCACGTCGTCGGCGTCACTGTGCTCTGGGTCTGGCGCCGCCCGGCGTGGGTGCGGCCCGTCGTGCTCGTCGTGTATCTGCTGAGCATCGCCACCGCCGCGCTGCTGACCTTTGGGCCCATGATGGACTCGGCGGCGCTCTACATCGCGGCGGTCTTCGTCGCGCTCCTCTTCTTCGGGGAGCGCGGCGCGGTGGTCTCGCTCGCCGGCGTCGCCGTCGCGATCATGGGTGTCGCGTTCGCCTTCACCCGAGGCTGGGTGCCCGCCCCGCAGCTCGCCGGTTCGGTCCGGATGGGCGAGCTGACCTACTGGCTCCGCCTGACCGCCACCGTGGTGGTCGTCTGCGGCGGTGTGGCGATCCTCGTCGGCTACGTGCTGCGTGCGCTGCGGGCGGCGCTCGCGAAGGCGCAGGACGCGCTCGCGCGGGAGGCCGCGGCGATCGACGAGCGGGAGCGGATGCTCCGCGTCGCCGCGGAGGCACAGCGCCTCGAGTCGCTCGGCCGTCTCGCGGGCGGCGTGGCGCACGACGTCAACAACGCCCTGTCGATCGTCCTGTGTACCGCGACGCTGATCGAGCGCCGGACCGAAGACGACTCGGTCAGGCGCCTCGCGTCCGACTGCGGCGACGCGGCGCGCAACGCGGCGCAGACCACGCAGCAGCTCCTGACCTTCGCCCGCCAGGACGTGCGGCAGGTCGACATGGTCGACTGCGCCGACGTGCTCGAGCGCCTTGGCCGCACGCTCGAGCGGCTGCTTCCGGAGTCCATCCATGTCCGCGTCGACGCGAGCCCCGGGCTCCCGGTTCGGGTGGACGCGGCTCAGCTCGACCAGGCCCTGCTCAACCTCGCCATCAACGCGCGTGACGCGATGCCCGAGGGCGGCGTGCTGTCGTTCAGTTGCCGGCCGGCGAATGGCGACGAGCACCAGTGGGTACAGATCGAGGTGGGTGACACCGGCTGCGGCATGGACGAGCACACGCTCGCGCACGTCTTCGAGCCCTTCTTCACGACGAAGGGCGTCGGGTCGGGCACGGGGCTCGGTCTCGCCATGGTGCACGGCTTCGTCGCGGGCTTCCACGGCGAGGTCGAGGTGAAGAGCAAACCAGGCGCCGGCACACGGATCCGCCTGCGCCTGCCGCTGGCCGAGCCCGTCGCGCCGTCCCTTCGCGCGGTGTCGCTCCCTGCGACCTCCGGCTCACGGCAGCCGCCTCGCGCTCCGGGGCGGCTCCTCGTCGTCGAGGACCACGACGAGCTACGCGCGGTGATGGTCGACACGCTCCGCGAGGCCGGCTTCGACGTGGCCGAAGCGAACTCCGTCGACGCCGCGCTCGGGTGTCTCGGCGAGGCATCGTTCGAGCTGCTGTGCACGGACGGCGTGATGCCCGGCCTGCCCACCGTGGAGCTCATCGAGGCGTTCGGTCAGGCGAACCCCGACTCGCCCGTCCTCGTCGTGACCGGCCACACGGACGACGAGGTGGTCCGACGGGGCATCGGCGACCGGGCGTACGCGCTGCTCAAGAAGCCGTTCACGCCGCAGGAGCTCGTCGCCGCCGTCGACCGCGCGCGCATGTCGCATGCGACCGCGCGGACCTGGCCCGCCGCTCGCGCGTGACGCGGTCGCGGCGCTTCGGCCCCCCGCTCGCGCGCCCCGGCGACCGCATGCACCCGACCCGGAGACCCGCATGACCCTCACGGAAGCCGCGTTGTCATTCATGGTCCCTCCGCCGGGCGAGCTGACCGGCGGTGTCCCGCTCCTCGGCGACCTGCCCGCGTTCGTGCACGATCCGCTCGCGTTCGTCCTCGAGGCGGCCGAGCGACGGCCGGCGCCGGTGCGGATCGATCTCCCCGGCCGCCGCGCGTACCTGCTGACCGAGCCGTCCGAGATCCAGTTCGTTCTGCGTGACGGGTACAAGCGCTTCTCGAAGATGACGCCGGTCTACCGGGCGATGGCGACCATCCTCGGCGAGGGCATCCTCACGAGCGAGGGCGACTCCTGGTTGCGTCACCGACGAATGATCCAGCCGGCGTTTCACAAGCGGCGGGTCGAGGCGTTCGGCGGCTCCATGGTGCGGGCGGTGCAGGCGCTGTCCGCGCGGTGGGAGCCGCTCGCGCGCCGCGGGGCGACCATCGACGTCGCCGCGGAGATGACGCGCCTCACGCTGCACATCGTCACCGAGACCTTGCTCGGGTCGAAGGCCCTCGACGACGCAGACGAGGTTGGCCGGACGATGGACGTCCTACAGCGATACGCGAATGGTGCCATTCGGCGGCTGTGGCCGGTGCCGCTCTGGGTGCCGACCCGAGAGAACCGCGCTCACGCGCGGGCGCTGCGCGCCATCGACGCGCTGACGTACGGCCTCATCGACGCGCGACGCGTCGGCCGGGGCCGTGATTCGGAGCCGGGCGAGGCCGTGCGCACGGACCTGCTCTCGATCCTGGTCGACGCCCGCGACGACGACGGCGCGCCCCTCAGCCGGCGACAGCTCCGTGACGAGCTGATCACCTTCATCGCCGCGGGACACGACACGACGGCGAACACGCTGAGCTGGACGATGTGGCTGCTCTCGCTGCACCCAGAGGTCGCCCGCCGTCTGCTCGACGAGCTCGACGAAGCGCTCGGCGTCGACGCGCCTTCGGTGGCCGACCTCGATCGGCTGCCCTACACGCGCGCGGTCATCGACGAAGCGCTCCGCCTCTACCCGCCCGCGTGGATCACCGCCCGCATCGCGCGCGAGCCGGTGAGCTTCGGCGTGCAACGGGTCGCCGCGGGCGACCTCGTGTTCGTCAGCCCGTGGGTGATGCACCGGCGGCCGGCGCTGTGGCGCGACCCCGAGGCGTTCGACCCGGCGCGTTGGCTCGAGCCCGAGGCGTCGCGCGCGTCGCGACCCGCGTTCGCCTACCTGCCCTTTGGCGGCGGCGCCCACAAGTGCATCGGCGAGCGCTTCGCCTTGCAGGAGGCGGCGCTCGCGCTCGCCGTGCTCGCGCGGCGGTTCGTGCTCGAGGCTCTGCCCGGCGTGCGCGTGCAGCCCGAGCCGCTCATCACGATGAGCCCGAGAGGCGGGCTCCCGATGCGCCTCGGGTTGCGACCGCCGTCGGCCCGCGCGGCTGCCTGAGCGCGCGCCGGCGCCCGGGTCGACGCGCGGCGTCGTCAGTCCTTCGGGCCGAGCATGTCGGCCGGGAGCGCGCCGCCGAGCGCGCGGTAGAGCTGGATGCGGTTCGACAGGAGCTGTCGGTGCGCCGCGAGGAGCTGAAGCTGCGCCGCCTGCTCCGACTGGAGCGCCGTCAGCACGGGGAGGAAGTCGCTCAGGCCCGCCTTGTACATGTCGCGCGCGGTATCGAGCGTCTCCGAGGCGAGGCGGCTCTGCTCGCGCAGGTGTGTGATCTGGATGCGCTGCTGGCGCTCGAGGACGAGCGCCGAGTCGACCTCGACGAGCGCGCCCAGGATGGCCTGCGAGTACTCCGCGATGAGCTCGTGCATCTGCTCGATGTCGAGCCGCGTCGTCGCGTGCCTCAGCAGGCCGTCGAAGATCGGCCCGCTGAGCGTCACGCCGGCGTTCCACGTGAACGCGTGCGCCTTGGTCGGGAGCTTGCCGATCTGCATGAGTCCGGGCGAGAGCGGCTGGTGCAGCCACTGGTAGGTGGGCGTGAAGGTCGCGGTGACCGTCGGCAGGAACGTCGCGATCGACGAGGCGACCTGGCGATCGGCCGCCTGCACGCGCCGCGCGATCGCGCGCAGGTCGGGGCGGTTTTGCACGAGGCTCGCGGGCGCGTCGACGATCGGGGTGGGCGGGAGCGCGGGGAGCGTGTCCCGGGCGGGCGCGAAGTAGGCCTCGGCCGTCGCGACGGGCCCGGCGGCAGGGGCTCCTGCGTCGGCGGGCGCCGGGGCGCCGTCGTCGGATCGAGCGGGGGCGCCGGAGATCCCCTCCGGAGTCGACCCGAGCAGCACGGCGAGCCGCTGCGCGGCCACCTGCTCTTGGCCGGCGATGAGCGCGATCTGAGCCTCGGACTGGGCGACGAGCTGGCGCTGCTGGCGGACGTCGAGGATGGAGGTGAGACCCTGCTTGTATCGGCTGTCGACGATGTCGAGGTAGCGGCGGTTCGTCTCGAGCTGCTCGCCGAGGAGCTTCCCTTGCGCGCGTGCGTCGATCAGGTCGTACCAGGCCTCGGCCACGCTCGCAGACAGGCTCATCGCCAGCGCGTCGAGGTCGCGCTCGGACGCGGTCCGCCGGAGCTTCGCCGCGCGGTGCGCCTGCGCGTTCTTGGCGAAGAGGTCGACCTCGTAGCTCACCGGGATGGACCCCGACACCATCGTCGAGCGCGGGGACTTGCCGAACGCGGCGGTCGTCAGCGACGTGCCCGTCGCGAAGGTGCCGCGCAGCCCGATGTCGGGGTAGCGAGCGGCCGCGGCCTGCATCGCGACGTAACGCGCCTGCTCGACGCGGGCGATGCCGGCGCGGACGTCGAGGTTGGACCCGAGCGCGCGCTCGACGAGGCGAGTGAGCTCGGGGTCGTCGAGCTGAAGCCACCAGCGGCCGTCGCGGGTCGCGCCCGCGGGCCGGCTCCCGGGCGGCGCCGGGGTCGGCTCGGTGGGCTCGGCGCTCTGCGCCACTGGGCTGGTGGACCCCGGCGCCTGCGCGGC
>JAGQJE010000173.1 GCA_020430775.1 Myxococcales bacterium
GGCCGAGGTCGCCGGCGCGACGGCGTGCGGCGCGGCGCCGGCACGTTCGGGCAGCGGCGCGGGCTCGGACGCCGGACCTGCGTAGGGCTGGGTCTGCCGATAGAGGAAGAGCACGCCGGCGGCGACTACCAGGATGAGCAGCGCCGCGACCAACCACCCGAGCAGCCCGCCGCCGCCCTCTTCCTGGACGACGATCGTGGTGTTGCCGGTCGCGCCGGGGCTCGAGTCGAGCGCCGGCTCGAGGAACTGCGATGTGCTCGCCACGCTCGCCCGCTGCGGGCCGGACGGCTGGCGGCTCACGGCCGAAGCCGACCCCTCGCGGGGCATCGGCATCATCGCCTCGCCGATCTCGGCGCGCCCGAGGTGCTCGATGGCGGCGCGGACGCGCGCGCGGTCCTTGGTGAGCTTGTCGCCGACGAGCGCCTTCACGGCGTCGGCGACGCGCCGCGAGTTGGCGGCGCCGCCCACAGTGCCCACGGCTTCTTCTAGCGCCTCCATGAACTCGTCCGCGGTCTGAAACCGCGCCTCGGGATCGCGCTCGAGCGCGCGGCGGACGACCGGGTCGAAGGGCGCGAGCTCAGGCAGCAGCTCGGAGGGCATCTGGACGGGCTCGTTCAGGATCTTCGTCAGCGTCGCGGCGTTGTTGTCCGCGCGAAAGAGCCGGCGGCCCGTGAGCGACTCCCACAGGATGATGCCCATGCTGAAGAGGTCCGAGCGCTGGTCCGCGTTGCCTGTAGACGCCTGCTCGGGCGCCATGTACGAGAGCTTTCCCTTGAACTGGCCGGCGCGCGTCGAGGCCATCCGGACCTCGGCCTTCGCGACGCCGAAGTCGGTCAGCCGAGCGATCCCGTCCGTGCCGACCATGATGTTGTGAGGGGAGATGTCACGGTGCACGAGGTGCAGCGGGTTGCCGAGCTCGTCGGTGAGCGCGTGCGCGGCGGCGAGGCCCATCAGCGCGTCGATCAAGATGCGCGCGACGACCGGCGGCGACAGGCGGCGGCCCTGCTTCGCGGCGCGGCCGAGCAGGGCGCCGAGGTGGTCCCCCTCGATGTAGTCCATCACGAGGAAGTAGCCGTCACCCTCGCTGTCGCTGATGTCGAGCGTCGCGACGACGTTGTTGTGGCGGATGCGAGCCGCGAGCCGCGCTTCGTCGAGGAACATCGAGATGAACTCTTGTTCGTAGGCGAGGTGCGGGTGCAGGACCTTGATCGCGACGAGGCGCTCGAAGCCCGCGACGCCCTGGGCGCGGCCGACGTACACCGCGGCCATCCCGCCGGAGGCGAGCTGGGTGAGGACCTCGTAGCGCCCGAGCTGACGGCCAGCCAGGTTGCGATCCGAGGACGGCTCCCCCGCGGTGCTCGCCTGGGCGTTCATCTCAGAAGCGCCCCGCGATCGAGACCATGCCGCCGCCCCGCGCCGGCGCGATGCCGGCCGAGACACCGCCCGCCTCGGGATCGCTCTCGCGGGACTTGAAGCGGGTGAACAGGCCGGACGCGACCGTGCCGGCGGCGAGCGCCGACGTGACGCCGATGAGGATGTTCGTGCGGCGCTCCTTGTCCTGTCCCGAGTCGAGCAGGCGCCGCGCGAGCTCGGCGTCGCCGCGGGCCGCGGCGTCCTCGTAGTCGCTGACGCCGCTCTTGGTGTCGACGCCGGACCAGATCGTCGCGCCGAGCGAGCCGGCCGTCAGCGCCGCGAGCGAGTAGAACACGGCGGGGTGCATCTTCGGCCGCCGTTGCCACGCCGATCCGTGCGCCCCCGCGGCGAGGGCCTCGGGCGGCGGGGGCGGGGCCGCGAAGTCGAGCCGTTGCGTCTGCCCGGCGGGGACGTTGGCGGTCTGGCTGACAGCGCCGGTTTTGAAGTTGGCGACCACCTCGTGGGCCACGCCCGGCACGACGAAGAAGTCGTGGAAGCCGACGAGGCCGCCGTCGACTTGGATGGCGCAGCGGGCGTCGCAGCTCGTCACGATGCGCGCGTACTGCGGTTGCGCGCTCGCGAGGACGTCGTCGGCGAGCTCCTGCCCCTCTTGGTCGTCCGGAAACTCAGCCTTGAGCTGAAGGGCGAGCGACGCCGCGCGGAGATCGTTGCCGCCGCGCTGGTAGGACTTGATGGCCTGCACGAGCGCCGCGGCGGCGGGCGCGAGGCGGTTCGCGGTCTCGAACCAGCGCGCGGCCGCGGCGTAGTCGCCGCGCAGGTAGGCGGCCGTCCCGCGGTCATAGGCCTCGGCGGCGCCCTGCCGGTCGCGCGCGGTGGGTTCGGAGCGCGGGGAGGACTCGTTCAGCGTTTGCTGGCTCTCGGTCGGGGCGGCCGCGGCTGACCCGGACGGCGCGGCGGCGTCGGCCACCGGCCCGCTGTCGGGCTGCGCCGACTGGGCCACGGCGATGGAGGCACCAGACGCTAGGAGGCAGAAGCAGAGCGCTAAGGCGCACGCGCTGGCGTACCGCGCGAGCGAAGGAAGGCGTCTTGTGCTCATCGCTTCGTATCTCCGCGAAACGTCACTTGGAAAGTGTGACGGCAGGGTCTAGCGCACGTCAAGTGTAGTGCAAGAACCTGCGCACTACCTTGTAATGAAGCGCACCGAGTGTCGCGTCGCCTCAGGGCGGGGGGCGTTCAGCGCTAAGCCAAGGGACCGCGGCGCGGCCGGCGGTCGAGGGTGAGTGGTGGGCCTTCAAGAGCGGACGACGGTCGTGCGCTTCTCGAGCATCACCTCGAGCTCGGCCGGATCCGGCGAGCGCATGAGCGCCTCGGTCAGGGCGACGTAGCCCTGCGTGACGAGCGCGTAGAGCGACTGGTTCATCGTGAGCATCCCGGACTCCGACTGACCGGTCTGCATCAGGCTGTAGATCTGGTGGACCTTCGACTCGCGGATGAGGTTTCGGATGGCGTAGTTCGGGACCATCACCTCGGCGCAGAGCGCGCGCCCCGGACCGTCCGAGCGCGGCAGCAGCATCTGCGTGACGACGCCCTGCAGCGTCATCGAGAGCTGCGCCCGGATCTGCGACTGCTGGTGCGGCGGGAAGACGTCGATGATGCGGTTGATCGACTGGACGGCGCTGTTCGTGTGCAAGGTGGCGAAGACCAGGTGGCCGGTCTCCGAGATGGTCAGCGCGGCCTGGATCGTCTCTTGGTCGCGCATCTCGCCGATCAGCACGACGTCCGGGTCCTGGCGCAGGATGTATCGCAGCGCGCCGGTGAAGGAGTCCGTGTCCTGGCCGACCTCGCGCTGGTTGACGATGCAGAGCTTGTTCGGGTGCAGGTACTCGACGGGGTCTTCGATGGTGACGATGTGCTGCCGTCGCTCGCTGTTGACCTTGTCGATGACCGCAGCCAGCGTGGTCGACTTGCCGGAGCCGGTCGGCCCGGTGACCAGCACGAGGCCCCGCGGCAGCCCCGCCAGGTCGTTCAGGGTCGCCGGCGCGCCGAGCTGGCTGAGGGTGCGGATGCTGAAGGGGATCGCGCGGATCGCGCCCGAGACCGCCCCGCGCTGCATGAACACGTTCGCGCGAAAGCGCGACAGGCCCTTGACGCCGAACGAGAAGTCGAGCTCGTGCTGGTTCTCGAAGCGCTTCTGCTGCTGCTCGGTCATCACCTCGTAGCAGAGGCGCCGCGTGTCCTCGGGCGTCAGCGGCGCGGTGCGCAGCGGCACGAGCCCGCCGTCGATCCGCAGATGTGGAGGCGAGTCGGTGGTGACGTGCAGGTCGGAGGCGTCGCGCTCGATGGCGACCCGGAGAAGCTGCCGGAGGGTGAGCTTTTGCGTGGTCGTTGCCTGGGCTTGCTCCATCGCCCGAAGATACCAGGCCTTGGGTCGCCAGCGAGGGAAAACGCGCGTCCGCGCTGCCCGCCGCGGTCCGGCGAGGGGGCGGTCCGCATAGGGGGTGGTCAGCGGGCGTCGCCGGGCGCAGGCCACGCGAAGGCGACCGACGGGTCACCCGGGTCGCCGCGCCAGGCCGGCGGGTCGAGCGCGAGGGCGCCCCGGGCGATCCACGAGACCACGCGCGGGAAGAGCGCGACCTCCTGCGCCTGGATGCGGCCGTGGAGGGTGGTCGCGTCGTCGTCCGGCAGCACGGGCACCGCGGCCTGGGCGAGGATGGGGCCGGTGTCGACGCCCGCGTCCACGAGGTGGACGGTGCAGCCGGTGATGCGCACCCCGGCCGCGAGCGCCTGCGCGGGCGCGTCGAGCCCCCGAAACGCCGGGAGCAACGCCGGATGCACGTTGAGGATGCGGTTCGGGAAGCGGTCGAGGAGCGGCGGCCCGAGCACGCGCATGAAGCCGCTCAGCACGATGAGGTCCGGTTCGAACGCCGCCACCGCCTCGGCGAGGGCGCGGTCCCACGCGGCGCGGTCGTCGCCCCGGCGGAGCGGGACGCACGCCGACGCCAGCCCCCGCTCCTGCGCAAAGGCGAGGGCACCCGAGCGCGGCTTGTCGGAGATCACGCCGACCACCGCGGCCGGGCACACGCCCTCGTCGATGGCGCGGACGATCGCCCGCAGGCTCGAGCCGTTGCCCGACGCGAGCGCGCCGACGCGCAGAGGCCCGTCCCCAGTCGGGGCGCGCCCACGGCTCACGAGAAGAGCACCTGCGGGGCGGACCCGGCCGCGCCGCCTCGCGGGACGGCTTCGCCGATGCGGAACACGGCTTCGCCCGCGCCCTCGAGCGCCGCCATCGCCGCCGACACCGCGGCGGGCGGGACGATCGCGACGAGCCCGACGCCGAGGTTGAAGGTGCGGCGCAGCTCGGCGCGATCGACGCCTCCGAGGCGCGCGATGAGCCCAAAGATCGCGGGCTCCGGCCAGGCGCGCTCGTCGATGACGAGGTCGACGTCCGGCGGCAGCACGCGCGGGAGGTTCCCTGGGAGCCCGCCGCCGGTCACGTGACAGAGCGCGTGGACCTCGGCCGCGGCGAGGAGCGCGCGGCACGCGCCGGCGTAGATGCGTGTCGGCGTGAGGAGCGTCTCGCCGAGCGGGCGGTCGAGCCCGGGCGGCGTCTCGTCGAGGCGGCACGGCGCGGCCGCCCCGAGCAGGACGCGCCGCGCGAGCGAGTACCCGTTGCTGTGCAGGCCGCTCGAGGCGACGCCGAGCACGACGTCCCCGGGCCGGACCCGCCTGCGGTCGAGGATCGCCGCCCGGGAGACCACGCCGACGGCGAAGCCCGCGAGGTCGTACTCGCCGTCTGCGTACATGCCGGGCATCTCGGCCGTCTCGCCGCCGAGCAGGGCACAGCCCGCCTGCGTGCAGCCCTCGGCGATGCCTGCGACGACCTGCTCCGCGCGGTCGACGTCGAGCCGGCCCGTCGCGAAGTAGTCGAGGAAGAAGAGCGGGCGCGCGCCGACCGTCAGCACGTCGTTCACGCACATCGCGACGAGGTCGACGCCCACCGTGTCGTGGCGATCGAGCTCGAACGCGAGCTTGAGCTTCGTGCCGACCCCGTCCGTCCCCGACACGAGGACCGGGTCGGCGATGTCCGTCGGCAGCGCGCACAGGCCCGCGAACCCGCCGACGCCGTCGAGGAGCTCCGGGATCTTCGTGCGGGCGGCGAGCGGCTTGATGCGCTCGACCAGGCGCTCGCCGGCGTCGATGTCGACCCCCGCCTCCTTGTACGTCAGCCCGGCCACGGTGCCGGGACGCTAGCACGCCGCAAGGGCCGTTCAACGGCGCGGGAGCCCGGTTGCTGGGGCAGCAGCGGACTCCCATACTGCCCCGCCGTGCAGGACGTCGATCCTCAACCGGCCATCGATCTCGGGCAGATGTCGCCGTCGCTGGGGTCGACGTGCGAGGGCTACCTCGGCGGTTATCGAGGCGTGTTCGAAGAGGCGATCCGCCGCGGCGACTCCGGGCTCGGCGTCGCCCGGCACCACGCACGGGTCCTCGATGGGCTGCTCGGCGCGCTGTACTGCGCGTCGACCGCCACGGCGAGGGACGCGGGTCACAGACCCCGCGGGCGCATCGCCTTCGTCGCGGTGGGCGGCTACGGGCGGGGCACGGTCGGGCTGCACAGCGACGTCGACGTGCTGTTCTTGTGCGACGAGCCGGGTGATCCGCACGTCGAGGCGCTCGCCAAGGGCATCCTCTACCCGCTGTGGGACCTCGGCCTGCACATCGGTCACGTGGTCCGCGGCGTCGACGAGACGCTGCGCCTCGCGCGCGAGGACATCCCGACGGCGACCACG
Source organism: Myxococcales bacterium (assembly GCA_020430775.1). Taxonomy (GTDB): domain Bacteria; phylum Myxococcota_A; class Polyangia; order Polyangiales; family Houyiibacteriaceae; genus JAGQJE01. The sequence continues at coordinate 6,165 of JAGQJE010000173.1, forward strand.
CTGATCGACCTCCGGTGGGTCGCCGGAGACCAGTCGATCGTGGCGGATCTGCGCCACGCCGCGCGCCGTCAGGTCTTCGAGCCCGCGCTCGGTGAGTTCCTCGACGCGCTCGTCGCGGAGACCGAGGCACGCCACGAGCGCTTCGGTGGCTCGCTCTATCTGCTCGAGCCGGACGTCAAGCAGGGGCGCGGTGGGCTGCGTGACATGGACGTCGCCGAGTGGGCCGCGCGCGCGCGGTGGGCCGCGGAGACCTCGACCGACTACGTGCGACGCGGCGCCTTGCTCGCGCGTGAGGTCGAAGAGCTCGAGGCGGCGCGCGAGATGCTCTGGCGGGTCCGCAACCTCCTGCATCTGCGCGCCGGGCGGCAACACGATCGCCTGACCTTCGCCGACCAGGAGGACATCGCGACCGACCTCGGGTTCGTCGACGGCATCACGCTCGGCGTCGAGCAGTTCATGCAGGCGTACTACCGACACGCGCGCATCGTGGCGCTCACCGCCGAGCGCATGCTCGTGCGCGCGCGCCGCCCTCCGCGCCGCCGGCGCGCCAAGGCCACCGACCTCGGCGACGGGACGCTCGTCTTCGACGGCCACGTCACGCTCGCGCAGACACAGGGCCTACGCGACGAGCCCTCGCTCGCGCTCCGGCTCTACCAGCAGGTCGTCAAGCGCGACCTGCCGCCGTACCCCTTCGCGAAGGACGCGATCGCTCGGGTCGTCGCGGAGCCATCGTGGCGCAACGCGTTGCGCGCCGACCCGCAGTCGAGCGCGTTGTTCCTCCGGCTGCTCACGGACACGAGCGAGCCGCCGCTGCGGGGCGGGTCGATGGTGGGCGAGCTGCACGAGACCGGTCTGCTCACCGCGATGATCCCGGAGTTCGAGCCGCTCATCGGCCGGGTGCAGCACGACGTGTACCACGTGTACACCGTCGACGTGCACGCCGTGAAGAGCGTCGACCGGCTCCGCACGCTCATCCGCGGCGACCACCACGAGCTCACCCTCGCGACCCGGCTCGCGACGGAGGCGCCCCGCCGCACGCCGCTCTTCCTGGCGACGCTTCTGCACTCGATAGGCCGCACCTTCGGGCGCGACCGCGCGGACCACGGCGCCGCGCTCGCGCGCGACATCGCCACGAGGCTCGGGCTGTCGCCGCTCGACGTCGAGCACGTCTGCTGGCTCGTCCAGGAGCACGGCTCGCTGTACCGCTGGGCGACGCAGCGCGACATCTCGGACCCAGACTCCATCCGCGAGATGGCGCACCGGGTAGGCACGATGGACCGGCTCCGCGACCTGTACGTGCTCACGGTCGCGGCGCTGTCCACCGTCAACCCCACCGCGATGACCTCGTGGAAAGCTCGAATGCTCGAGGATTTCTACTTCGCAATCCTCGATTTCTTCGAGCTTGGTGAGCGTGCGCTCTCGGTGGCCGGACGGGCCGCCGAGATCCGCGCCGAGGCGCGGGTCGGCTTCGTCGGCGACCGTGGCGAGGCCGAGCTGCTGAAGTTCCTCGAGCAGATGCCCGACCGATACTTCCTGTCGACCCCGGTGGACGTCATCCGGCGCCACGCGCGCGCCGCGCGAGACCGCCGAGAGCGCCCGGTCGCCATCACCCTCGGCCCCGGGCCGAGCGAAGAGCTCGCCGAGCTCACCGTGTTCACCGACGATCGCCCAGGGCTGCTCGCGGACGTCGCGGCGGTCTTGACGGCCCACCGACTGGCCATCGTGAGCGCGGCGATCTTCTCGCGCGAGATCGCCGAGGGCGACACCGAAGCGGTCGACATCTTCTACGTGCGCGCGTCCGGGCGGGCTTTCGAGGCGGGCGACGGGCTCACGGAGCGGCTCGAGCGGGACCTCGTCGGGCGCCTCGCGGGCGACGTCAGCGCCGAGGCGCTCATCGCGCGGTCGCCGTCCACGCCGCCGTGGGCGCTGCGGCGCAGCCCCGACGTCCCCACCGAGGTCCGCGTCGACAACGAGGGCTCGGCGAGCTTCACGATCGTCGAGGTGTTCACGCGCGACCGCGCGGGCTTGCTGCACGTCGTGGCGAAGGAGCTCTACGAGAGCGGCCTGTCGATCGCCGTCTCGAAGGTCAACACCGAAGGCAACCGGGTCGCCGATGTGTTCTACGTGGCGGACGCCACGCCCGCGGCGGGGGGCGCGCCCGGGAAGGGCGGCAAGGTCCGGGAGCCGGCCCGGCTCGAGGCCCTGCGCGAGCGGCTGCTCGACGCGGTGCGGCGCTTCCACGCGCACGCCGTCGACGCCTGAGCCGCCCGGGCGGCCTGCGGGGCCCGAGCGGCGTGAGAGCTCAGGCGAGCGGCGGGGCGTCGTTGCGACCGAGGCCGACGAGGAAGACCTCGTAGCTGCTGTCGCGGGTCGCGTCCGGGCGCAGCACCCGCGCCTTGTCGAAGAGCGCGCTCGTCGCGGCCTGTGCTTCCGGAAACTCCGCGCCTTGGAAGATCTTACCCACGAAACCTCCGCGGGGCCGCAGCAGCACGGACGCGAGCCCGAGCGCGCGCATGTACAGCTCGAAGCTGCGGTACTGATCGAGGGCGCGCTGCCCGGTGGTGCTCGGCGCCATGTCGCTCAGCACGACGTCGAACGAGCCGGGCCCGCCGAGCTCGTCGACGTCGAGGTCGAAGACGTCGAGGACGCGGTGCTCGACATGCGCGGGGAGCGCGCCGGTCGGGGCCTTGATGTCGACGCCGAGCACGTGGCCCTCCGGCGCGACGCGCGAGGCGGCGTAGATGGCCCAGCTCCCGGGGCTAGAGCCGAGGTCGAGCACCCGCTGGCCGCGGCGGAGCAGGCGGACGCGCCGGTCGATCTCCTCGAGCTTGTAGACGGAGCGCGCCGGGAAGCCCTCGCGCCGGGCGCGGCGACCGAAATGGTCCTGCGTGCGGCGCCGTGATCGGCTCACGACGCTGCGGGCGTGGGCGCGGGTGTCGCGCCGGGCGTCACGCCCTCAGCCCGCCTCGGCCGCGCTGGTGGACGACTTCTTGACGGCGCTGCGCACGGTGACGATGCCGTTGCGGGCGCCCGGGACGCCGCCCTCGACCAGCACGAGGTTGTCCTCGTCGACGACGCGCACGACGCGCAGGTTCAGCAGCGTGACGCGCTTGTTGCCGTACTGGCCGGCCATGCGCATGCCCGGGAACGTGCGGCCGGGCGTCATGTTCTGGCCGATCGAGCCGCCGTGACGCTTGTACTCGTGCGTGCCGTGCCCGACCGTGCCCGCGCCGCGGAAGTTGTGGCGCTTGATCACGCCGGCGAAGCCGCGGCCCTTGCTCTTCGCGGAGACGTCGACGAACTGACCGGCGCTGAAGAGGTCGGACGGCTTGATGGTCTGGCCGACCTCGAAGCGCTCGGCGACCTCCGGCTCGACGCGGAATTCACGCACGACGCGCGGGGCCTTGTCGGCGCCGGCTTTCTTGTAGTAGCCGGCCTCGGGCTTGCTGACGCGCTTGTCCGGGCGCTCGCCGAAGCCGAGCTGCAGGGCGGTGTACCCGTGGCTCGCCTCGGTGCGCTTCGCCAGCACCACGCAGGGGCCGGCCTGGATCACGGTCACCCGACGGACCGCCCCGTCTTCCTCGAAGATCTGGGTGTTGCCGAGCTTCGTGCCGATGAGTCCGGGGTGCTTGTTCACAGCGTGCTCCGTGCGGGATCGATCCGCGAGCCTTCGCGGGGAAAGGGCCGGAAGGATACGGGCGACCCAAGGCCCGTCAAGCCGTTTTCACGCGAGCCCGTAGACCCGCAGGGCGTTCGCGAAGGTGGCCGCGTCGAAGGCTTCGCGGGCCTCACCGCGCTCCCTCGCGAGCAGGGCGGCCGTGTGCTCGACGTACGCGGGCTCGTTGCGCCGGCCGCGGTGCGGGATGGGGGCGAGGTAAGGGGCGTCCGTCTCGACGAGGATCGCGTCGCTCGGCAGCGCGCGGGCCGCCTCCCGGACGGCCTCGGCGGATCGAAACGTGGCGATGCCGCTGAACGAGCTCACGAACCCGAGGTCGAGCGCCGCCTTGGCGAAGGGCGCGTCTTCGCTGAAGCAGTGGATGATGCCGCCGACGTCTCGCGCACGCTCATCGCGCAGGATGGCGAGCGTGTCCTCCGGCGCGCTCCGCGTGTGGATGACGAGCGGCTTGCCGACCGCCCGCGCGAGCGCGATCTGCCGCCGCAACGCGGCCTGCTGCGCGGGGCGGGGGGAGTGGTCGTAGTGGTAGTCGAGCCCGGTCTCGCCGATCGCCACGACGAGCGGGTCGTGAGCGGCCGCTTCGAGGGCCGCGAAGAGGGCGTCGTCGAGCTTCGAGGCGTCGTGCGGGTGGACGCCGACGGTCGCCGTGATGCGCTCCGGAGCGGCCTTCGCGATGTCGAGGGCGCGCCCGACCGCGTCCGGGGTGTCCGCGCAGCCGATGGTGGTCATCCGCTCGACCCCGGCGGCGATGGCGCGCTCGATGACGGCGGCGCGGTCGTCCGCGAAGCGAGGATCGTCGAGGTGACAGTGGGTGTCGAAGAGCGGCATAGCGGGGGCCTCGAAGGGCGTCGGTTGCGCGGCGCGCCGCGCCTCAGGGCAGGGTGCTGCGGGGGTCGGGGGCCGAAGAGGGCGACCCCGGAGCGAGTCGCTCGAGCGCGGTGCGCGCGGCGGCGCTGAGCGGGGCGAGCTGCGAGAGCGCCACGCGGAGGGTGTCGGGATCGACGCCGCGGGGGCGGTCGGCGAGGCGGGCGACCTCGTCGGCGAGGCTCGTGAGCCGCAGCGCCCCGACCGTCGCGACGGCGTACCCCCGGCCGTCCGAGCGCCACGCGCGCAGCACGCGCCGGAGCGCGTCGGCCCCGCGCGGGTCGCCGAGGTGGGCGAGGGCGCCGCCGGCGGCCGCCC
>JAGQJE010000021.1 GCA_020430775.1 Myxococcales bacterium
CCTCGAGGTCCTCGTCGAGGACGCCCTCGGCGTCGGCCACCTCATCGAGCACCGCCTGGTACTCGGCTGCGAGCTCGTACAGCCTCATGCGGTCCTCCGTTCGGGTCTGCCGGCCCTCGTCGCGCCGGCGTCGGGCGTGGTGGTGTCGAACCACGCGCTCACCTGCGGGCACGGCCACGGGTCGACGATCTCGAAGACCACGCGCCAGTCGTCCTGGCGGTCGCGGTCCCGGGTGATCACGAGGCGGGCCTCGAGGCCGCGGGCCGTGGCGTCGGCGGCCCACGCGGGGATGCGCGGGTCGGCGGCGCTGTCTAGCTCGACGCGGTGGATGCGCGGGGCGGTCACAGCGCGGCTCCTCTCACGTCGACCCCTACCGCCGCGAGGTCGGCGGCGATCCGCTCGATCTCGCGACACTGGCGGCGGAGCCGGGCGCGATCGCCCGACTCGACGCACTCCATCTCGGAGCACACACGATCGAGGTCGTCGGCGAGGATCCGCGCGCTGCGGAGGGTCTCCGGGCGCAGAGCCGGCTCGGCGGGGAGTGTGTCGAGGCCCGCAAGGAGCCGGAGCGCGGTCGTCGGCCTCACGACGCCGCCTCGAGGAGGGCGCGGTCCGCGCGCACGCGCGCATACGGCCGCTCGACGTCGGCGTACACGCGCAGCTCTCGGGCGACGGCCTCGATGAGGAACCGCGTCGGGTACGAGTGGTCATGCGCGGCGAGGGAGTCGAGCACGCTCGAGGCGCGCACCGCCTCGTCGGCATCGGCGGCGGCCTGGACGACCTGGTCGAGCGTCGCCTCCGAGCGGTCGCGTGAGAGCGCGTCGATCGCGTGCGCGAGGGTGCGCAGGGCACCGGATCGGAGGAGGTCCGCCGGCGGCGTGGTGCCGATGGGGGCGCTCACGACGCACCGCCAGCGGCGGCGCAACGCAGCTCCGCGACGAATGCGGAGACGCGGGCGCGCTCGAGTTCGCGCCGGAGCGCAGCCGAGCGCCGCGGACGCGTCTCGAGGCGCCCGGCTAGCTCGAGCGAGAGCACCCGGTGCTGCGCTCGAGCGACGTCGTTCAGCAGCCGCGGGAGCGGACGGCCCCACGAGGGGGGCTCGTGAGGCGGCGAGAGGATGGGGTCGGGGACGGGCTCTACGAGCGCCATCGCGAGGGGGTGTGTGGTGGGCATGGGCGACATAATAGCTCCTTGACGCATGTCGTCAAGCGCATGTCGTCAAGCGCAGTACGATTTTCCTCCCAGCGCCCC
>JAGQJE010000174.1 GCA_020430775.1 Myxococcales bacterium
GCTCCCGCCCCGCCGCGTCGCTCGGCCGGGTCCGCGTCCTGCGCCGGCGGCTTCGCCCGCTGCGCCGCCGATCGCGGTCCAGACACGCGACAACACGCTCGACCTGCGCGGGCTCCGCGTCGACGACGCCCTGAGCATGCTCGAGAGCTTCCTCGACCGACTCTACGGCGACCAGCGCCGGGCCGCTTTCATCGTGCACGGCGTCGGCTCGGGCGCGCTGCGCGGGGCCGTCCGCGAGCGGCTCGAGCAAGACCGCGCTTACGTCGAGGCCTTCCGCCCCGGGACGATGGAAGAGGGCGGCGACAGGCTCACGGTCGTCACGCTCAAGTGATGGCCGCGAGGTGCGGCGCGCGCGGGCGCTTCGTCAGCCGGGCGCGCGCTCGCCGGAGCGCCCATGGAGGGCGGTCGCCGCGGTCGCCACGTCCACTCGGGGGCGCAGCGCGGGCGGCACCTCGTAACGGGGCCGCTCGAGGGCGCGGCGGAAGATCACCCAGCCCCCGACCGCGAGCACGAGCGAGATCCACTGCGCCGGCGTGAGCCCCACGTAGCGAGCGTCGCCGTAGTCGAGCGGGCCCGTGCGCAGGAAGTCGAGCGCGAAGCGCGCCGGCGCGTAGAGCAGCGGGAGCAGCCCAACGTAAAAGCCCCACGGCCGCCGCGTGCGCGCGAGCCAAGCGAACACGACGGCGATGGCGAGCCAGACCAGCGCGCCATAGAAGCCGAGGTCGTGCCGGGGCTGGTAGGGTGGCAGCCCGACGTGGAAGTCCGCGAATGCGAGCGGAAAGTCGGTCACGCGGCCCGGATGATCGTGCACGACCGTGCAGCCGACGCGTCCCCAAAACCACCCAAACGGGATGCAAAACGCGGCCGCCTCGCCGATGGGGAGCAAGGGCGCGCGGCGCGCGCGGCGCCACCAGAGCGCGCCGAGCAGGCCGCCGAGCAGACCGCCGTACGACGACAGCCCGAAGAAGGTGGTGAAGACGTGGCTCGGGTGCTGCAGCACCTCCCACACCCGCTCCGGGTAATAGAAGAGCCCGCTGAAGAGACCCGCGCCGAGCAGGCCGGCGCCGATCGTGACGACCCCGAGCTCGAACGCCTTGCCCGCGTCCACGCCCGTGCGCTTCGCGAACCAGATGCCGGTGCGCAGGCCGACCAGCAGCCCGAACCACATCAGGGCCCCGAAGACCGGGACCGGCAGGTGCGCGCCAACGCCGGGGAGCGGGACCGGAAGCGGGAGATCGACGGTCGTCAACCGAAACCAAGGCAGCAGCGCGAAGATCGACACGGCGGCACGGTAGCACCCGCGCGCCGCGCATGAGCACTCCCACGCCGCACCAACCACCCCCGTCCCCCCGACCCCGCGCCCGCTCCCGACCCCGCGCCCGCTCCCGACCCCGCTCCCGACCCCGCGCCCGATCCGAAGTCCCGCTCCACGCGTCTGCGCCCCGCCGGCGATTGACAGGCGGGAGACCGGTCGCTATCCAGCCAGCGTTCAGCGTGCGCGCTCGAGGCGAGCGCGACCGGCCGCGCGAAGGCGCGAGGAGAGCTCCATGACGGACATCATCGGCGTAGCGGCCCGCGAGATCCTCGACTCGCGCGGCAACCCCACCGTCGAGGTCGACGTGCACCTCGCGAGCGGCGCGATGGGCAGGGCCGCGGTGCCGTCCGGCGCGTCGACGGGCGAGCACGAGGCGCACGAGCTCCGCGACGGCGACTCGAGCCGCTTCGGTGGCAAGGGCGTCCGCAGCGCCGTCACGCACGTCGTCGAACGCATAGGCCCGGAGATCGTCGGCCTCGACGCGCTCGACCAGGCCGGGGTCGACACCGCGATGTGCGGGCTCGACGGCACCGCGTCGAAGTCGAGCCTCGGCGCGAACGCGATCCTCGGCGTCTCGATGGCGACCGCGCGGGCCGCGGCCGACGCGGTGGGGCTTCCCCTGTGGCGCTACCTCGGAGGCGCCCAGGCGAGGGTCCTGCCCGCACCGCAGATGAACGTGATCAACGGCGGAGTCCACGCCGACAGCGGCCTCGAGATCCAGGAGTTCCTCATCTTCCCCGTCGGCCTGCCGACCTTCGCCGAAGCGCTGCGCGCCGGCGCCGAGACCTTCCATCACCTGAAGAAGCTCCTGTCGGACGCGGGCCTCGCGACGAGCGTCGGCGACGAGGGTGGGTTCGCACCGCGGCTCGCGAACAACGAGGAGGCCCTCCAGTACATCATGCGCGCGATCGAGCGCGCCGGATACGCGCCGGGCGACGACATCGCCATCGCCGTCGACTGCGCCGCGAGCGAATTCTACGACGCGCGCGCCAAGCGCTACACCATCGACAAGCGCGAGGTGGACGCCGAGGGGCTCGCCGATGTCCTCGCCGGCTACGTCGATCGCTACCCGATCATCAGCATCGAAGATGGGATGGACGAGGACGACTGGGACGGCTGGGCCGCGCTCACCGATCGGCTGGGTGACCGCGTGCAGCTCGTCGGCGACGACATCTTCGTCACCAACCCACAGCGCGTGCAGCGCGGCATCGACCTCGGCGTCGCGAACTCGATCCTCATCAAGGTCAACCAGATCGGCACCGTGACGGAGACGCTCGACACGATCCGGCTCGGTGCGCTCAACGGCTACTCATCGGTCGTCTCGCACCGCAGCGGCGAGACCGAGGACACCTTCATCGCCGACCTCGCGGTCGCGACGGGCGTCGGCCAGATCAAGACCGGCTCCGCGTCGCGCTCCGAGCGCATCGCCAAATACAACCAGCTACTGCGCATCGAGGAGCTGCTCGGCCCGGGCGCCGTCTACGCCGGGCGGAGCACCGTCATCGAGGGCGAGCGCGACTGACCGACCATGGCCAAGCGACGGCGCGAGCTCGACGCAGCCCACTGCCCTGGGACCGCGGCCGTGCGGGCGCTGCGGGACGCGGCCGTCGCGTTCGAGCCGCACCTGTACGCCTACGTCCCGCACGGCGGCACGGCCCAGAGCGCACAGGCGCTCGGCGTCGACGAGCACACGGTGGTCAAGACCCTCGTGATGGAGGATGACGCGCGCGCCCCGCTCCTCGTGCTGATGCACGGCGACCACGAGGTCTCGACGAAGGCGCTCGCGCGCGAGCTCGGGGTGAAGCACGTCGAGCCGTGCACGCAAGCGACGGCCGAGCGGCTCACGGGGTACCAAGTCGGCGGCATCTCTCCCTTTGGGACGCGGCAGGCGATGCCCGTCTACGCCCAGGCGAGCATCCGTTCGCTCGACCGGCTCCTGATCAACGGCGGACGGCGCGGCTTCCTAGTCGCCATCGCGCCGATCGTGCTCGAGCAGATCCTCGAGGTGGGCTGGGTCGACGTCGCGAGATGAGCGGCGCGATGCGGCCGCGGCAGCCGCATCCGCAGCCGCGCTCAGAACGACGTTTTTCGCCGATTTTCGGCGGCCGGCCGGCGCGGGAGCGTGTATCCTCGGCGCCATGATGCGTGTGAAGCGCTGGGCTGTCCTCATCTTGGTGTCCCTCGTTGCGGCTGGCTGCGGCGGCAGCGACGCGAGCCCGCAGGTTCCGGAGTCCGATCGGGGCAAGTGGCTGAAGTTTGAGCCGCCGGGTGCCGTCTGCGGCGACGGCAGCCAGTACAAGTACTTCGTCCAGTACCCGGCCAAGCCCAGCGACAACGTGGTCATCTACTTCGAGCCCGGTGGAGCGTGCTGGGACTACGAGAGCTGCAGCGGCAAGGGCGGCATCCGCGGCGCGGCCCACCCGCACGGCATCCCGGACAACCTCTCAGAGGCCTGGCAGACCTTCGGCCTCCCACCCGAGGTCTCCGTCGACCAGGTCCGGACGATCCTCGAGAACGCGGGCCTCACGGACGCCATCCACATCATCAAGGATGACAACGGCAACTACGAGCTCGCGATGCCCTTCGACACGGCGCTGCCGACCCTGTCGAATATCGACCAAGTCAACCCGATGGCGTCGTGGAACAAGGTCTTCATCCCCTACTGCACCGGCGACCTACACACGGGCAACCGGGACATCACGTACGTCGACCCTGAGGACCCTTCGAACACCCTGCTGTGGCACCACCAGGGCCACAAGGACGTGATGCTCGTGCTCGACGAGCTGAAGCGGAAGTTTCCGCACGTGGACCGGATGATGGTCACCGGCTGCAGCGCCGGCGGCGGCGGCACGCTCGCGAACTACTACTTCGTCCGGAAGGCCCTGCGCCCGAACCGGGGCTACATGCTCGATGACGCAGGCCCCGTCTTTCCGGAGCTCTCCCCGACCGCGCGCTCACGCCCGCTCCACCTCAAGGTCCGGGACTCGTGGGACCTCGACAGCGTCCTGCGGCAGGTGCCGGGCGCCGAGCCGGTCATCGAGGACTTCGGCAACCTCAGCTCGCTCCTCGCGCAGAAGTTCCCGCACGATCACCTCGGGATCTCGTTCTTCCGGCTCGACTACAACTACTCGGTCTTTTCGTACGAGCGCTTCTACGTGACCGACGCCGCGTCGAACATGCTCAACGTGCGTGACCCGAACGACCGCGCGCTGATCTACCGCTACTGGTGGGACGACATCCACCTCATGCGCCTTCAGTACGACCAGTTCGACAACCTCAGCTACTTCATCCCGTTTTGGCGGAAGACGAACGACAGCCACTGCATCACCATCCCGGGCTTCGAGGACGCGGGCGGCAGCCTGAGCGACATCACAGGCGCGGCGAAGCTCATCGATCTCCTGCAGAACGACCCGAAGAAGCTCTACTACGCCGGCAGCGACATGCAGACGCCGAACGGCACGATGGACGAGTACGACTACATCAACACGTTGCTCGACGACTCGAAGATGCCGTCGAGCTACTTCGAAGACACTCCCGAGGGGCCGTTCATCAAGTGCACGCCGGGCAACTACGACGCGCTCGGTTGCGCGCAGGCCGTGTGCGACGAGACAGGCAGCTCGGTGGCGTGTGACCGCGTCGCCGAGCTGCAGAACGGCGAAGACGATCGCTGAGGGCCGCGCCGCCGGCCGGGCGCACCTCGCCGCCCGCTCGTGGCGGCGGGACCCGCTGGCTGGGTAGCCCGCTCGTGGCGGGCGTTCCTACCGAAAGAGCGGCTCCCAGACCGGCTGCCGCGGTTCGCGCAGCGCGCGTTGGTCCTCGAGGTTCGCGACGGCGACCGAGAGCTGCCGCGCCACCACGGCGAGGCAGACGCCCGCGAGCACGTCGGCGAACCAATGCCACCGGAGGAACATCGTCGCGACGATGATGTTCGCCGCGAAGAACGCCAGAAACGGCCACGTATAGCGGAACACACCGCGGTCTCGGTGTCCGAACGCGTGCATCGCGAAGAAGAGCGGGTAGGCCGTGTGGAGCGAAGGGAAGATGTCGAGGTGCGCCCCCGCGGCGTCGACGGTCGCCACGACCTGACGCCACCAGAAGCCGCCGTCGATGGGCTCGGCGAAGTGGATCGTCGCGTACGGCCCGGCGCCCGGCACGAGCGTGTAGAGCGAGTGCCCGACCGCCGCGACCACGAAGGCGCCGGTCATCAGCTCCACCAGGCGGCGGCCGGAGCCGAGGAAGAGCGGCGGCAGGAGGATGGCCGAGAGCAGGTAGAAGTAGGCGTAGTAGAAGAACGAGAGCCACTCGACCGTCGGGCGGTGGTCGAAGCGCGCGAGCCACACCGACGGGGTCACGCCGAGGAGCAGGTCGTCGATGGCGCGCAGCCGCTCGTCGAAGAGTTCGACCTGGAGCGCCGGCAGCAGGTGGCGCATCTCGAAGTACGACAGGAGGATCGGCACGAAGAGGCCGAGCCGGTAGACGAGGGCGCGGGCGCGTCCCGGCGGGAGGATCTCGCCTCTGCAGAGCAGCACGGTCGACGCCGTGATCACGAAGAGCGCGAGCGTGTCACCGCGGGCGAGGTGGGCGTCCAGGCTGTCCGGCGCGGCGAACGCGCGCATGAGCAGGTACGCGTGAAAGAGCAGCGCCGCGCCGTCCTGGATGGCGAGGTTGTGCGTGGCGACGGAGAGCGCGTTGCGGGCGCGCGCCCGCAACGGCAGGGTCTGAGAGTAGGGCGGCCGCATCGCGAAGGGATCCCGTTGGCACCAGGGTTAGGTGCGTTCGTTCCCGCGCGCAAGCCACGCGCAGCGGTGGGTCAATCCCAACCCTTCGGGCTCGAGATCCACAGCGTGTCCGTGTTGGAGCATGCCTCGACGGTCACCATCGTACCATCGGCGTCGAGGTCACCTTGCGCCTGCGCCATGAACCAGAAGTCGGTCGAATTTCCGGTCGTCCCCGTGGCACAGCCGCCGGCCATCGCGGTGCCGGGATCTCCCGCCTCGGTGCGGTATTGAAACCGAACGGGCCCGTCCGGGTGCGCACCGAGCTGGGTCCACTCGGGTATCGAGGCCGGCGCGGGCCAGGCCATCTTCCCGGTGCCGGGGGTCCCCGTCGGCGTCCAGGTGGCGCCTACGTTCGCGTACTGCCCGAACTCGGAGCGGTAGTTCTCCTGCTTTTGGCGAATGTCGCCGAGGAAGTTCGTCGCCTCGGACATCCGCGACTTGTAGATGTAGTTGACGAAGGTCGGCACGGCGAGCGCGGCGAGCACCCCGACGATGATCACGACGACCATCAGCTCGATCAGCGAAAATCCAGCCGCGATGTGTGGCTTGCGGTGACTCATCCATCCCTCCGTTGGCGCCCTTGGTCCGGCAGGTCCCCACATGGCGACACGAACGGACGGCAGCACCGTCACAGTAGCACAGCTTGTGCCACCGGCGCAGCCGTCGGGCCATCGTGTTGAACCGGCTGCTACGAGTCGCCCTCGTACTTCGCGAGGCGGTATCGGAATGACCGGAAGCTCATCCCAAGCAGCTTGGCCGCGTTGGTGCGCACGCCGTTCGATTGTTCGAGCGCCTGGTAGAGCACGCGCCGCTCGACCGCGGCCAGGTAGTCGTCGAGGCTGAAACCGTCGAGCGGCAGGTCGGTGGGCGCGCTGGGCTCGAAGCCAGCCGCGGCGAGCGGCCGCTCGGTGAGGTCGCTGGGCTCTACGAGCGGCCCGTCGGCGAGCGCCACCGCGCGCTCGATGGTGTTCTCGAGCTCGCGGACGTTGCCGGGGAACGTCTGGGTCTTGAGCCACGCCGTGGCGTCGTCCGAGAGCGCGAGGCGCCGGCCCTGCAGCACGTTGTGCTTCTCGAGGAAGTGCAGGGCGAGCGGGGCGATGTCCTCCGGCCGGTCACGCAGCGGCGGCAGGTTCAGGCGGATGACGTTCAGGCGGTAGAAGAGATCCTCGCGGAACGTGCCCTCGGTGACCTCGCGCTCGACGTCGCGGTTGGTCGCGGCGACCACCCGGACGTTGACCGACACCTCGTTCGAGCCGCCCACCGGGCGCACGCGCCGCTCCTGCAGCACCCGCAGGAGCTTGACCTGGAGCGACGCGGGCAGCTCGCCCACCTCGTCGAGGAAGAGCGTCCCGCCCTCCGCCGAGCGCACGAGGCCTTCGTTCTTGCGGTTCGCTCCCGTGAACGCGCCCTTTTCGTGGCCGAAGAGCTCGCTCTCCATCAGCGTCTCCGGCAAGGCGCCGCAGTTGACGACCACGAAGGGCTTGTCGCCGCGGGGCCCTTGGAAGTGCAGGGCGCGCGCGACCATCTCCTTGCCGGTGCCGCTCTCGCCCGTGATGAGGACGCTCGACGTCGAGCTCGCGGCCCGGTGCACGAGCGACATGAGCTGCCGCATCGCGGGGCTCTCACCGATGAGATCGCCGCCACCGGCGAGCCCGGCGCGGACCCGCGCGCGCAGCTCCCGGTTCTCGTCGACGATGGCGCGCTTTTCGAGCGCCTTCTCGAGGGTCGCCAGCAGCTCTGTGTTCTTGAAGGGCTTTTGGATGTAGTCGTAAGCGCCGCGGCGCATCGCGTCGACGGCGAGCTCGGTCGACCCGAACGCCGTCACCATGACGACCTGCGTGTTCACGTCGCGCTCACGCGCCTTGTCGAGCACGTCCATGCCGGAGCCGTCCGGCATGTTCAGGTCGGTGATGACGACGTCGTAGGCGTCCTCCTTGCCGAGCTGGGTGAACGCGTCGCGCACACCGGACGCCTGGTCGACCTCGTAGCCATGGCGCTTCAACAGAATCGCCAGCATCTCGCGCAGGCTCGCCTCGTCATCGCAGACCAGTATTCGCTCGGTCATGGCAGCCAGCGTATCAACTGAACCCGGCGCTCCGGCGTGAATCCACCTCGGGCGGCAAGGCCGAGAGCGCGTGCACGGCGTCGTAGGCGAGGAAGTAGTGCGTCGGGCCGGGCCCCGCGAGCACCCGACAGAACTCCTCGTTTAGAACGATCGCCTCGACGCGGTCGAGCTCCATCGCGGCGCCGGGCTTGCCTAGATACAGCGACACGCGGTACTCCGAGTCGACCGTGAAGCGGCCGGCCTTGTCCGCGGTGACGCCGGGGGTGGCCTTTACGATGGCGAGCAGGGTTGCGCGTTCCATCGCGCGATGTTTGGTGCCCGAGCGGCGGACGTCAAGGTCTCGCGGGTAACATGGACGGCAGACCACCGAGGGATGCGCGTGGAGCGGACCGACGGGTTGCAGATGACGCGCGCGGGCGCGGTGGCGGTGTGGACGCTCGATCGGCCGGCGCGGCGCAACGCCTTCGACGGGCCGACGCTCGAGGCGCTCGCGCGGGCGATTGACGATCTGCAGCGCGACGAGGCGCTGCGCGCCGCCGTGCTGACGGGCAGCGGTGAGCGCGCGTTCTGCGCCGGCGCCGATCTCGTCGAGCGACGCGCGATGAGCGTCGCGGAGGTGTCGGACCGACTCGAGCGGTACGACGCCGTCTTCGGCGCGCTCGACGCGTGCCGAAAGCCCGTGGTCGCCGCCGTGAACGGGACCGCGCTCGGCGGCGGCTTCGAGCTCGCGCTCGCGTGCGACCTGCGCGTGATGGCGGCCGGCGCGACGCTCGCGCTGCCGGAGGTCGGCCTCGGGGTCATCCCGGGAGCCGGCGGCACGCAGCGGCTGACCAAGCTCGTAGGGGAAGCGCGCGCAAAGCAGGTCATCCTCCTCGGCGATCGGCTGAGCGCCGAGCGAGCGCTCGCGTGGGGTCTCGTCGCCCAGGTCGCGGCGAGCGCCGCGGCGACCCGGGCGCTCGCGGTGGAGCTCGCCGAAGCGCTCGCGGCCAAACCGCCGATCGCGGTCGAAGCTGCGCTAGAAGCGATCGACCACGCCCGCGACCTCCCGCTCGCCGACGGCCTCGCCGCCGAGCGCAGGTGCTACGAGCGCACGCTGCACTCCGAGGACCGCCTCGAAGCGCTCGCCGCGTTCGCGGAAAAGCGCCCCCCAGTCTTCAAAGGCCGCTAACCCGGGGACTCAGCAGCCCCCCGACACACGGCAACGCCGCGGACCCAGCAACCCCCCGACACATGGCAACGGCGCGGAGCACAGCAGCCCCCCGACACACGGCAACCACCCCCAGCATATTATGTAAAGTCCCCAGCAACCCGCCTCCAAGCGCCTGAACCGGCTACACAGGGGACTTTACATAATATGTCTTCTGCGCATTAGACGGACGCGGCCCGCGCTGCCCCACGGCGGGCAGCCGCCCCGTCATCGACCGGCGGCTACAGCGCCAACACGAGCAGCCGGCCGCCGTTCGTCA
>JAGQJE010000022.1 GCA_020430775.1 Myxococcales bacterium
ATGTGCAGCCCCGCGAGCACGCTGAGCGCCACGGTCGCCGAGCCGAGCGCGTCGGTCAGCTCCCGCATCGCTGCGGAGTCCCGCAGGAGATCATCGAACCAACCGTCGGCTCGCACCTGATCGAGCGGATAAACGCGACGCCCTGCCACGGGATCAGCGTGTCAACCTTGCACGAAGAGGTCAACACCGCGCGCCCTCCCCCGCGCCCGCGTCCGAGCCCGTGCCCGATCCCGTGCCCGATCCCGTGCCCGATCTCGATCCTGCACCCGCTCCGGACGTCGCGCCCGCGCAGCCCGGCGCGGTTCACTTCATCTGGGTGCGGTACCAGTCGAGCGTCTGCAGCAGGCCGTCTTCGAGATCGACGTGGGCGCGGAAGCCGAGGAGCTGCTCGGCCTTCTTGACGTCCGGGATGCGCAGCTCGACGTCGGGAAAGTCCCACGGGACGAAGCGTATCTCGGAGTCGCTCTCCGCGAGGTTCACGATGAGTCGCGCGAGCTGGTAGATGGTGACCGTGCTTCGCGGGTTGCCGATGTTGAAGCTCTCGCCGATCGCCGCGTCGTTCTCGAGCGCCATCAGCACGCCGTCGACGATGTCGTCGATGAAGCACCACGAGCGGATCTGATCGCCCTCGTTGTGGATGTCGATCGGGTCGCCCCGCAGCGCGCGCACGACGAACGCGTGGACGGCGCCCTCTCCGACCTGCCCGGGGCCGTAGATGTTGAACGGGCGGATGCCCACCGAGGGCAGCCCGTATTGCTTGTAGT
The DNA here is from genome assembly GCA_020430775.1 of Myxococcales bacterium. GTDB lineage: Bacteria > Myxococcota_A > Polyangia > Polyangiales > Houyiibacteriaceae > JAGQJE01. The sequence goes on from JAGQJE010000022.1 coordinate 765, forward strand.
AGTTGTGCGCGAGGTGCTCCGTCGCGAGCTTGCTGACCGCGTAGGTCCAGCGCGCCTCGCCGACCGCGCCGAGGCTCGTCACGTCGGCCTCGCGCACGCGGAACGCGTAGCTGCCGAAGACCTCGCTCGTCGAGAAGTCGATGAAGCGTTTGATGTCGGGCTGAGCGACCGACGCGCGTAGCACGTTCATCGTGCCCTCGAGCGAGATCTCCATCGTGGGCACGGGGTTCTTCAGCACGGTGTCGACGCCGGCGATCGACGCCATGTGCACGACGTACTCCGCGCCCTCACACGCGGCGGCGACCGCCTC
>JAGQJE010000175.1 GCA_020430775.1 Myxococcales bacterium
CCACGCCGAGCCCCCCGTCGCCGGCTCGCGCGCGCGAGCGCAGTCCGAGGTGCGCCGCTCGGCGCGTCCCCCCTCCGCCGATCGCGGCGAGGGTCGTGCTCCCCTCGAGAGCTCCTTGCCGTCGTGGGCGGCCACCTCCCACGGCAGCGTCGAGAGCGCGGTGCTCGCCGGCTCGGAGCCGCCCGTGCCGAGCCTGGTCCCGGCGCTGCCCGCGCCGAGCGCGCTGCCGTCGCTGCCGCCGGTGCTGGCTGGCTCGGAGCCGCCCTCGCCGAGCCTGCTCCCGGCGCCGTCCGATCCCGTGCGCGAGGGATCGTCGAGCGTGCACCGGCTGCCGTCGCTGCCGTCGCTGCCGCCGCTGCCGTCGCTGCCGCCGCGGTCCCGGTGGCCGAGCCGGACCTCCGCCGCGCCGAACGCGATGCACAGCATCCCCTACATCTCCTTCGCCAAGCCGAAGGCGCGCGACTGACGCGGGCGTTCGCTCGGCGCCCCCTCAACTAACGGTTGACGAGCGCCGCGGCTGAGCGATACCAGAGGGCATGCGCTCGCTCGCTCGGCGGGTCTCGTCCCAGAGAGCCATCACGACCCCTTCTCCCGCCGAACCCGCGCCCGTCCGGGTGCGTCAGCGGCTCGGAAAGTACCGTATTCGCAAGCGTTTGGCCGAAGGCGGGTTTGCGACGGTCTACCACGCCTACGACACGATCGAGGGGCTCCACGTCGCCCTCAAGATACCGCACCGCCACCTCTTTGCCGGCAGTATGAACGACGTCATGCGCCGCGAGGTCCGGTTGCTGGCGAAGCTCGAGCACCCGAACGTGCTGCCCCTGAAGAACGCCACCCGCGTCGACGGCCACTTCCTGATCGCGACCCCGCTCGGAGAGCGCTCCCTCGACGATCGGCTCGGCTACCGCCTCGGCCCGCAGACCGCGCTCGAATACGCCGCTCAGCTCCTCGACGCGCTCGCGTACGCGCACGAGCAGCGCGTCGTCCACTGCGACATCAAGCCCGACAACGTCATCCTCTTCGCCGACGGCCGTCTGCGCCTCGGCGACTTCGGCATCGCGAAGGTCCTGCACGGCGCAGGCTCTCGCAGCGGCTCCGGCACGGGTACGGTCGGGTACATCGCGCCCGAGCAGGCGATGGGCCGTGTCTCGTTCCGGTCGGACGTGTTCTCGACGGGGCTGGTGCTCTACCGCATGTTCAGCGGCGCGCTCCCCGAGTGGCCGTTCGCCTCGCCGCTGCCCGGCCGCGCGCGCCTACGACGCAACCTCGACCCGGCGTTCATCGCGTTCCTCGAGCGCAGCATCGAGGTCGACGAGAAGAAGCGCTACCGAGACGGCATCGCCATGCGCAACGCCTTTCAGCGCGTCGCCGCGCGCGCCCTGCGCCGGCCGCGTACACCACGCGCCTCGACGGGCACGCGGGGTTGACCTCGCGGGTCGCTTGGGCGGATTCTCCTCGCTCGTGACCCACGACCCGATCCGCGACCGGCCGGCCGTGCGCGCGACGCGACCCAAGGACGACGACGGCCGCCTGCGCGGGCGCCCGCGCACGCGGCGGCGGTGCGGAGGGCGCCATCCCCTCTGAGGCGCCGGCTCGGGAGCGCGCGGTCGCGGCGCTCTTGCTCCTCGCGTTCGTCGTCTTCCTCGCGGGGAGCCGGACGTTCGCCGGCGACGACGCCGCGGCCCGCGCGTGGTCGAACGGGTGGCGTCTGGGGATCGCGCTCGCGGCGTTCGCCGCCGCCGCGCTCACCGCCCGCTCCGAGTCCGACGCGGGTCGACGCCGCGCGTGGTGGTGGTTCGCGGGCGGGACGGGCATCTGGGCGCTCGGGATGCTCCTGTGGATCTTCTACGAGCTCGCGCTCGGGATCCGCGCGCCCTTCCCTGCGCCGTCGGGCGCGGCGTTTCTGGCGCTCGGGCCCTGCTTCGTCGGCGGGTTCATGGTGTACGGCTCCGGCGCGCGCGAGCCCGCGCTCACGTTCAAGCGGGTCGGCGATCTCGGCGTCGTCCTCTCGGCGATGGCGTTCTGCTCGCTCCTGCTCCTGTACGGGCCCGCGCGTGGCGAGCACTCGCCGCTCGTGCTGGTCAGCGCGTTCGCGCACCCCATCTTCGCCCTCACGACCGTCAGCTTCGCGCTCGTATCGTTGTGGCAGAGAGACTGGGGCCCGCACCGGCGCGTGCTGGTCATCCTGCTCGCGGCGCTCGCGATCTTTGCGGTCGCCGAGTCGCTCTACGCGCACGGGCGGCTCTTGCACGTGTACGAGGCTGGGGGCCTCGTCGACGTACTGTGGACAGCCGCCCTCGCGCTCGTCGTGTGGGCCGCCATGGCCGAGCGCTCGAGCCGGGTCTGGGCCTGGCACCGGAGCGAGCCGCGCGCGGCCGGCGCGGTCGACGCGTTGGTGCCGGCGTTCGCGCTCGGGGCGGTCGCGGTGATCGGCTACGTCTACCGAGACGCCTGGGTGCCCGGGCTCGAGCTGCCGCTCTTCTTGTGTGCGCTCGGCGGGGTGGGGTTCATCGGGCTGCGCGGCATCGGCAGCGTCGCCCTCGAGCGCGCCCTCCGCGAGAAGATGCGCGACCGCGACCGAGACCTGCTCCTCACGCAGAAGATGCAGGCGCTCGGCACGCTCGCCGCCGGGCTCGCGCACGACTTCAACAACCAGCTCACCGGGGTCATGGTCGGGCTCGACATGCTGCGGCGCAGCGTCGAGCCTGGCCCGCGGGTCAACCCGTGTCTCGACCTCGTTCAGCAGAGCGCTCAGCGCGTAGCCGAGCTGACCGAGCGCCTGCGCGCGCTCTCGCTCAGCCGCCGGACGCAGAAGGGGCCCGCGGACCTGCCGGCGATCGTCGATCGCGTCGCGGGGCTCGTCCGGCGCGGGGCGGCGGGGCGCGTCGAGGTGCGCACACGCACCGGGAGCGAGCCGCTCGTCGTGCACGGCGACGAGGTGCAGCTCGAGCAGGCGCTGCTGAACCTCGCGATCAACGCAGAGCAGGCGACCCCGAGCGGTGGGGTCATCGAGATCGGTTGTGACCTTCGACGGGTGGACGGCCCCCGGCGCCGCGCCGAGACCGGCGGCTCACCCGAGGACGCCGTGCTCTGGGTCCATGACACCGGCACCGGCATCGAGCCGAGCGTCCGAGAGCGCCTCTTCGAGCCCTTCTTCACGACCAAGGCGGCGACCGAAGGCATCGGCCTCGGCCTCACGATGGTCAACGCGACCGCGAAGGCCCACGGCGGCTCGGTCCGCGTCGAGTCGGAGCCGGGCCACGGCGCGCGCTTCGAGATCCATCTGCCCGCGGTCCTCGATCGCCTCTCGAAGCGGCCGGCGCCCGACCCCCACGCCTTGCCGGAGGGGCGCGAGACGGTGCTGTTGGTCGACGATCGCGACGAGCCCCTCATGGCCGCCAAGACCGTGCTCGAGTCCTGTGGCTATCACGTCCTCATCGCGTGGTCCGGGCCGCAGGCGCTCGAGCGTCTCGCGATCGAGTCGACCGGCGCGCAGCTCGTCGTGACCGACGCGATCATGCCCGCGATGAGCGGCCCCGAGCTGCTCGAGGCCATCAGGGCGAAGGGATACGACCTGCCCGTCGTGCTGATGTCGGGCTTCCGCGACTCGGCGGAGAGCGAGGGCTTCGCGGCGACCGTGAACAAGCCCTTCACGCCGATGGAGCTGGCGCGCGCGGTCCGGCGCGCGCTCGACGGCGGCTGATGGCGCGGGCGCGGCGCAAAGCGATGCGCCGGCGAGGGCGCGTCCGTGGTATCGGTGGCGGATGACGTCAGCGCCCGGCAATCGCCTCTCGCGCATCGTGCAGCCGCTCGCCGGGCTGCCCCCCTCGCTCCGCACGCCGGCGCTCACGCTGCTGCTCGGGCGGACGGTGCGCTTCGTCGGCACCGCGGGACTGAGCGTCGAGCGGCTCACCGCGTCCGAGTGCGTGGTCAGCGTCAAGAACCGCCCGCGCGTGCAGAACCACATCGGCGGGGTGCACGCGGCGGCGATGGCGCTGCTCGCGGAGACCGCGACCGGCCTCGTGGTGGGGGTGAACGTGCCGGACCGCGCCCTCCCGCTCATCAAGACGATGAAGGTCGACTACCTCCGGCGCAGCGAGGGGGGCCTGCGCGCGCACGCGCGGCTCGACGAAGACGCCCGCGCACGCATCGTGACCGAGCCGCGGGGCGAGTTGCACGTGCCGGTGACGCTGGTCGATGACGCGGGCGCGGAGCCGGTCGCGTGCGACTTGGTCTGGGCGTGGGTCCCGAAGAAGCGCTGACGTCGCGTCGACACGCCGATACTTGGCGCGCGCCGAGCGGCCTGGCATGTTGACATGAACGCCCCGCCGAGCCGGTCACGCGACGCGACGGGCGCCGTCACCCGGTCGCGGCCCGCCCGCGATCATAGCCATGCAAAAGCCTTCCCTTGCGGGTGAACGTCTGCAAGGCTGACCACTGATCGATCCGCTCTCGGCTCTCGAGGAACCCATGACCCGCTCGCTTTGTTCCGTCCGGCAGGCCTCCTTACTCGCGCTCGTCGCGACCGCGCTGCTCGTGCTCGCGCCCGGCCGCGCGGCGGCGTACCAGTGTCCGGCGGACACGGGCATGCCCCCGAACGCGGCCGACTGCCCCTACCCGGGCGGGTGGATCACCACGCCGACTTCGATGGGGCCGCCCGCGAACTTCATCGGGACGAGCGACCCTGACTGCATCTGGGGCACCCCGGGGCCCGACTTCATCGTCGGGTTCGAAGGCGACGACATCATCTGCGGCAACGGCGGCGACGACTCGATCTTCGCCGGCGACGGCGACGACAAGGTCGACGGCGGGCCGGGCATCGACTTCATCAGCGGCGACAACGGCGCCGACGACATCGACGGCGGAGACGGCAACGACACCATCCAGGGCGGCAACGGCAACGACGTCATCCACGGCGGCGCCGGGAACGACTTGCTCGACGGCCAGGACAACGACGACACCATCTACGGCGACGCCGGGGCGGACACGATCCGCGGCGGCGCCGGGGTCGACCAGCTCAACGGCGGGCTCGGCGCCGACGACATCAAAGGCGGCGCCGGTGACGACTTCATCTGGGGCGCCGACAGCGCGAACCCGGACGGCTACCCGGGCGACGGCGCCGACATCCTCGCGGGCGACGCCGGCAACGACACCATCTACGGCGGCCAGGACAACGACACGCTCCGCGGCGGGCTCGGCGACGACCGACTCCGTGGCGGGGACGGCGACGACACCTTGTACGGCTACGGCGGGACGGACCCGAACTACGCCGGCTCGGACAAGGACGACCTGCAGGGCGGCGCCGGCGACGACAAGATCTACGGCGAGAAGGACGACGACACCATCATCGGTGGCACCGGCAACGACACCATCGAAGGCGGAGACGGTGTCGACACCATCTCCGGAAACGCCGGGACGGACACCATCTCCGGCGGAGCAGGGGACGACATCATCTCCGGCGGTGACGACCCCGACGCGCTCCACGGCGACGCGGGCAACGACACGATCCACGGCGACGGCGGAGACGACCTGGTGGACGGCGGCAGCGGCGCGGACACCCTCTACGGCGAGGGCGGCAACGACCGGCTCGTCGGCGGACCCGGCATCGACTCCTTCGACGGCGGCGCGGGAACGGCGAACAACTGTCCGGACTATGACGCCGGCACCGAGACGCAGGTCGACTGCGATCTGTTCACGGTCGCGACGCTCCGCGCGTTCGACGTCCGGCGCGCCGGTGGCGACACCATCGTCCACTGGTCGACGGCCACCGAGGACGGGACGCTCGGCTTCTATGTGTACCGCGTCGAGGGCGACGCGCGCCGGCCGGTGGCGGGCGGCATCCTGCCCGGGCTGCTGAGCGCGCCGCAGGGTGGCGACTACTACCTCGTCGACGCCGGTGCGCCGGCGCGCGGCGCGGTGACCTACGCGCTCGTCGAGCTGGACGCGTCGGGCGCGACCAACGCGCTCGGGACCTTCACGGCAGAGCCCTCGCGGGGTGAGCGCCCGGGCGCGCTCGACGCCGGGGCGACCTACGCGCGCGTCGCGCACCCGCTCGGACCCGCCGCGCCGGCGCTCGTCGTCGCCAAGGCGGATGCGCCAGTGGTGCCGGCGGACGCCGTGCAGGTGCTGGTGGAGCGCCCCGGCCTGGTCGAGGTCTCGGCCACGACCCTCGCCGAGCGCCTCGGCCTGAGCCACGCGGAGGTGGCGTTCAAGCTCGCCAACGGGCAGCTCGCGATCACGAGCGACGGGGCACCCGTCGCGTGGAAGGCCACCGCTGACGGCCTGCGGTTCTACGGCGACGCTCCGTCGGGCTTGTACGCCAAGGACCGCGTCTACCGCGTCACGCTCGGCGACGGCGTCCAGATGCGCTCGGTCGCGTCCGGGAGCCTCGTGGCCGAGCCGCTCGCGGGGCTACCGGTCACCGCCCACGCCGAGCAGAACCTCATGGCGGCGACGGTTGGCGCGACCGACCCGGACGCGGACGTGTGGGTCTGGGGGCAGCTCTACCGCATCGGCGCGAACAGCCAGCCCTTCAGCTTCGACCTCCCGACGCCGCACGCGACGGGGCTCGGCACCGCGACCCTGCGCGTGTCGGTCGTCGGAGCGAGCGACGACGCCCACACGGTCGCGGTGACCGTCAACGGCCAGCCGGTCGGCTCGTTCGACTTCACCGGCAAGGCGCGCTTCACGGGCGAGGTCTCGTTCGACGCCGCCGCGCTGAACGCGGGGTCGAACACCGTCCAGCTCGAGGAGACGGCGGCAGGGACCGCCAACATCGTGAACCTCGACGCGGTGGACCTCGACTACGCGCGCGACCTCGACGTCTTCGGTGACGCCGATTCGGTGCGCGTCCACGCCGCCGACGAGACGCCGATCCGCGTCACCGGAGTCCCCGCGTCGAGCACGCCGATGGTCCTCGACGTGACCGACCCGACGAACCCGCGCCCGATGATCGGCGTCGACCTGCAGACCGCGGGCGAGCTGCGCTTCGGACCGGAGGCCGGGCACGACTACCTGGTGCTCACCGCTGCGGCGGTCGGCGCGCCGGTAGGCATCCGTAGCGACTTCCCGCCGGACCTCGGCGACGGCGCGACGACCCTCAGCGACGCGCGCAACGCGGCCGACTACGTCGTCATCGCGCCGGCGCCCTTCCTCGACCAGGCCGCGCGCCTCGCCGCGCATCGCGCGCAGCAGGGCCTGCGCACGGCGGTCGTCGACCTGCAAGACATCTACGACGAGTTCAGCTTCGGTGAGGTCGATCCGCACGCGATCCGCGCCTTCCTGAAGACCGCGTACGAGACCTGGGCGACCCCGCCGCGCTTCGTCGTCCTCGCCGGCGCCGGCACCATCGACCCGAAGGACTACCAGGGCAAGGGCGGCGACCTGGTCCCCGTGCTGCTCACCTACACCGAGACGAGCCTCGTCGCCTCGGACAACCGCTTCGGTGACGTCGAGGGCGACGACGGGGTGCCGGAGATCGCGGTCGGGCGCTTGCCGGCCCGGACCGACGCCGAGCTCAGCGCCTTCGTGGACCGTCTGATCGACTACGACCAGCGCCTCGATCAGCGCCCCGACAAGGTCGTGCTCGTCGCGAGCCGCGACAACAACAACTCGAACTTCACCGGCGTCGCCGACTCCGTCGCGAGCCTGGTGCCCGCGGGCACCAGCGCCGAGAAGCTCTACCGCGACGACCTCGGGCTCGACGGGATCCGCACCGCGTACCGCGACGCGCTCTCGGACGGGGCGTTGCTGGTCGACTACTTCGGCCACTCGGGCATCGACCACCTCTCCGCAGGTCCAGTGCTCGCCGGCGGCGACGAGACGCTGCTCGGCGTCGACGAGGTGGCCGGGATGACCGTCAGCTCGCCGCCGCCGCTCATCACCAACATGACCTGCGACACGATGCGGTTCGAGGTGCCCGGCGTGCAGAGCGTAGGCCAGGCGATGTCGCTCGCCGGCGCCGGTGTCGCGCTCTGGGGCGCGTCGGGGCGCTCCGAGAACTCGCGCGCAGCGACGATGTCGCGCGCGTTCGTGAAGGCCCTCTTCGACGGCTCGAGCGCCACGCTCTCGGACGCGATCGACGCTGCCTTCGACTCGCTCGACGACAGCGAAATCTCGGGCGAGATGATCCGCACCTACGTGCTCTTCGGCGACCCGGCGACGAGGCTCCGCGACGTGGCGGGCACGCCGGGGACGGACGCGGGCGTGCCTCTGCCGGACGACGGGACGCACGGCGGTGACACGAACGCCGCTGCGGCGGGGTCGTCGGGCGGGTGCAGCTTCGTGCCGATGCACGCCACGCCGCGCTCCGGCGGGCCGCTCGCGCTCTCGTTCTTGCTGCTCGGGCTCGTGTGGTGGCGGCGCCGCCGCCGCGACGGGCGCGGCTGAGCGTCACCGGTGACGCGCACGCAACACGGGCGGGCGCCGTAGGCCGGCGCCTGCCCGCGCCTCAGCCCCAGAGGCGGTCGCGGAGCCCTGAGCTGCGCTGCACCTTCGCGCGGATGGTCGCGCGGACGGTGGCCGCGCTGCCGTAGACGACGACGCGCTTTTTCGCGCGCGTGACGGCCGTGTAGAGCAGCTCGCGCGTGCAGACGGGCGAGGGGCGAGGCGGCAGGACGACGGCGACCTCGTCGACCTCCGAGCCCTGGCTCTTGTGGACGGTCATCGCGTAGACCGTCTCGTGCTCCGGCAGCCGGCCCGCGCCGAGCCACCGCTCGGTGCCGTCCGCGGCGGGGAAGCACGCCTTGAGCGAGGGGAGCTCCCCGTCCAGCCCGGGAGCCTCCGCGAAGACCCCGACGTCGCCGTTGAAGAGGCCGTTGGTGTAGTCGTTGCGCGTGACGAGGATCGGGCGCCCGGCGTACACGCGCGAGCCGGCGGGCTCGCCGCGCTGAGCCCGCCGCGGCGCGAGGTGGCGCGTGAAGTGCGCGTTCAGCGCCTCGACGCCGGCCGGCCCCTGGCGCACCGCGCAGAGCACGCGAAAGGCGTTGAGCGCGTCGAAGCGCGCGCGCGCGTCGCTCGCCGCCGCGAGGGCGCGGTAGTAGGGCAGCCCCTGGTCGAGGAGCGGTCCCGGTTGCCGCGGGTCCCACGCGCGGAGGCTCACGTCGTCGACCGTGGGGTCTTCGAGGATGCGCACGGCCGCGTCGGCGTCGCCTCCCACGATGGCGTCCGCGAGGCGCGCGAGGCCCGAGCCCGCGTGGTAGCGGTGCCGCTCGACGAGGCGGCAGATCTGCGGGACCGCGCGGCGTGGCTCTGCGGCGGCTCCGTCCACGGCCGCGTCGTCGATTGCGGCGGCGCTCGGCGCCTCGCCGCAGATGTCACCGAAGACGGCGCCGGCCTCGACCGACGAGAGCTGGTCCGGGTCGCCGAGCAGGATCACCCGCGCGTGCGCGGGCAGGGCGCCAAAGAGGCTCGCCATCAGCGCGAGGTCGACCATCGACGCCTCGTCGACGATCACTGCGTCGAGCGCGAGCGGGTTGTCGGGGCCGTGCCGAAAGCGCGCCGAGCTGCCCGGCAGCGTGCGGAGCAGGCGGTGGATCGTGCTCGCCTTCGTCGGGATCGCGTCGCGCACGGATGGCTCGCACTCGAGCCGCTCGAGCGCGCCCTCGATCGACTCCGAGATGCGAGCGGCGGCCTTGCCGGTCGGCGCCGCGACGGCTACGCGGGGAGGGCGGGCACCGTGGTGCTTCGCCTGCTCGACGAGCAGCGCGAGCACCTTCACGACGGTGGTCGTCTTGCCCGTGCCGGGCCCTCCCGCGATGACCGCGAAGCCGCCGTACGCGTCGAGCACGCAGCGCCGGGCCGCCTCGCGCTGCAGGTCCGGCGCGCCCGCCGGCTGGCGCGAGCGGCGCGGGAAGAGCCGGTCGAGCGCCTCCTCGAGCCAGGGCTCGCGCGCCTTCGGCGGGGCGCCGTCCGCCGCGCGCGCGAGGATCGCCTCGGCGACCCGCACCTCGTCTCGCCAGTAGCGGTAGAGGTAGAGGCGCGTGCCGTCGAGGACCAGCGGCGCCGGCGCGCGCCCGAGCGGCGCCCACCGGGGCGCGTCCTCCTCGCTCGTGTCTCGCGGCACGTCGGCTGGCTCGGCGACGAGGGGGCTACCGCGCAGGGCCCGGGTCCAGGTCTCCGCGCTCGGCAGGCGGATCGGATCGGCGGCCCCCAGGCTCTCGCCCTCGCGCGGGTCGTCGTCACGCGTCGCGGCGTCACGCTCCCGCGTCAGCGCCTCGGCGAGCGCGCCGAGCGCGACGAGGTCGAGACACACGTGCCCCGCGGCGAGCTGGCGCATGAGCAGCGCCGCTGCGAGCCGGATGCGCCCGCCCGCGTCGGCCACGTCGCCCACGTCGCCCGCCTCGCCCGCGTCGCGCGCGAGGATCTCGCAGAGCGCGCGGCTGAGCCGCACCGACGCCGCGCTCAGCACGCAGCTCGCCTCGAGCGCGGCGAAGGTCTCGAGCGCCTCGGCGTCGTGTCGCGCCTCGAGTGCGGCGAAGGTATCGAGCGCCTCGGTGTCGTGTCGCGCCTCGACGTCGTCGTGCGCTCGGGTCATCTCGCGCCTCCCGGCCCCGCCTGAGGCGACCGCCCCGCGACCGCGTCGTCGAGCGCCTCGACCAGCGCCTCGCTCGGCCGCTCGAAGTACACCCCGGTCCCGCGGTCGTGCGCCGGCGCGATGCCGCGGACGAAGAGGTAGAGCACCCCGCCGAAGCTCGCGTAGGTGTAGCCGGGCACGCGCATCCGCAGGTAGCGCTGGACGGCGACGGTGTAGAGGTAGGCCTGGAGGTAGTAGTCGTGGTGCGCCATCGCGTCTGCGAGCGCGGTCTGTCCGTAGTCCGCAGCGTGCATGCCGAGGAAGTTCGACTTGTAGTCGACGACGTACCACCGGCCCCCGTGCTCGAAGACCAGGTCGACGAAGCCGCGCAGAAAGCCGCGGAGCGGCGTGAACCCGAGCGCGGCGAGGGAGCGCGCGTAGGTCGGCGAGGCCTTGGGCGCGCCCTGCGCCTCGAGCACGCGGGCGAGCTCCGCTGGCCGCAGCGCCTCCCCACTGATCGCGCCGCCGCCGTTGCCCCCGCCGCCGCTGCCGAAGCTGCTGCCGTCGCCGCGGTCGCCGTCGCCGACGGGCAGCATGAACTCGAGCTCGCTCATCCGCGCGCTCCGCGGCACGTCGCACAGGCGCACGACCTCCCCACGGCCCACCGGCAACCCCGTCTCTAGCACGGCGTCGATCGCGTCGGTGAGCGCGGCGGCGTGCGCGGCAGAGAAGTCGTAGCGGCGGAGCGTCGCGGCGACCGTGTCGGGGAGCTCGGCGGGGTCCGCCCGGGTGAAGTCGATCTGCTCGAAGACCTCGTGCAGGAGGTTTCCGGGTCTTGGCCCCGCGGGGAAGTCGGCGAGGCGCACCGTCGGGCCGCCGGCGCCGGCCGCACTCATCGCGACCGGCGACGGGAGCTCCGCGTGCTCGTCGTGGTCCGGCAGCTCTGCGCGCGCGCCCGCGCCGTCTCGGTCGGCGCGCTCGATGAGCCCGCTGAAGCTCGACGTCCGCCGGGCCTCGTCAAACCGGCGGGTCGCCGCCCGCACCGAGAGCACCGGCGCCGCGTCGCTCCGGCTCCAGCGCTCGGTCGTCGCGGCCGCGAGCTCGCGCACCCACATCGTCCCTCCCGCGGACGCCGCTCGCGCGCAGAGCGCCTCGAGCTCCGCGCGCATCGCCCCGTCGTCGAGCTCGTCCTTGATGCGAGCGCGGACCGCGACCGCGCCGCCGTCGCCACCGCCCGCGCCGCCCTGATGCAGTAGGTAGCCGAGCGCCGAGCCCTCGGCCCCCTTCGACGCGCCCCACACGACCGAGACGCGGTGCTTCGCGCGGGTGAGCGCCACGTAGAGCAGCCGCAGCTCCTCGGCGAGCGCCTCGCGCGTCGCGAGCGCGACCGCGTCCGGGTCGCTCGCCGGGTCGAGCTGCACCGTGAGGGCGCCGTCCGCGCGAGGGTCGTGAAAGCGCGGGTGGGCCTTGTCGCTGTTTCGCAGCGCCGCGTCGCTCCGCAAGAACGGGCAGTAGACGATCGGGTACTCGAGGCCCTTGCTCTTGTGCACCGTCGCGAGGCGCACCGCGTCCCGGTCGCTCTCGAGCCGGAGCTGCGCCGCGTCGACCTCGTCGCCGCCGAGCGCCTCCCGCGTCGCGGGCGAGCGCATGAGCCCGAGCCAGTGGACGAGCCCGTCGAGCCCGAGCCGCTCCGCCGTGGCGACCTGCTGGAGCAGCTCGACGAGGTGCCGAAGATCGGTCGCGCGCCGCTCGCCGTCCGGGCGCCGCACGAGCTGCGCCTCGGTGTCGCACGCGTCGAAGAGCGTCCGGAGCGCCGCGGTGAGGTTGCGCCCGCGCTCGACGGTGTCGCGGCAGCGCGTGAAGCGATCGACCCACGCTTCCCACCCCTGCTCGTCCTCGTCGAGGGCCGCGACCGCCCGGGCGTCGAGCCCGACGAGCGGGGTCGCGAGGGCCGCGCGCACGCCGCCGACGCTCGCCGGCGCGCGCACCGCCTCGAGGACACGCTCGAGGTCCGCCGCCGTCGCGCTGTCGAAGACGCTCGCCGCGCTCTCGACCACGCTCGGCACGCCGAGCGCCCGGAGCGCGTCTTGCGTCTTCGCGGCCTGCTCGTTGCTTCGACAGAGCACGGCGACGTCCCGCGCCTCGACGCGCCGCGTCTCCCCGAGGCGCACCTCGATAGTCGCGCCCGAGCGGAGCAGCCCGACGATCTCCGCGGCCACCCGCGCCGGGACGTCCTCGCCGACGTCGTTGTTGCGCTTGGACTTCCGCTTCGACGCTCCGTCCGCGTCGGGCTCCGCGCTCGAGATGAAGAGCCACTCGACCCCGGAGCCCGTGTCCGCCACGAGCCGAGCGTGCGCGCACGCCGTGTCGACCGGGCGGTACTCGATCTCATCGAGCAGGAAGGGCCGGTCGGCGGCGCTGAAGAGGGTGTTGAGCGCGGCGATGAGCGCGCCGTCCGAGCGGTAGCTGCGCCCGAGCGTGTGCCCGCGCTCGCCGCCGATGACCTTCGCGGCGCTCAGGTACGCGAAGATGTCCGCGCCCCGGAAGCTGTAGATGGCCTGCTTCGGGTCGCCGATCAGAAAGAGCGCGGGCCGGCTCGACGCGTCGCCGCCCTGCGCCTCCTCGACCGCGTCGATGTAGATGCGCTTGAAGCTCGCGTACTGGACCGGGTCGGTGTCCTGAAACTCGTCGATCAGCGCGGCGGGGTAGTCCGCGCGGAGCTGCGCCGCGAGGCGCTCGCCGCCCTCGCCCGCGAGCGCCTCGCGCACCCGCTCGAGGAGCGCGTCGTAGGACTGCGTGTTGGCCGCGGCGTGACGCCGGCGCAGCTCCCGGCGGATGTGCTCCACCGCGCCACGCTCGAACCCGACGAGCACCTGTGCGAGGGCCTCGTCCAGCGCCTCGTCGGCGTCGAGCAGCGCGGCGCATCGACCGAAGAAGTCGTGCGTCGGCGGTTGGTCCGCGTGCGCCTTCTTCGTGCCGCTGAGGAGCGTCTCCGGACGGAGCTTCTCGAGCTTGTCCGGCGCAGCGCCGGGGGGAGATTTCGCGAAGTACATATCGAAGCTCGGCGCCCACTCGCGCTGGATCTTGCCAGGGTCGTATTCGTTTTTCTTGAGGCGCCCATCGACGGTCAGCTCGCGCACGATCGCCTCGCGCTCGTCGCGCCACATACGCGCCGCGGACTCGAACGCCGCGTCGCGCGCCGCGCAGAGCGGCTCGAGCGACGCCCTGAGCGCCTCGGCCTCGGGCAAGAGCCGCGTCGCCGCACCGACCCGCGCGTGCAGCTCGGCGAGGTCGGCCGGGAGCGCCTTCTTCCCGACGCCCTCGACGACGACCGGGTCCGCGTCGTACATGGCGTTCGTCCAGAAGTCGGCCGCGATGTCTCGCGCGAGGAGACCCTCGTCCTTGACGAGCTCGACCGCGAAGGGTTGGCCGCTCTCGAACGCCCGGTCGCGCAACACGCGCTGACAAAAGCCGTGGATGGTGAAGACCGCCGCCTCGTCGAAGCCTCGCACCGCGTCGCGCAGGCGCGCGCGGTCGTCGTCTAGGGCGCCACGCGCGACGCTCCGGGCGAGCAGGCCCTCGATCACCTCGTCGCCCGAGGGCGCGCCGCCGGTCTCGTCGAGGGCGCGCTCGTCGAAGCGCCGCAGCGCGGCGGCGAGCCGCCGGCGGATCCGGTCGCGCAGCTCGGCGGTCGCGGCCCGCGTGAACGTGACGACGAGGATCTGCCGGACCTCGAGCCGCCGCTCGATCAGCAGGCGCAAGAAGAGCGTCGTGATGGTGTAGGTCTTGCCCGTGCCGGCGCTCGCCTCGATGAGGTGGACGCCGTCGAGCGGGACCTCGAGCGGTTCGAGCGGCTTCACAGCGTCTGCCTCGCGTCGAGGAAGGGGCCGTAGACCTGCCACGCCACCTTCGCGAACGAGCGGCTCCCGCGCGACGCGGTCAGCGCCTCGAAGGTCGGCCAGAGGAGCGCCGTGTACGGGTCGTCGAGGTCCCGTCTGGGTCCGTAGCGAGCGCGGTCGAAGTGCGCGCGAGCCTTCTCGAGCGCCTTGCCCGTTGCCGCCGCGCCGCCCGCCGCGGGCGCGCTCGCGCGCTCATTCGCGAAGGCCCTCGCTGCGCCCGCCGGCAGCGGGATCGGTTCCCGCTCACCGAGCAGGTAGAGCGTCAGGAGCGCTTTGAGGCGCTCGCGCGCGTCGTCCACGGGGCCGAAGCCGATGGCGCCGACCTCCAGGGCCGGCTTGGTGCCGCGGTTCGCTTTGGCCATGCCGACGAGGACGCTCCGCGTGGGGAGCGCCTGCGCTCGTTGGCTCCGATCCGTCTGCCGCACGGCCTGCGCGAAGAGGTGGCGGACGTATGTTCCGAGGTCGCGGCCCGTGTCGACGCTCGCGAACGTGCGGCTGACGGAGACCTCTCCCTCGCTGACGTCGAGCACGCCGTCGAGGCGGACGAAGCGCGTCTCGACGGGCGCGTTCGGCTCGTCCGGCAGCGCGCAGCGAAGCCCGAGCGAGAAGGGCTCGGGGGCGGACGACGTCGGTCCTCGCGCGGCGCGCCGGTGCTCGTCCGCTTTGTGTACGATGCGCTCCGCGAAGTCCGTGAGCTTCTCGAGCGTGGCGCCCCCGAGCGTCCCGAGGGGGAGGCGCCCGGACGCCCGCAGCGCCGCGTCGCGCTCGTCGGCCGGGTCACCGCGCTCGATCCGCGCGAGCAGCGACTCGCCGAGCGCCCAACGCGCGAGCCCGTCCACGTCGATCGGCTCGCGGTCCTCGATCGCTTCGCGGCCCGACGGCAGGGTGAGCCTGAGCCGCCGCGTGGCGAAATCGCGCGCCGGCTTTCGCAAGAAGTCCGTCAGCGCGTCGAGCGTCACCACCGCCGGCGCCTCCGGCCGCGTGCCCGCGCAGAGGCCGTCATCGTCCCGCCGCGCCGGGAGCCGGTCCGTGATGAACGCGGGCGCCTGCCCCGGCGGCTTCACGAGCGCGCGGGCCGTCTCGAGCGCGCGGGTATCGAAGCTCTGTCGGGGGCCGAGACGCGCGTCGAAGTTCTCCGGGCTGAAGGGCTGGAGCGTGTGCCGCGTGACCAGGCGCGCGCGGAGCGCCTCGGCCGCGCTCGACGCGTCGAGCGGCTCGCCTTCGTGTGTGCTCGCGTGCGCCTCGCGCAGCAGCGGCGCGAAGCCCTCGACCACGCGGTCGAGCAGCTCGTCCACCAGCACGCTCGGCGGCAGCGTGCCGGCCCCTTGAAGGTCCTGCCCGACGTAGGTGATCACCACCCGCTCGCGCGCGCAGAGCAGCGCCTCCAAGAAGAGGTGCTGGTCGTCGTCGCGCTTCGACCGGTCGCCGGGCCTCCGCTGCGCGGCCACCCGGTCGAAGCTCGGCGCGTGGTCGCTCCGCGGGAGCGCGCCGTCGTTCATCCCGAGCAGGCACACGACGCGGAAGGGCACGCTGCGCATCGGGACGAGCTGACAGAACGTGACCCCGCCGCTCAGAAAGCCGTACGCCGTCTGCGTCGCCTCGAGCGCGCGCCCGAGCAGGTGCCGCGCCGCGTCGAGCGAAAACGGCGTCTCCCCGAGGTCGGCCGCGCGCGCCCGCTCCGCGAGCGTCTCGAGCGCGTCGCGGACGCGCTGGTGCTCACGGGCGTGGTCCGCGTCCTCGGCGATGAAGGTCCGCAGCGTCTGCGCGAGCGCTTCGCACTGCGCCGGCAGCGGCCGCTCCGTCGCGAAGGTGTCGTGCGCCGCGGACGCCGCCTCGCAAAACGCGCCGAGCGCCGCGAGGGTCTCGGCCTCGCTCCCGGCGACGTCGTCGTAGGGCAGCACGTCCCCGAAGCGCGCGCGCTCGTCCGTCGGCATCGCCAAGCCGAGCCAGAGGCGATCGAGCGCGAAGCGCAGCGTGTTCGCGGCGTCGCTAGGCTGGCCGAGCGAGGCCCGGTGCGCCGCGTCGATGCCCCAGCGGGCGCCCGCGTCCTCGAGCCAGGCGCGCACCCTCGCGAGCCCCGCGTCGTCGAGCCCGAAACGCGCCTGGACGAGCGGCGCTGCCAGCACGTCGAGCACGGCGCTCAGCGCGAAGCGTCCGCTCACCAGATCGAGCACGCGCTCGAACGCGTCGATGACGGGCTGGGTCGCGCGCGGACCGCGGTCGGCGATGTGAAAGGGGATCCGCGCGGCGCCCGTCGGTGGGGCGGCGAAGACCGCCTCGATCGACGGGGCGTAGGCCTCGATGTCGGGCGCCATCACGATGACCTCGTCGGGCGCGAGGTCGCCCCGGCCCTCGAAGAGATCGCGGAGCCGGTCGTGCAACACCTCGACCTCACGCATCGGCCCGTGGCACGCGTGGACCTCGATGGAGGACGAGGTCGTCGGGTCGCTGAGGTCCGCGAGCAGCTCCGGGGCGGGCGGCTCGACGGGCAGGGCGGCGCCGTCGCGCAGGTCCAGGGCGGGCGGCTCGACGGGTAGGGCGGCGCGGTCGCGCAGGTGCAGCAGGTCGCTCTGCAGCGCGTGCAGCAGCGAGTCCTCCCCCGGCTCGACGTAGAGGTCCGTTCCGGCGCTGGTCACCTCGTCGTAGTGCCCGGCCTCCTCGATCTGCTCCTGGAGCTCGCGGCTGAGCCGCCCCCACGACGCGAGCAGCGGGTGCCCCTC
>JAGQJE010000176.1 GCA_020430775.1 Myxococcales bacterium
CGCCGGTCACGATGAGGCCGACGCCGCCGCGGGCGCGTTCGGCATAGAAGGCCGCCATCCGCTCGAAACCGTCCGGTGCCTCCTCCAGCCCGACGTGCATCGAGCCCATGAGCACCCGGTTGGGGAGAGTCGTGAAGCCCAGGTCGAGGGGGGCGAGCAGGTGGGGGTAGTCCGTCATGGCGCTCACGCTAGGGCCCCGCCCGCCTTGTTGCAACCAGTTGCAATGAATCGTATGCCGCGTCACACTCCTGCCATGTCCCTCCCGCACGCGCTGCTCACCTCGCTCCTGGAGCGACCCAGCTCGGGCTCGGACCTCGCCCGGCGCTTCGACTCCTCGATCGCCTTCTTCTGGCCGGCGACGCACCAGCAGATCTACCGCGAGCTGGGCCGGATGGAGCAGGCCGGCTGGGTCGAGGCGATGCCGGAGGCACGGGGGCGCCGCAAGGTCTACACCTGCCTGCCCGCCGGGCGCGCCGAGCTCGAACGGTGGGCTCGGGAGCCGGTCGACGTGCCGGTCGTCCGCGACGCCCTCCTCGTGCGGCTCCGGGCTGACGCCGCCCTCGGGCCCCTCGGGCTCGAGGGACACCTGCGTGACCGCCTGGCCACCCACGAGAGCCGGCTCGCGGCATACGAGGAGATCGCGCGGCGCGACTTCGGGCGAGAGCTCGACCGGACCGCCCGTGTCCAGCGGGCCATCCTCGAGGCGGGCATCGCCCACGAGACGCAGGCCGTCCAGTGGTGTCGGGGCGCGCTCGCGGCCCTCGATGCCTAGCCTGTCGTCATGACCCACCCCATCGCCGACGCGCGGTACGTCTCCTTCACGACCTTCCGCCGCAACGGCACGCCCGTCGCGACCCCCGTCTGGATCGCCCCGCTCGGCGACGGCCGGCTCGGCTTCATGACCAACGACAACGTGGGCAAGACCAAGCGGCTGGCCCACACCCGTCGGATCGAGCTGCGCGAGTGCGACATTCGCGGCCGCGTCGCCGAGGGTGCCCCGGTCGTCCACGGCCGCGCAGTCGTCGTGCGCGAGGAGGCCGGCCAGGCCGAGATCCGGCGCGCTGTCGAGCGCAAGTACGGGCTGCTCGCCCGCGGGTTCTCGGTGGTGCAGACCGTGACCCGGGCGCTGCCCTTCCTGCCGCAGCCCGCTCCCCGCGCCGCGATCGTCATCACCCTCGACGACTGATCGCCACCGGCGTCAGCG
>JAGQJE010000177.1 GCA_020430775.1 Myxococcales bacterium
CTCGCGCACGCGCTCGCCCGCGCGGCCGCCCGCGCGGCCTCGGCGACGGGCCGCGGCGCCCGGTAGCCCCGTGCCCAACCTCATCACGGCTCTGTTCGCCGCGACGGCGCTCGTGTACGCGCTCGCCTGGGCGCTCTACCTGGTGGTGCTCTTCCGGGGGTCGGGCGGCGTCGGTCGCTTCGCGCATCGAGCGCTCGCGGTCGCCGTGCCGCTGCACGTGGCCTTCCTGGTCGCCGACTTCGTCATCGCCGGCCACTCTCCGCTCGACCACATCCAGGGCACGCTCGCCGTGCTCGCGCTCGGCGTCATCGTGGCCTTCCTGGTCGCGACGATGCGCCACGACGTCGCGGTGCTCGGCGCGTTCGTCACGCCGGTCACTTTGCTCTTCTTCCTGGCCTCCTCGCTCGGCCGCAGCGTCGGCCCGGTCCCGGCCGGGGTCCGGACGCTCCTGCTGCCGCTGCACGTCGGCGTGAACATCCTCGGCGTCGCGGCCTTCGCCTTCGCGTTCGCGACGTCCGTCGCCTACGTCCTCCAAGAGCAGCTCCTGAGGCGCAAGCACGTCGAGGGGCCATCCGAACAGCTCCCGTCCCTCGAGATGCTCGACTCGCTCGGCTTCCGGGCGATCCTCGTCGGCTTTCCGCTGCTCACCGTGGGCGTGCTGACCGGCGCCGCGTGGGCGTACCGTGAGAGCCCGGCCGGGACGATCGTCCTCGGGATCACGCAGGGCTTCGGGTTGCTCGCGTGGCTCATCTTCGCGACCGTGCTCCTGCTCCGCGTCGCGTGGGGGTGGCGCGGGCGTCGCGCCGCCATCGGGACCATCCTCGGCTTCGGGTGCGCGGTCGCCGTCCTCGCCGGCTACGTGGTCCAGGCGAGCGGAGGGGCGTCATGAGCGAGCTGCTCGTCGTCGGGCTCTCGCACCACACCGCGCCGGTCGAGCTGCGCGAGCAGCTCGCGGTGCCGCTCGACCAGCTCGCGGGCGAGCTCGGGCGCGCCCTGCAGACGGGCGCCTTCACCGAGGCCCTGCTCGTCAGCACCTGCAACCGCGTCGAGCTCTACGCCGCCGCCGAGCAGCCCCTCGCCGCCGGCGCGGCGGCGCGCCGGTACCTCGCCGAGCGCGTCACACCCGAGGCGCTCGAGCCGGTCCTGTACGAACGCACGGGCGCCGACGCGGTCAAGCACGCGTTCCGGGTCGCCGCGAGCCTCGACTCGCTCGTCGTCGGCGAGCCGCAGATCCTCGGCCAGCTCAAAGACGCCTTCCAGACCGCGCGCCAGGCGGACGCCATCGGCCTGCTGCTCGGGCGCTGCTTTCACCGCGCGTTCTCGGTCGCGAAGCGCGTGCGCACGGAGACGAGCATCGCCGAGGGCAGCGTGAGCATCAGCTCGGTCGCGTGCGGGCTCGCGCAGAAGATCTTCGGCGACCTCTCCGGCAGGACGGCCCTGCTCATCGGCGCCGGCGAGATGGGCGAGGCCGCCGCCCGCGCGCTCGACAAGACGGGCGCGGTCCTGCACATCATCAACCGGAGCCCGTCGCGCGCCGAGCGCCTGGCCGCGGAGGTCGGGGGCACGCCGCGCGGGTACGAGGAGCTGCTCGGTGAGCTCATCGCCGCGGACGTCGTCATCACCTCGACGGGGAGCCCGCGGTACCTGCTCGGCGTCGACGTGATGCGAGAGGTGGTCCGGGCCCGCCGGCGCCGGCCGCTCTTCGTCATCGACATCGCGGTGCCGCGCGACGTCGACCCGCGCGTCGCGGGCCTCGAGGGGATCTTCGTGTACGACGTCGACGACCTGCGGCGCGTCGCCGAGCAGAACCTCCGCGCGCGCCAGGGCACCCTCGACGACGCCGAGCGCATCGTCGCGGAGGAGGTGGACGCGTTTCAGCGGTGGCGCGCCTCGCTCGAGCTCACGCCGACCATCGTCGCGCTCCGAGCGCGGTTCGCGGCGGTGCTCGGCGAGGAGATCGCGCGCACGCTGCCCCGGATGACCGGCGGCGACGCCGATCGGGCGCAGCTCGAGCGGATGTGCAACGCCGCCGTGAACAAGCTCCTGCACCCGGCGATCGCGCAGCTCAAGACGGCGGACGACCTCGCGGAGCGCCAGCGCCTCATCGCCGCCGCGAGGCAGCTCTTCGACCTGAGCACGGGCCCCACCCTGGGCGATGTTCCGCCCGAGACGCCGGACACAGGCGCGCTGGCCGCGGAGCCCCGCGTCGTCACGGCGGCGACCCGCGGCGCGCGCGTCGCCACGAAGGGGGAGGCCCGATGAAGGTCCGCATCGCCACCCGCGGCAGCGAGCTCGCGCTCACGCAGGTGCGGCTCGTGAGCGCTGCGCTGCGGGCACACACGCCGGACCTCGAGGTCGAGGAGGTGCCCGTGTCGACGCGCGGCGATCGCGTGACCGACCGGCCGCTCGCCGCGCTCGGCGGCAAGGGGCTCTTCGTCAGCGAGGTCGAGGCGATGGTCGCGACCGGCCAGGCGGATCTCGCCGTCCACTCGCTGAAGGACGTGCCGGGCGACGTCGAGCTCGCCGAGGGCATGGAGCTCGTGTGCATCCCGGCGCGCGAGAGCCCCTTCGACGTGCTCCTCACGCGCGACGGCCGGAGCCTCGGCGAGCTGCGGAGCGGCGCACGGGTCGGCACGACCTCGCTCCGGCGCGTCGCCCAGCTCGCCGCCGTCCGGGGCGATCTCGTGTTCGACACCCTCCGAGGGAACGTCGGCACTCGGCTCTCGCGGCTGCACGAGGGCGCGTTCGACGCGATCGTCCTCGCGGCGGCCGGGCTGTCCCGCCTCGGGCTGCTCGAGCGCGAGCCCCACGTGGTCCTCGACGCGGACGTCTGCCTGCCCGCCGTCGGCCAGGGGACCCTCGCCATCGAGGCCGCCGGCGCGCGCGACGACCTGCGCCGGCTGCTCGCGCCGCTCGAGGACCGCAGCGCGCGGATCGAGACGACGGCCGAGCGCGCGATGCTGAAACGGCTCGAGGGGAGCTGCCGGGTCCCCATCGCAGGGCACGCGCGCTTCGACGCGGCGAGCGGCCGCGTCGCGATCGAGGGCCGCGTCGCGGGCCTGCGCGACGGGCGGCTGCTGTGCGCGGGCGGTGACCGCTACCTCGGCGCGGGCGCACCCGACGACGCGCTCCGCGCGGCCCACGCGCTAGGCGTCGAGGTGGCCGATGCGCTGCTCGCCCAGGGGGCGCGCTCGCTGATGCGCGAGGTGGAGGCCGACGTCCTGCGCAGCGAGCTCGCCGGCAACGGCGGCGGCGACCGGGGCCCCTACCGCTGGCCGTGACCCGACCCACGGCGCTCGGCGGCCGCTTCGAGGCGGGGCGCGCTAGTTGTCGGTCAGGATGCGCCGCACGCCGCTCGCCGAGTGCGCGAGGAGGGCGTCGCGAGCGACACCGCCGCCGGCGCTCGCGAGGTACAGCTCGGCGCCGTGCACCGCGATCGGCCGGACGGCGACCGCGCGCTTGCGCAGGGGCCGCGGCAGGCGCACGCGCGCGACCGATCGGCCGATGAGCGGGGCGAACGCGCCAAGCTCATCGCAGACCTCGTCGCGGCCCGCCGCGGCGAGGACCAGCCCCTCGTCGTTGGTCAGCACGAGCGCGTCGAGCCCGCCCTTCTTGCATGTGTGCGCGAGCTGGTGCCGCAGCGCCTCGTGGGGGTTGTCGCTGCGGGCGCCGCGACGCTCAGTGTGGTCCGTGCTCATCGGGAACCTCGGGTCGAGGGGCATGTGTGCTCATGTAGGTAACCGGACTACCTGTAGGTGCAGCCATCCGTCAAGAAATCGCCGCGTCACGCGCCGGCTCCCCGCGCGACCGCGCCGCGCGAGACCTGCTATGGTCCGCCGCGATGAGCCTCGCGCACGTGCTCGAACACCATCGCGTCATCGTCACCGTCGGCAGCGGCGGCGTCGGCAAGACGACGACCGCCGCGGCGCTCGCGATGCACGCCGCCATGCAGGGACGCCGGACGGTCTGCCTGACCATCGACCCCGCCCGCCGCCTGGCGAACAGCCTCGGCCTCGACGCGATGACGACCGACGAGCAGGACGTCTCGAAGGAGATCTTTGCCTCGTTCGGCCTCGAACCGAAGGGCTCACTCTCCGCGATGATGCTCGACACGAAGCGCACCTTCGATGACCTCGTCGCGCGGAACGCGTCGAGCGACGAGGCGCGCGATCGCATCCTGCACAACCGCATCTACCAGTACGTCTCGAAGTCCCTCGCCGGCACGCAGGAGTACATGGCGATGGAGAAGCTCTACGCGGTCCGCAAGGACCCGAAGTGGGACACCATCGTGCTCGACACGCCGCCGACCTCGAACGCGCTCGACTTCCTGGACGCGCCCGAGCGCCTCGTCGACGCGATCGACTCGCAGGCGATGCGGTGGTTCATCCAGGCGTTCGAGGGTGCCGGCCGCCTCTCGTTCGGGCTGCTCGGCAAGGGCGCGCAGCTCGTCGCCAAGGCGCTCGCGAAGTTCACCGGAGGCGAGTTCCTCGAGCAGGTCGCGGAGTTCGTGACGGGGTTGAACGACCTCTTCGGCGGCTTCAAGGAGCGCGCCGCGGAGGTGTCCGCGGCCCTGCGCAGCCCGGACGTGGCGTTCATCGTCGTCACGAGCCCGGACCCGATGGCGATCCACGAGGCCGTGGTCTTCAGCGATCGGCTCGAGGGCGCGGGCATGCGACGCGACGGCGTCGTCATCAACGCGGTGCGCACCTTGATCGCCGAGCCGTCCGCGACGGACGCGGAGGTCGAGGCGGCAGCGCGCGCGGCGCTTCCTCCGGAGATCGACGCGAAGGACGCGGTCGAGCGCATGTGGCGCGCCCTCGACCACGAGCGCACGCAGGCCATCGCCCACCGGATCGAGGCGGACCGGCTGCGGATGCGGATCGGCGAGGGGACGACCTTCGTCGAGGTGCCCGCGCTCGAGACCGACGTGCACGACCTCGGCGGCCTCGCCCAGATCGCGCGCTACCTCATGACGGACGCCGACCTCCAGCACCGGGAGGCCGCCCGCGCGCTAGCGGCAGAGCGCGAGCCGAACGCAGCCACGGGGGCGGCGGCCGGCGCGGGCCGGGGACCTCAGGAGGGCGCCTGAGCTCGGCGGCCGCGGAGGGCGGGGCTGCGCTACGCTCTCGGACTGAGACTCGGAGGTCCCATGGACACGCCTGAAGGCTTCGTCGCCATCGTGCTGGCCGCCGGCCAGGGGACGCGCATGAAGAGCGCGCGTCCAAAGGTGCTCCACGAGATCGCGGGGCGGCCGCTCGTGCACTGGGCGGTCGAGGCGGCCCTCGAGGCGGGCGTCGACCGGTGCGTGGTCGTCATCGGCCACGGCGCGGACGCGGTCGAGGCGTCCCTCGAGGAGCGCTTCGGCGGACGCGTGACGACCGCGGTGCAGGCGGAGCAGCGCGGCACGGGGCACGCGGTGCAGCAGGCGATGGCCGCGCTCGACGACCACGCCGGCCCGCTGCTCATCCTGTACGGCGACTGCCCGCTCGTCCCGAGCGAGCAGCTCCGCGCGCTGATGACCGCGACCACCCGCGAGGGCGCCGCGCTCGGCCTCGTTACGGCGGCGCTCGACGACCCGACCGGCTACGGCCGCATCCTCCGCGACGCGCGCGGGCGGGTCGTCGCCATCCGAGAGCAGAAGGACTGCTCGCGGGACGAACGCGCTATCCACGAGGTGAACCCGGGGCTGTACGCGGTCGACGCGGGCTTCTTGCGGGAGGCGATCGCCGCGCTCGGGGACGACAACGCGCAGGGTGAGTTCTACCTGACCGACGTCGTGGCCGCGGCCGCGAAGCAGGGGCGCGTCGTCGACGTCCCCGGCGACATGCGCGACCTGCGCGGCGTGAACGACCGCGCCGATCTCGCCGAGTGCGCGCGCGTGCGGCGGGACCGCATCGTCGCCGCGCTCGCCGCCGGCGGCGTCGGGTTCCGCGACCCGAGCACCGTCTGGATCGACGCCGAGTGCGTGGTCGAGGCGGACGCCTTCGTCGACGCGGGGGTCCAGCTCCGCGGCCGCTGCGTCGTGCGCGCCGGCGCCCACATCGACGCCGGAGCGGTGCTGACCGACACGCGCGTCGAGGCGAACGCGACGGTCCTGCCCTACACCGTGACCACCGACGCGACGCTCGGCGCGCACGCGACGGTCGGGCCCTTCTCGCACCTGCGCCCGGGGACAGTCCTCGGCCCGGGGAGCAAGGTGGGGAACTTCAGTGAGACCAAGAAGACCCGCGTCGGCGCCGGCTCGAAGGTGAACCACCTCTCCTACGTCGGCGACGGCGACATCGGCGAGGGCGTAAACATCGGCGCCGGCACCATCTTCTGCAACTACGACGGCTTCGAGAAGCACACCACCGTGCTCGAAGACGGCGTGTTCATCGGGAGCGACAGCCAGCTCGTCGCGCCGGTGCGGGTCGGGCGCGGTGCCTACGTGGCGAGCGGCACCACCGTCACGCGGGACGTGCCCCCGGACGCGCTCGCCATCGCCCGCACGCGACAGCAGAACAAAGAGGGGTTCGCGGCCCGCCTGCGCGAGCGCCTCGGCGCGCGGAAGTCGCACGCCAAGGCGCCGTCAGGTCGGGATCCGGGCGAGGGCGCGCCCCGCTGAGGGCGCACCCGGTCAGGGCGCCCCGCAGCTCAGACCGAGCGCGACCTTCACCGTCTGCCCCGCGGCGAGATCGAAGGTCGACGAGCCGGAACAGGCCGCGTGGCCGCCCCCGTCGAGCCCGGTCACCGTAAGGGTTCGAGCCGGGCCGGCGGGGATCCCGGTGAGGAGCGCCCAGACTGGCAGCGTCGGACGATCGACGATCGGCAGCGTGCCCTCGATGTCGTCGAAGCCCTCACCGCTGATGGTGTAGCGGGCCGTCTCGACGGCGCCGCCCGCGACGGTGAGGCTCAGCCGCAGGGCGCCGTCGTCCCCTCGGACGGCGCCGTCGCATGCGAGCTGGAGGCGGAGCTCGGCGGTGTCGCCCGCCGGGATGCTCACGTCGGCCTGGACGTGACAAACGGTGCCGCCGTCGGCGTCGAGCGCCGTGAGCGTGACCGTCCGGTCGATGCCGGCCGGGATGGCCGTGATCAGCGCCCAGATGGGCGGCGTGCCACCCGGGATGACCGGCAGCGTGCCGACGACGTCGCTGAAGCCGGCGCCGCTCACCACGTACTCGATCGCGTCGATCCCCGATCCGCCGACGCTGACGTCCAACCGGAGCGCGCCCGTCGCCGACCCCAATTCGCCATCGCAGGCGAGCGCCGGGGTGACCTCGGCGGTGCGGCCGGCGCGGACGTCCACGCTCGCCGAGCCCTCGCAGACCGTGTTGCCCTCCGCGTCGACGCCCGTAACGGTGACGCTCCGGTCCGTTCCAGCGGGAACGTTCGTGACCAAGAGCCAGAGCGGCACCGCGCCACCGCGGATGGCCGGAGTGGTGCCGACGATGTCGGCGAAGTCCGCGCCGCGCACCCGGTAGCGCACCGTCTCGATCGAGCGATCCCCGAACGCGGCGTTCACGCGGAGCGCGCCCGCCGCGGGCCGCGCTTGCTCGCCGCAGCTCCCGGCGAGCGAGACCTTCGCGGTCTCACCCGCGACCACGTCCACGGTGGCGCGCATCTCACAGACCGCAGCGCCACCCTCGTCGAGGCCCGTGACGGTCACGACGCGATCGACGCCTGCCGGGATCCCGGAGAGCCGAGCCCAGATGGGCGTCGTGCTCGCGCCTGCGCGCGGCAAGGTGCCGACGATCTCGTGAAACCCGCCGCCGCTGATGGTGTAGCGGAACGTGTCGACGACGGACCCCGCACCGGCGACGAGGTCGAGCCGGATCGCGCCCTGCCCCTCGCCGGTCGGGCCCACCGCGCAGCGGCCGCCCTCACACGTGCCGGCGCCGCCGCCGCACGCGATCCCGTCGGGGACCGCCGCGTGCTCGCAGCCGCCGTCACCGCAGGCGTCCGCGGTGCACTCCTCGTGGTCCTCGCATCCGGCGTCGTTCGGCTGACTCGTACAGCTCCCGGTCCGGGCGTCGCAGCGGTCCACGGTGCAGGCGATCCCGTCGTCGCAGACCGCGTCGTTCGCCACGTGGAGGCAGGCGCCGGTGCGGCGATCACAACCGTCCGAGGTGCATGCCGAACCGTCGTCGCACCGGGTCTCCGCGTCTGCGCAGAGATCGGGGCCGCACTGGACCTCGACGGTCGCCCTGCGCACGCAGCCGGTGAGGTCATCCGACACGGTCACCTCGAGCGTCTTCGCGCCATCACTCGCGCACTGATAGGAGGTCTCGGGCGCCGACGCATCGGAGAACACACCGTCCGGCGCGGTCCACGCGTAGGTCAGGCCGCCGGCGTCCGGCGCGCCCTCATCCGCGGCCGTCGCCGTGACGCGCACGCGCACCGATTGCCCTCGCCGGACGGCGCCGGGCGTGGCGGACGCCGCGCGGACCGCAGGGCA
>JAGQJE010000178.1 GCA_020430775.1 Myxococcales bacterium
CCCGCGTACTGACGAGGAGCGCCGCGATGCCCTTCGACACCCGCCCGCCGCGCTGCTCGCTCGTCAACGTCGTGACCGGCGAGGCCCTCGAGTGTCTGTTCAACCCGACGCAGCTCGTCGAGAAGGTGCAGATCAACTGGAACCGCCTCGCCGTGCCCGGGCTCTCGCACCAGGTCCTGCAGTACCAGAGCACCGGCAACCGCGAGCTGAGCGGCGTCGAGTTCTACCTCGACCGCGTGTTCGCGGCGGAGCAGCCGGGCGACGTGGACATCATGGAGTTCCGCGCGTTCCTCCGCGCGCTGACGGTGCCGCCCGAGGCGACCGAGGGCGTCGCCGCCACGGCGCCGCCGCGCACGCTCTTCATCTGGCCCGGCGTGCTGACCGTCGAGGCCGTGCTCACCGGCGTCGAGTTCCAGTACCGGCAGTTCGGCGCCGACGGGCGCGCGCTCGTCTACGCCGCGAACGTGTCCTTCGAGGAGATCCTGGACGTGCGGGTGACCTCCGAGGCGCTGCGGGAGGAGGTCTGAGCATGCCACCTGCGTCCGCCTCTCGGCACCGCTTCACCCTCGGCACCCGTGACGAGGCGGGCCGGCTCTCCCTGAGCGAGCGCGAGCCCTACGGCTACCGCGAGCTCGCCGACACGCGGCGGCACACGGTCGTCCAGGGCGACACGCTCTGGGGCCTCGCCGGCGCCTACTTCGCGCCGCTGCCGCGGGCCTGCGGCTTCTGGTGGGTCATCGCCGACTTCCAGCCGGACCCCATCGTCGACCCGACGCTCGCGCTCGAGCCTGGGCGCGCGCTCTTCGTGCCGTCGGTCCGGGTGCTCACCGACGTCATCCTCTCCGAGCACCGGCGGAGGGCGGCGTGACGACGGCTTCCGACCGAAGGGAGGAAACGGCGCGCGAGCGCGCAGCGCGAGTCCGAAGGACGGCACTCCCGAAGGGAGGCCGCAACCCGATCGTCGACCGCAGCGCGCCGGGCGTGCGCATCACGCTGCTCCCCGACGAGCAGGCCGTGGGCGGCGAGCCGCTCGACCTCGGGGGCCGCATCATCGCGTTCACCTTCGAGGACGCGGAGCGCAAGGCCGACCAGGTCTCCATCCAGCTCGACAACTTCGACCTCTCGCTCTTCGACCGCGAGGACCTTGCCGGCGGCGCGGTGCTCGAGGTGAGCTGGGGCTACCCCGGCAACATGGCGCCGCCGCGGCGCGTCGTCGTCCGCAAGCTCAAGGGCTTCACGACGCTCGCCCTCGAGGGCCGCGCGACGAGCGTGCTCATGGACCGCGAGGCCAAGACGCGCGCCTTCGAGAACATGAGCCGCGCCGACGTGGCCAGAGCCATCGCGGAAGAACACGGCTACGAGGGCACGCTGGTCGACGTCGA
>JAGQJE010000179.1 GCA_020430775.1 Myxococcales bacterium
AGGCCGTCGAGGACTTCAACAACGGGTGGACGCCCGCGACGACGCAGTGAGGAGCAAGCCATGGCCGAAGCAGACTGGACGTACCTCAACGACGGGCTCGACATCGCGACGGTGGACCGGGGCGTGACCGCGGGCATCGCGCGCCCACCGGGCGGCGGCAGCTTCCTCTACGCTTTCAACTCGCTCTCGGCCGTCGAGGGAGCGGTGGGGCTGTTCGCCAACCTCGCGAGCTTCGCTCCGATGGCCAAGGGCGGCTCCATTCGAGGCGTCGTGCAGCGTGGCCCGGGCGGTGGACCCACCGGCTTCTCGCCGTTCTTGTTCCTCTGCTGCCAGGGCAACTCGGTCAACGACAGCGCGTACCTGCTCGGCCTCTCCGATGACGATCCGCACCGCATCGTGCTCCGCAAGGGCGCCGTGACGGTCGGCCTGCCCACGGCCGACGGGCCCGGCGTGCTGCTCAAGTCGGCGGCGTCGTTCGCGCAGGCGACCTGGCTCCATCTGCGCCTCGACGTCATCGTGAACACCAACGGCGACGTCGTCCTCAAGGTCTTCCAGAACGACCTCGCGCTGCACGCGCTGGGTACGCCGCCCGACTGGCAGCCCGTGTCCGGCATGGTGGAGTTCATCGACGACCACCTCGGCATCAACTCCGGCTCGCAGCCACTCACCTCAGGGCGGGGCGGCTTCGGCTTCTCCGTGAAGGACGTCACGCGGCGCGCGTACTTCGACCACCTCGAGCTGTTCCGGCAGGTGTGAGCGATGGCGCTGACCGCGTTCACCAGCCGTCTCGGGCGCGGACAGGGGCGCCTCGCGACGTCGAAGGCGACGGGCGGCGACTACGCCTTCGTCCTCGGCGATGCCGAGCCCGGGCGCCTCTTCGAGCTCGCGCCCGGCGACCACGCGGAGGTAACGCAGCAGACGGACCTCACCGGCGTGATGCTGGTGCGGGCGCTCCTGCGGTTGCGCGTGCCCGCGTCGACCCCTCCGGGGCTCGCGTGGGAGGCCAGCATCATCGTCGATGGCACCAAGCTCGCGTCCATGCGCGCCAAGCCCGGCCGCGAGCGTCTCGTCACCGACCTCGCCGCGAACGTCTCGAAGCTCTCGGGCCTGCACACGACCGGGGTGCGGCTCGAGCTGGTGACCACGTGAGGAGCCCGGCATGAGCACCCTCGAGCTGCCCGCGCTCTACGTCGACTCGGTCGCGCTCGTCGCAGCGACGCCGAGGCTCGTGCTCGTGAACCGTGACCCGAGCCCCGGCGAGAGCGGCGTGCCCATCGACGCGACGCTCGCCCTCGAGCTGGTCGACACCGGGCCGGACGGCGTGGAGCGCTCGACCGCGCGCGTGTGGATCGACGGCGTCCTCGCGTTCGACGGCAGCGCCGTGCCCGAGCTTGCCCCGGCCTTTGCGGGTCCGCTGGCCAGCGTCACGCAGACCGCCGACATGCTGCGCGTCGTGCTGCATCCGGTGGCTCCGCTCGCGAGCCTGGCCACGGTCCACGTGCGCGTGCTCGCTCAGACCGTGGGCGGCGCGGCCTCGCTCGACGAGGTGTACTCGTTCGTCGTCGAGGACCGGACTGCGCCGCGTGTCGTCGGCGCACAGGCGCTCGCGCAGA
>JAGQJE010000180.1 GCA_020430775.1 Myxococcales bacterium
GTCATCTCCTGCTCGAACAGGCCACGCTGCCGCGACGTCGACATGAACATGCCCCGACGATCGCATCCCCGATCCCTCAAGTCGATCCTTTGCAGCCCCAGACCCCGAGTTACTTCCCACGAATCGAACCCGTGCCCGCACCCGAACCCGCGCCCGCACCCGCGCCCGTGGCCGTCCCCGCACCCGCACCCGCTCCCGCTCCCGTGCCCGAACCCGAACCCGCACCCGCGCCCGAACCCGCACCCGCGCCCGTGCCCGAACCCGTGCCCGAACCCGCTCCCGCACCCGAACCCGCTCCCGCACCCGCTCCCGCTCCCGACTCCGAACCCGCGCCCGATGCGCGCGCTTTGCCAGCGGTCGGCTCCGCGTGGGTGCCCGTCGTCTACGACGGGCGTATAGTGGAGCCGCTCGGACGAGCGTCATCCAGGTGCGCCCGCGACCGGGCGACAAGGGGGCCGAGATGACCAAAGAGCATGAATACGTCGCGCGCTGCTTCTGCGGCGCCGTCGAGCTGTCGCTGGTCGGCGCGCCAAAAGCCATGGGCTACTGTCACTGCGAGTCGTGCCGTCGCTGGTCGGCGGCGCCGGTCAACGCGTTCAGCCTGTGGGCGCCGGACTCGGTCAGCGTGACGCGCGGAGAGGAGCTGCTTGGCGTGTACGCCCGGTCGCCGAGCAGCGAGCGCCGCTGGTGCAAGCGCTGCGGCGGGCACGTCCTCACGGAGCACCCAGGGATGGGCCTCGTCGACGTGTACGCCGCTTCCATCGAGGGGTTCGACTTCACGCCCGCGGTGCATGTGCACTACCAGGAGACGGTCCTGCCGCTGCACGACGGCCTGCCCAAGCAGAAGGATCTCCCCGCCGCGATGGGCGGCTCCGGCGTCTTGCTCCCGGACGAGCCGGCCGACGCCGCGCAGGGGGCGCCGTGAACGGCCCCGCTTCGCCCGGCCCGGTCGCGGACCCCGCCCTACCCTCCACCGAGAGCGTGATCATCAAGGCGTGGAACACCGTGCTGTTCGACAAGTTCTGCCGCTTTCGGCACCTCGTCGTCCACGGCCTGTCACGGCACAGCGAGGTCGCGTTCGAGCGCTGCGCCTACCCGGCCGGTGCGCGCCTCCTCGACATCGGCTGCGGCTTCGGCGACACGACCGTAGCCCTCGCCGAGCGGGTCGGACCGAGCGGCGAGGCGGTGGGCGTCGACTGCGCCGAGCGCTTCATCGAGGCCTCGAGGGCGACGGCCGCGCAGGCCGGCGCCCGAAACGTCCGCTTCGAGGTCCGCGACGTCCAGCAGGACACGCTCGGCGGCCCGTACGACTACGCTTTCGCTCGATTCGGCACGATGTTCTTCGAGCTGCCGGGCGCGGCCATGCGCAACATCCGCCGGGCGCTCACGCCGGGCGGACGGCTGACGCAGATCGTCTGGCGCCGGCGCGAAGACAACCCGTGGGTACACGAGGCCGAGCGCTGCGTCACCGCGATCGTCCCCGTCGTCTCCCACGAGAACACCGACGCCGTGCACTGTGGCCCCGGTCCGTTCTCGATGGCCGGTCCGGACATGGTGAGCGCCCTGCTGGTCGCCGCCGGGTTCGAGCGCATCTGCTTCGAGCGCCACGACTGCGACATCTGCATCGGACGCGATCTCGACGAGGCGGTCGAGTTCGCGATGGCGCTCGGGCCGGCCGGCGAGATCCTCCGCCTCGCGGGGGACGAGGCGGAGCGGCTGCGACCGCGCGTCATCGCCGCGCTCCGCGAGACGCTGGCGCGCTTTGAGCGCCCTGACGGCGTCCGGGCGCCGTCGAGCGCGTGGTTCATCACCGCGACGAACCCTGCCTGAGCTCATCCGGTGGGTAGGCGTTAGAGCTCGTCGACCCAGACGACCTCGATCGGCAGCCCGAGGCCGGTGAGGGTCGCGCCCTCCGGGGCCGCGACGGGCGGCGCGTGGGGGAGCTCCGGCGGGAGGCCTGACAGGCAGCGCTCGAGCACCTGCCGGGCGCCGGACTCCACCTGTTCGAAAGCGATGCCCATGCCGGCGCGCGGGGATCGGGCGCGCGGCGGGAGGACCGCGGCGGGCGCGCTCGCGTCGCCGGGCGCGAGGGTCCGCCGCACCTCGCCGCACGCGTACATCGGCTCGGCGCCGTGCGGCGGGACGAACGTGAGCACGACGGGTGCGCCGAGCGCGAACGGCTCGTCGACCTCGATCCACACACCGAAGGGCGAGAGGTTGGTCGCTCGCATCGCGGTGGGCGCGCGCGCGTCCGGACCGATCACCTGGCACTCGATGTCTACGGCGCGTCGCAGCGCGCGGCGCGCCCCGGACAGCACTTCGACCGTCTCGAGCATGGCGCCACGGTACGCAGCCCGGGCCATCGCCGCCAAAAACCGACGCGGTCGCGACCGGCTACGCGAAGAGCGCCTCTCGCGTCTCGGGCTGCAGCTCGTAGCGCTCACCCGTCCACTGGCCTCGGGTCGCGGTCGCCCGATCCGGCGCGTCGATGTCGTAGACCCACACCGCGCCCCGCCCCTCCTGGGTGGAGCTGCCGGCGCAGAAGAGCGGAAGCCGCGTGTTGGGGACGCGCACGCGGTACGGCCTGTGGACGTGCCCGTGTACGATGGCGCCGTGCTCGAGCGGCGCACACGCGGCGAGCAGCCCGTCAGCGTTCTCGAGCCCGTGCAAGCGCCGGTCGGGGCTCCCGTCCCACAAGCGTGGCGCGTAGTGGGTCGCGACGAGGACGAAGCGCGTGCGCACGCGGGGGTCCGAGAGTACCCGCGGCAGCGCCTCGAGCTGCGCGTCCGGGATACGCCCGCTCGACCGCGCGATCTGTGGGTTCGGTCGCGCGCTGTTCACGCCGACGATCGCGAGGTGCGCGCCGAACAAGCGCACGAAGGGCCAGGGCCCGTCCACCGCCAGCTCGGGCAGGTCCGTGCGGAGCAGATCGTCGAAGACCTCGGCGAACGACGCCTCCCCGGCGGATGGCTCGATGTAGAGGTCGTGGTTGCCCGGGACGACGACGAGGCCGAGCGGCGCGGCGGCGACCCCTGAGACCACGTCGCGCGCGTAGCGCAGCTCGGGCGGTGTGCCGAGCACGGTGAAGTCGCCCGTGCCGAGCGTCACGTCGGCGCCGAGCGCCTCGGCGAAGTCGCCAAGCGCCCTCACCTTCTCGGCGGCGCGCGCGAAGGAGGCGCCGCGGCGCAAGCGCTGGTTCGCGAGCCCTATCAGTCGCTTGTTCAGGAAGCGCCACCAGCGCACGCCTTCGAAACCGTCCTCGACGTGCACGTCGCTGAAGTGGAGCACCCGCATCCGCGTCATGGCGTCATTAGTACCGCGATCGACGCGCTTTTGTTCTCCCGCTCAGGCTCCGACGCCTCGAAGGCGTGCGCCGTCACCTCTCAAGCGACGCGAATCAAGGCCATTGCGCTGGGGCGCGCAGCCCCAGCCCCTCGTCGAAGCCGAAGCGCACGTTGAAGCACTGCACGGCCTGGCCTGACGCGCCCTTGACGAGGTTGTCGATCGCGCACATCGCGATGACGCGGTCGGCGCGCTCGTCGACCCAGTAGCCGACGTGGGCGCGGTTCGACCCACGAACCCACAGGGTGTCGGGGTTGGTACCCGGCGGCAGGACCGTCACGCTCGGGGAGCCCTCGAAGAGGCGCTCGGCGGCCTCGGTGCACTGCGCCGCGGTGACGCCCGGACGCCGGGTGCCGTAGGCGGTCACCAGGATGCCGCGCGTCATCGGCACGAGGTGCGGGACGAAGGTGAGCCGCACCGGCTGCCCGGCGACGGCCGACAGCTCCTGCTCGAGCTCCGGGGTGTGGCGGTGCTGGGCGACCTTGTACGCGCGGACGCCCTCCGCGGCCTCCGGGAGGTGGCCGGTAGGGCTCGGCGAGCGGCCCATGCCGGACGCGCCGCTCTTGCTGTCGACCACGAGGCCGCTCGGCTCGACGAGGCGCGCTTTCAGGAGCGGGGCGAGCGCGAGGGCGGCGGAGGTCGGGTAGCAGCCTGGGACCGCGACGAGATCGGCGTCGCGCAGCTCGTCGCGGTGCAGCTCGACCAGGCCATACGCGGCGGTCCCGAAGCGTTCGGGCGCGCCGTGGTCGCCGTACCACTGCTCGTAGGTGGGGCGGTCGCCGAGGCGGAAGTCCGCCGACAGGTCGAAGACGACGACGCCGCGGTCGCGCAGCGCGCCGACGATGGGCGCGCTCGCGCCGTGAGGGAGCGCGCAGAACGCCGCGTCGGCCCGGTCTCGCACGGCGCCCGCGTCGAACTGCTCGACCTCGCCGGACATTACGCCACGCAAGCTCGGGAGCGCCTCGGCGATGGGGACGCCCGCCTTGCTCTGACCACAGACCATCGCGATGCGCGCGCGCGGATGCGCGAGCAGCAGCCGGATGAGCTCCGCGCCCGCGTACCCCGTCGCACCGACGACGGCGACCGATACCTCTTCGTTGTCCATGTCGTTGTGTGCTTAGCAGCCCGCCGGGGAAGCTGCGACCGAGTACGGCAGAAGGCGGCAGGTCCCGACGCGAGGCCGCGCACAACGCCAAAGAGCCGCGGGCATGTGCGCCGCGGCTCTTCGGGTGAGTTGCCTCGCGAGCGGGGCTTCAGCGCTTCGAGTACTGGAACTTCTTGCGGGCGCCAGGCTGGCCGGGCTTCTTACGCTCTTTCTTGCGCGCGTCGCGGGTGAGCAGACCCGCGCGCTTCAGGGAGCCGCGGAAGCCCTCGTCGACGCCGAGCAGAGCTCGGGAGATGCCGTGGCGGATCGCCTCGGCCTGCGACGCCACGCCGCCGCCGCAGACGTTGACCTGCACGTCGTACGCACCGCGCTGCTCGAGCACGCCGAAGGGCTGCTCGACGATCATGCGCAGGATCTCGCGCGGAAAGTAGTCCTCGAACGACCGCCCGTTGATGACGACGCGCCCCTCGCCACGTGAGAGGAAGACCCTCGCGACGGCGGTCTTGCGCTTGCCGGTGCCGTAGTGCTTGCCGTGAATGGACTTTGCCTGACCCATCTTGCGTGGCCTTTCGATCGGGACGTCGATCAGAACGTGAACGGCTCGGGCTTCTGCGCCGCGTGCGGGTGCACGGGCCCCGCGTAGACCTTGAGCTTGCGCCCCATCCGGCGACCGAGGCTGCCCTTCGGGAGCATGCCGCGGACCGCGCGCTCGATGACCGCGCCAGGGCGCCGCGCCAGCAGGCGGGCGGCGGTCTCGGTCGTCATGCCGCCGGGGCGGCCGGAGTGCGTGTAGTAGAGCTTCTGGTCGAGCTTCGAGCCGGTGAGCCGCATCTTGTCGGCGTTGACGACGACGACGAAGTCGCCCGCGTCCGCGTGCGGCGAGAACTCCGGGCGGTGCTTGCCGCGCAGAACGCTCGCGATACGCGAAGCGACCCTGCCGAGCGGCTGATCCGCGACGTCGAGCACGTACCACCGACGCGCTAGCTGCGACTCTACGACCGTGTACGTAGCCATGATCCGATCACCTCTGCCGCGGCCCCTTGGGCCTCGCGGGGCGGCTTTCCTAGCTGGGGGGCCTCGCCCTGTCAAGCACGCGCGCAGCGCTCGAGGCACCCGCCCGACGGCGGCGCCCTGCTGCCCGACCACGGCCGGCACCCTAGCAGCGCTTCCAGAGCTGGCCAGCGGTCTTGGGCCCCTTCCCTCATGTCCCGACCGCTGGACCGCCCCGCCGATTGCGTGCAGGTTCGGGGCCTGCGATGGGAAACCGCTCGGAGATCGTCCCGCGGGCGAACGCGACCAAACCCTACGCGCCGAACCCGCTGCTGCGCTGGCTATACGCCCGTTTCTTCGCGCGTATCAAGGTCGACGACAAGTGGCAGACCGAGGTGCGGGACGCCGCCCGCAGGGGTGTGGTCGTCTACGTCATCCGCTCGCTGTCGTTCCTCGACTTTCTCTGCCTCGACTTTCTGACCAAGCGCTTCGGGCTGCCGCTCGTGCGCTTCGTGAACGATCTCGGGCTGTGGATCCTCGAGCCCTTCGGCCGCGGCGACCGGCGGGTCCGGCTCCGGCGCCAGATCCCGGAGGACGAGGCGCTGCAGGAGGTCGTGCGCGGCAACTTCAGCGCGCTGCTCTTTTTGCGGCGCCCGCCGCGGGTCGGCCGGCGCGCGCACCGCGGCGAACCGCTCGACACCGATCTGCTGCGCACCCTCGTCGAGACCCAGCGGGAGCTCGATCGGCCGATCCTGCTCTTGCCGCAGACGTTCGTGTGGTCGAAGCGGCCGCCGAAGGCGAGACGGAGCCCGCTCGACTTGCTCTTCGGCACCACGGAGTGGCCCGGCAAGCTCCGCGTGACGCTCCAGTTCCTGCTCAACTTCCGCAACGCGCTGCTGCGCTCGGGCGAGCCCTTCGACCTGAAAGCGTTCATGGACGCCAACCCCGGCCTCGACGACGAGAAGGTCGCCGACAAGGTGCGCTACGCCCTGCTGCGTCGTACCGAGCGGGAGCGCGCGGTCGTGCTCGGCCCGACCAAGAAGGACCCGACGCGCCTGCAGGACGAGCTGCTCCGCAGCCCGCGCGTGCGCCGCCACATCGAGCGCGAGGCCCGCGCGACCGGCAAGCCCGTCGCCAAGGTCGAGGCCCAGGCCCGCAAGGCGCTGAACCGTCTCGCGGCGCGGCAGTCACCGACGATGCTCGCCATCTTGAACCGGGTGCTCGGCTGGATGTGGCACCGGATCTACGACGGCATCGAGGTCGACCAGGCCGGGGTCGAGCGGATCCGTGACGCCGCTCAGGACGGCTCGATAGTGCTCCTGCCGAGCCACAAGAGCCACGTCGACTACCTCGTGCTCAGCTACGTGCTCTACCAGAACGCGATGCTGCCCCCGCTGATCGCGGCCGGGGACAA
The DNA here is from genome assembly GCA_020430775.1 of Myxococcales bacterium. Taxonomy (GTDB): domain Bacteria; phylum Myxococcota_A; class Polyangia; order Polyangiales; family Houyiibacteriaceae; genus JAGQJE01. The sequence goes on from JAGQJE010000180.1 coordinate 6,852, forward strand.
CCTCAACTTCTGGCCTATCGGGCCCGTGCTCCGGCGCGGCGGCGCGTTCTTCATCCGGCGCAGCTTCCGCGGACGCAAGGTCTACGCCGCCCTGGTCGACGCCTACCTCCGGAAGCTCCTCGTCCAGGGCTTCCCCGTCGAGTTCTTCATCGAGGGCGGCCGCTCCCGGACGGGCAAGCTGATGCCGCCGAAGTACGGCCTGCTCTCGATGGTGGTCGAGGCGGCGCTGCTCCTCCGCGCGCGGCGCATCTACTTCGTGCCCGTCTCGATTGGGTACGAGCGCGTCATCGAGGAGCGCTCCTACGTCCATGAGCTCGCTGGCGGCGAAAAATCGAAAGAAAACGTGGGGGGTCTACTCCGAAGCTCGACGGTGCTTCGCTCAAAGTACGGCCGCCTCTACGTGCAGTTCGGCGAGATCCTCTCGTTCGACGCGTTGCTGAAGGAGACGATCGACGCGCGCGCCACCGCCGGGTCGGAACCGGGTGCGAAGGCCGACGACGACGATCGCGGCGACGCCGAGCCGGCGACCGAGGCGGACGAGCTGGCCGACGCGCTCTCGCTCGCGGGCCTCACGCCTCCCGAACGCCGGGGGCTCGTGCGCGCCCTCGCCCACCGCGTCACCTGGCAGATCAACCAGGTGACCATGGTGACGCCGTCGGCGCTGGTCGCGACCGCGCTGCTCGTACACCACCGGCGGGGCATCCGCCGGAGCGATCTCGTCGGGAGCGCGCGGACCCTCGCGCACACCCTGCGCGACATGGGCGCACCGCTCGCTCCGCAGCTCCTCGACGCGCGCGCTGCGCTGCGCGAGGACACCCTCGACGAGGCGCTCGAGCTCTTCCGCGACGCGCGCCTGGTCGACGAGAACCAAGCCGGCGAGGAGCGCATCTACCGCGTCCCTGACGAGCGCCGCGTCGCGCTCGAGTACTACATGAACACGCTGCTGCACTTTTTCGTGCCGCGCGCGTTCGTCGCGTCGGCGATCATGGTCTCGAAGGGGCGGCCCGTCTCCATCGGGACGCTGCGCGGTCGCGTCCAGGAGATGTCGCGGGCGTTCAAGTACGAGTTCATGTTCCGCGCGGACGCCGAGTTCGACGAGAACTTCGCCGAGGCGCTCGAGGCGATGCTCGCGGACGGCGAGATCGAGCGCGTCGGCGAGCGGGTGCGGGTCACCGAGTCGAAGGCCGGCCGCTCCGTGCCCCGCTACGCGGCGATGCTCCGTACCTACTTCGAGAGCTACCTGCTGGCGCTCCGTGGGGCCGCGCTGCTCCTCGATGGGCCGGTGTCGCGCAAGGAGTGGAGCAAGCGCACGCAGGCGCTCGGCCGGACGATGTTCCTCTCCGGCGAGATCGAGCTGCGCGAGTCCGTCTCGAAGCTGAAGCTCGACACGGCGCTCCGCTCCCTCAAGGACCGTAAGCTCGTGCGCTTCGCCGCAGAGGAGATGCTCGAGGCGGGCCCCGCCCTCGAGTCGCGCGACAGCCTGCGCGACCTCGAGCGCAAGCTCGCGGCGTTCCTCTGACGCGCGCGCAGCCGCGCCGAGCGCCGACGTCCGGCTCGCTTCGCGCGAGGCCGCGCGGTACGCCAGTCGTGTGTCCCCTGTCCGCCGCTCCGCGCTCAAGCGCCGCCTCGACGCGCTCGTCGCGACGGCGGACTACGGCGCCTACCGCGCCGCCGATCCGGTCTCGTTCGTGCATGCCTACGCGGACCCCGCGGACCAGGAGATCGTCGGCCTCGTAGCGGCGCTGCTCGCGTTCGGGCAGGTGGTCTCGGTGAGGCGCAGCGTCGCCCGTGTCCTCGACGCGCTCGGGCCCGCGCCGTCACGCGCCGCTCAGGAGCGCCCGCTCGACGCGCTCGACTCGGCGCTCGCGGGCTTCGTCCACCGGGTCTATCGCGGCGGCGACGTCGCGCGCATGGTCCACGCGGCCGGCGCGCTCCAGCGCACCCACGGCTCGCTCGGGGCGCGCTTTGCGATGGACCTCGGCGACGCGGACGGCGACCTGCGCGAGGGGCTCGCGCGCTTCGCCGACGCGCTCCGCGGCGAGCGGCCGGCGCGCGGGCTGCGCCACCTCGTGCCCGACCCCCGCGCCGGCAGCGCCTGCAAGCGCCTGCTGCTCTACCTGCGCTGGGTCGTCCGGCCCGCGGACGGGGTGGACCTCGGGCTCTGGGCGGTGCCGCCGTCGGCGCTCCTCGTCCCGGTCGACACGCACGTGCACCGCATCGCCCGCAACCTCGAGCTGACCGCACGCAACGACGCCTCCTGGCGCACGGCGGAGGAGATCACCGCGTCGCTGCGCGCGCTCGACCCGCACGACCCGGTCCGGTACGACTTCGCGCTCTGCCACCTCGGCGTGTCGCGGCGCTGCCCGAGCCGCCGCGACGCCGACAAGTGCGACGCGTGTGCGCTGCGGCCGGTCTGCGGCGTGTGGCGCGTGGCCCCCTCGCGACGGGCGCGCGAATTTTCGACGGGCTGCTGACCGCCGCGGGCGCGGGCCTGCTACGCTCCCCGCGTGGAACGCGACCTGCGAGGCCGCTGCGGCACCTGCGGCTTCTTCATCCCGCTGCACACCGACGAGCACGGCGCCCGCACCGGGGAGTGCCGCCTCGGCTGCTGGCCCTCGCCGCTCAAGGACACCGCCACATGCTCGAGCTACAAGGCGATCGGCGAACGCTTCGACGCGCGCCCGCGCAAGCCTGCCGCGGGCACGGCGCGGCGCTACCGTGAGGCGCCGGCGCCCCCGCAGCGAGCCCGGCTCCCGAAGGAGATAGACCTCGACATGGATCAAGACGCGCTTCGAGAGGTGTTGCGGGAGGTGCTGCTCGACGAGCTCGGCGTCCGCGATGTGGCGATGGGCGACCGCTGGCAAGGCGGCGAGCTCGTGCTTCGACCCGGGCGCGAGGGCACGCAGGACAAGCGCGTGCCGCTCGACGTGTTCTTCCGGAAGATCGTCGCCGTCCGGGAGAAGCTCCGGGTGCTCGAGCAGAAGGTCAACGGCCACAAGTCGCTGAGCGACGGGGACAAGGTGCAGTTCCAGCAGTACATCACCGCCTGCTACGGCACGCTGACCACGTTCAACGTGCTCTTCCGCGACTCGGACGACTACTTCGTCGGGCAGCGCCAGGACGACTGAGCGCGCGCTCGCACCCGCAGGAGGATCGCATGGCCAAGCCGACGCCGGAACAGGCCGCACAGATGCTCAACAGCCGCGCGGGCGGCTTCAACGCGCTGATCGGGCTGCGCTTCGTGCGCGCGTCGGCCGACGAGGTCGTCGCCGAGATCCCCATCACAACGGACCTCGCGCAGCCGTACGGGCTCGTCCACGGCGGAGTCTACGCGAGCCTCGTCGAGACGATCTGCTCGGTCGGCGCCGCGTGCGACGTCGCGGAGCGTGGCGGCGGCGCGGTCGGGCTCGACAACCACACGTCGTTCTTGAGCGCCGCCAAGGAGGGGACGCTCGTCGGTCGCGCGACGCCGCTGCGCAAGGGGCGCCGGACGCAGGTCTGGGAGGCGCGCATCGAGGACCAGCGCGGCAAGCTCGTCGCGCGGGGGCAGGTGCGGATGCTCGTCCTCGACGAGGGCTCGTCCATCCTCAATCGCGCTTGACCGGCGCGCGGGCGAGGCTACGCGCCGTGGGGCTCAGGGCGCGCCGGGCTCGTCGGCGCGGGTGGGCCGCCGGCCGGGGCGATCGTCGTCCGAGCGCCACGGCGCCTCGGGCGCGCCGGGCGGCTCCGTGAACGCTTCCGGCGCGTCCGGCGCGTCCGGCGCGGGCCCGCGCGGTGGCTCGGGCGGCACGGATGAGGGCGGCAAGGCCGGCATCGGCCCCGCGCGCTCCGGGCCCCACCGACGTATGCCCGGAAGCCCCGCGTAGAGCACGCGGTGGTAGACCCAACGCGGCAGCAGGCGCCGGAGCATCACGAAGAGCCAGGCGTCGAAGGTCGCGGGCACGCGCAGCGACGGGTGCTTCTTGTGCATCGTGCGGACGATGACCTTCGCGACGGACTCCGGCGTCGAGTGGGTGCGGTCCATCAAGCGCATGACGAACGCCCCCATGAACCGATAGTGCGCGTGATAGGCGTCGTCGGAGGTCCGCTCCGCGGACTCGCTGCTCGGCGTGTAGCGGACGTGGCGGAAGCCCTCGGAGTTGATGAAGCCCGGCTCGATCAGCGAGACGTGGATGCCCCAGGGGCGCACCTCGTACCAGAGCGCCTCGTGCGCGCCCTCGAGCGCGAACTTCGACGCGCTGTAGATCGCCATCGTCGGCATCGCCATCATGCCGCCGACGGAGCTCACCGAGAGGATGCGCCCGCCGCGTTTCGCGCGCATCGAGGGGAGCACGAGCCGGATGAGCTCCATCGGCGCGAGGAAGTTCACCTGCATCTGGGCGAGCCGCTCGCGGTCGCGCACGTGCTCGACGACGGCCCGGTACGAGACGCCCGCGTTGTTGATCAGCACGTCGACGCCGCCCCAGTCGCGCTCGGCCTCGCGGACGACCTCGACCCGCTCGTCCGGGTGCGTCACGTCGAGCGCGCGCAAGCGCACCCGGGGACCCTCCGCGATGCCCGCGGCGCCGAAGCGCTCGAGCGACGACTCGCGGGCCGTCAGGATGAGCCGGTGCTCGGTGGTGTCGAGCAGTCGCCGCGCCACCGCGAGCCCGATCCCCGTGCTCGCTCCCGTCAGCAGGACCGTCGACGGTGCGCCCATGCCCTATCGTACCGCGTGGCGTCGCTACGTGTTTCGTCGCGAGATCAGGTCGGCGGGGGCGCCGGCCGGGCGACACAGCCGTCGACGCAGCCCGGCGAGTCCGGGTCGCAAGTCGGCTCGCACTGGTCCTGACAGCCCGGGATGCCGCACGGATAGCAGCAGCTCAAGCCCGGGCCGCACGCGTCCGGGCCGCCGCACGCGTCGCCCGCGGCGCCCTTCTTCGGCGCGTAGCAGCCTCTCGCGCACACGTAGTCCGCGCCCGCGATCGTCACCTGCTCGCCATCGGCGCACGCGCAGCATCCACACGGCGCGCCGCAGGCCTCGCCACAGATGGGCGGCGCGCCACAGCCAACGACCGAGCAGTCGATGCCCGCGTCCGTCCCGGCGTCCGTGCCCGCGTCCGTGCCGGCGTCGGTTCCGGCGTCACGCACGCCCTCGCCGGTCGTGATGACGACGCCGGAGCAGCCGGCGGAGACGAGGGCCACGGCGCCAACGAGGATGGGCAGGATCGTTCGATGGGTCTCGAATCGCATACAAGGCTCCCCAAGTAGATGCGGTAAGCGTAGCAGGGTCGCGGCGGTGGCCAGGAGCGACCTCCACGCGGCAGTCGACGGCCCGCTGGGCTCGCGGCAAGACACGCCATGACCGACACGCCGACCGAGCCGCCGGCGCCCCGCCGCGACGAACGTGTCGCGCTGCCGACGCGGGCGCCGCTGCACCTCGAAGCGACCGTGCGCGCGCTACAGCGCCGGCCCAGTCACCCGGTCGAGCGCTGGGACGGCGCGCGCTACCGACGCGCGCTCCGAACGCCCGACGGGCTCGCCCTCGTCGAGGTCGACAACGCGGGCAGCGTCGACGCGCCGGATGTGCGGTGCGCGATCGTGCACGGACCGCGCTCGGTGCGCGCGCGCGACGCGATCGTGCGAACCCTCCGCACGCGCCTCGGGCTCGACGTCGACCCGGCGCCGCTCGAGCGCCTCACCGGCGCCGAGCCCCGCCTCGCTGAGCTCGCCGCCGCGCTGCGTGGGATGCGTCCGCCGCGCTTCGACGATCTGTTCGAGGCGTGCGCGAGCGTGGTGCCCTTTCAGCAGGTGAGCCTCGCCGCGGGCGTGACCGTGCTCGGCCGCCTCGTCGAGCGCTTCGGCGAGCCGCTCGATCGCGAGGGCGAGCGCTACTGGGCGTTCCCGCGCGCTGACGACGTCGCGCGCTGCGACGCCGGCGCGTTGCGTGCCTGCGGGCTGAGCGCGCAGCGAGCGCAGACCTTGTGGTCGCTCGCGCAGGCCATCGCGTCGAAGGAGCTCACGGCCGCGTCGCTCGCGTCCTGCCCGAGCGCCGAGGCCGCCGCGCGCCTGCGCCAGGTGAAGGGCATCGGCCCGTGGAGCGCGAACCTCATCTTGCTGCGCGGCCTCGGGCGGCTCGACGTCTTCCCGCCGGGCGACGTCGGCGTCGCGCGCGGGCTCGGCGCGATCTTCGCGGACGGCTCGGACGCCGACTCCGCCTCCACAGAGCACGCCGTCGCGCGGGTCGTCGAGCGCTTCGGGGACCGGCGCGGCTACCTCTACTTCTACTCGCTCGGCGCGGACCTGCTCCGCCGCGGCCTCGTGCACGCGGCCTCGAACGAAGCAGCCCCGACGCGCTGACACCCTTGCGGTCGACCGCGTCGGTGTGCACACACTTCATAGGTGCGATGACCGACACGTCCGGCTACCACGGCGTCGAGCTGCTGCTGCACCCGACCACCAACAAGTCGACCGCGTTCACGCTCGACGAGCGCGAGCGGCTCGGTCTCGGCGGTCTGCTCCCCGCACAGGTCAGCACGATGGAGCGGCAGATCGAGCGCGTGCTCGAGAACCTGCGCCGCAAAGAGTCCGACATCGAGCGCTACATCGCGCTGCGGGTCCTGCAGGATCGCAACGAGCGGCTGTTCTACCGCACGCTCATCGACCACATCGACGAGCTGATGCCGCTCGTCTACACGCCGACGGTCGGCCAGGCGTGCAGGGAGTTCGCGCACATCTTCCGGCGCCCGCGCGGCTTCTACGTGACCCCGAGGGACCGCGGCAAGATCCGCGCGAACCTCGACAACTGGCCGGCGCACGACGTCGGCGTCGTCGTCGTGACCGACGGCGAGCGCATCCTCGGCCTCGGCGACCTCGGCGCGAACGGCATGGGCATCCCGATCGGCAAGCTCGCGCTCTACGTGGCGTGCGCCGGGATCCCGCCCGATCGCTGCATGCCGATCATGCTCGACGTCGGCACGAACAACGCCACGCTGCGCGCCGATCCGCTCTATCAAGGCGTCACCGAGCCGCGCCTGCCCGAGGCGCCGTACGACGCGCTGGTCGACGAGCTGGTCACGGCGCTCGTCGACAAGTGGCCGGGCGTGCTCATCCAGTTCGAAGACTTCCTGACGCCGAACGCGTACCGCCTGCTGCGCCGCTACCGCGACGAGGCGCGCTGCTTCAACGACGACATCCAAGGCACCGCCGCGGTGGCGCTCGCGGGCGTGTACAGCGGCTGCCGTCTCGCGGAGCGCCGCTTCGCCGAGCTGCGCGTGCTCTTCCTCGGCGCCGGCTCCGCCGCGACGGGCATCGCCGACCTGATGGTCGAGGCGTTCGTCTCGGAGGGTCTCTCGCGCGACGAGGCGACCGCGCGGCTGGCGTTCGTCGACATCGACGGCCTTCTCGTCAAGTCACGCTCGGACCTCGCCCAACACAACCTCCCCTACGCGCGCGACGACGCGCCGATGGGCTTCCTCGAGGCGATCCGCCACCTCGAGCCGCACGTCCTCATCGGCGCCACGGGCGCGCCCGGCACGTTTACGCGCGAGGCGATCGAGGCCATGTCGACGCTCAACGACCGCCCGATGATCTTCGCGCTGTCGAATCCGACGTCGCAAGCCGAGTGCACGGCGGAGCAGGCGTATCGCTGGTCCGAGGGCCGCGCGATCTTCACCAGCGGCAGCCCCTTCGACCCGGTCGAGATCGACGGCCACCGGTTTGAGCCGGCCCAGGGCAACAACGTGCACATCTTCCCGGGGGTCGGCCTCGGCGTGTGGGCCTCGAGCGCGCGCGGCGTCTCGGACGCGATGTTCCTCGCCGCGGCCAGGGCGCTCGCCGACTCGGTGCGCACCGAGCGGCTCGAGCGCGGCGCCATATACCCGGCCCTCACCGAGGCGCGCCGCGTCTCTGCGGCCATCGCCGCGGCGGTCGCCGAACGGGCATACGACGCCGGACTCGCAGTGTCTCCGCGCCCCGCCGACCTCGACGCCCACATCGCCTCGCTCGTCTACGACCCGAGCTACGACGACCCGCAGCCGACGCCCCGCTGAGGGACGAGGCCAATCTTCGGGAGGCAGGGTCGGGATCGGGAGCGGGAGCGGGGGCGGGAGCGGGGGCGGGTGTGTGCCACCTCCTCGTGCGGTGTCGTGGACGGCGGGGGCGGGGGCGGCGTATCACGGTCGTATGTGCCGGTTCGCGCTGTATCTCGGCAGGGAGCTGTCGGTGAGCATGCTGATCACCCAGCCCGCCAACTCGATCATCCATCAGAGCTATCAGAGCCACGATCGCGCCGAGCCGCTCAACGGGGACGGCTTCGGGCTCGCCTGGTATCCGAGCCGCAGCGACGATCCGGCGCTCTTTCGCTCGACGACTCCGGCGTGGAGCAACCGCAACCTGCGCGAGCTCGCCCGCGTCACGAAGACCCACTGCGCGCTCGCGCACGTCCGCGCGGCGAGCCCCGGCCTGCCGGTCACCGAGCTGAACTGCCACCCGTTCAAGCACGACCGGCTGACGTTCATGCACAATGGAGACCTCGGAGGCTTCGACGCGCTGCGCCGGCGGCTGCTCGACTCGCTGTCGGACGAGGCCTTCTCGATGATCGAGGGGACGACCGACTCCGAGCACCTCTTCGCCGTGTTCCTCGATGAGCTGCGCCGGCGCGACGCGGCGGAGGATGAGACCGCGAGGCTCGCGGGCGCGCTCGAAGCGACGATCGTCCGCGCGGAGGCGCTGCGCCGCGAGGTCGCGCCCGACGCCTGCTCGTACCTCAACCTCGTCGTCTGCGACGGCGAGCGCGCTGCCGTCACGCGCTACGCCACGGGCAAGACGCGGCCGACCAGCCTGCACTTCAGCAAGGGGCGCGTCTACGTCTGCGAGCGCGGCCTGTGCCACATGGTCGGCGAGGGAGAGGCGCACACGGCGGTGCTGATCGCGTCCGAACCCCTCGAGGACAACGAGGTGTGGCAGACCGTCGAGCCGCACCACATGGTGGTGGTCACGCCCGCGCTCGAGGTGACGACGCGCCCGCTCGCGCTCGCGTGACCGGGCCGACGCGCCTCGCGCCCTCGCTCAGTCGACCTCGTTCGCGCCGGGCACCGGAGCGGGCGCGGGCGCCTTCTTCGCGCCGCCCCACCAGATCGGGACCTTCGCGATGAAGCGCTCGAGGGCCTGGTACTTCGGGGCCTGCACGCGCGGCTGAGTGATGTACTCGAGCGCGCCCCACCGGCCGTACTTCGAATAGCTCGTGCAGAGCGAGTACTGGAGCAAGTAAGTCCCGCCCGCCTCGCGCCAGACGTCGAGGTAGCGCTGGTACATCGCGCCCATGCGCCGGTCGCGGTTCGCCGCGTCGAAGAGCGCGTTCAGCTCGTCGTCCTCCTGCGCGGCGCCGACGCCGACGAGGTGCTGCCCTGCCTCGTACGCGACCACGGGCAGGCCGTAGCGCCGGCCGAGGGCGACGTGGTCCCGGACGCGCTGCGCGGCCGCCGGCATCGACTCGTCGCGGAGCGCCCGGAAAAGCGCGTCGAGGCTCATCGACCGGTAGCGGCTGAGCGTCTTGTCGTCCGCGGGTGGCTCGAGGTTGAAGTAGGGCGCGATCGCGATCACGTCCGTGTGCCGGTACGCGTCCTCCTGCGCGAGCTCGAGCTTGAGGATGTAGGTGTTGGCCGCCTGGCCGGCCATGACGCGCACGAGCCGCCCGGTGCCGGCGAAGGCCTGCTCGAAGATGCGGAACATCTGCAGCGACCGGTGCCCGTAGAACTTCGGCCCGTTGTCGTACCCGTCGCCGAGCCCCAGCTTCTCGCCCTCGGCCTTCGCGTACGCGGCCTGGCCGAACTGCCAGTTCCACACCTCGTTCGAGTACTCGACCCATGCGCGGGCGGGCGCCTCGAGGCGGGCGTGGATGAGCTCCGCCGCGTGGCGGAGGAAGTCGTCGTCCGCGCGGTGGGGCATCGTGAACCACGCGTCCGCGTGGAGCGTGTTGGCGAGGTCGATCATCACCTCGAAGGGCACGTCGCGGGTCCAGCGCGCGTCGTCGACCGTCGTGCGATCGTCCCAGCGCGCGAGCTTCGAGTCGTTGGCGTTCGCCCAGTCCATGAAGCGCAGGATCGAGAAGCCGTGGAGGGCGGCGAGGAAGTCGGGGTTGAACCGGCGCTCGGCGTAGCTCGACTCGAAGGGGACGCAGGCCTCGGCTCCTGAGCAGGGGTGCGCCGTATCGCACCAGCGGGTGTCATCGGATGCGCAGCGCCCGCCGGGCATGAGCACGCGGATGTTGCGGACGGGATCCTTCGGGTTCGTCCGCACCAGCATCATCGCGATGCCCTGGGTGTCCTCGGCCTTCGGGTCGAGCTCGATCACCTGCCGTCCAGGTGTAGACGCCCCCGGGACGAGCCTCGCGACGCCCCCACCGTCGTACTCGATGGTGCCGTCGCCGTCGTAGAGCACGACGTAGCGGCCGTGCCGGTAGTGTCCGCCCCACAGCATCAGCGTGCGGGCGACCTGACCGGGCTCGAGCGAGCGGACCCAGCCGTGGGCGTCGAGGTCGAGCTTGCGGCCGTCGTCCCAGGTGTCTCGCGTTCCGCTGAACCACGGCCGCGACGACTTGAACACGTCGACGAAGGGGAAGCTCACCGACCAATCGCGGACCGGGGCGAGGTTGACGCCGATGGGCGAGCGCGCCGGCGCGGAGGCGTTTGCGGCGGCGGGCGCCTGCATCACCGGGTTGTCGGCGCGGATGGGCACGTCGGGCGGGAGCGCGCGGCAGCTCCGGTACGCGAAGAGGCCGCCGCCGAGCACGACGATCGAGGCGAGCGCGAGCAGGACGAGGCGCGTGGGGCGGGTCGACATGGGGACAGCTCGTGTGGCGAGGGTGTCGGGGTTGAGGTCGTCGCGAGGCGAGCCACGCGCGCTGCTCGGCGCGGTCCGTCCCCTCGGGCGCAGTGTCGACCATGGAGGTCCATGCGTCGAGCGGGGACGCGGCAGACGGCGAGCTTGGGCGGCGGGGCGGGGGTGCGTGGAGGCGTGCGCCATTGTGACGACACGCACCACATGCGCGCACAAAACGTAATCTCTGCGGAATGCCCGACGCCGACGGGACGGTTGTTCGGACAAATCCGGCCGACCGACCCGCTCCCAGCCCGCGTCCCGGCCTGAAGGCCCGGGGCGCCCGTGGCGCTGCGGTCGGTGCGGGGTCGAGCCCTCGACCCCTCGGGCCCATGTGTCCCCGCGCAGCGCGTTTCGGAGCGCGCTCGCACGGAGTGGCCCGCCCTGCGCGCCGGTCCTGTCCAGTCGACAGGTTGAAATCACAGCGAAATTACGAAATCGACAAAAAATATTCCTTCACGGGAATCTTCTGCGCACGACGGAAAGTTTATTGAGCACGTATTTATCCATACACGCGGTAAGCGACGACGGCCTCCCTCCTCCTCCTCTGCCCCGACGCCCCGCGGTCCGACCCCCAGCCCCCACCTCCCACCGGAACCCCCCAGCCATGAAGAAACTCGCCCTCCTCCTCATCATCCTCACCGCGGGCGGTTGCTCGTTCGGTGCCCCCGACGGCTCGTACGTTCCCGTCACGATCCGCCCGAACACGACCCAGCCAGCCACCCCCAGCAAGCCCGAGGTCAGCAAGCCCGAGTCGCGCCCCTCCGTCCAGCCGGACAACTCGCCCAACGTCATCGAGCCCGACAGCTCACCCGACGCCGTCGAGCCGACCGAGCCCGGGACCCCGCCGACCGTGATCGAGCCGACCGAGCCCGCCGCTCCGGTCGCCGTCGACAACGCCCGCTCGCCGCTCGGCACCAACCTCTCCGAGGTGCGTGACTGGGAGCCCGGCTGGCCCTTCGTCGACGCCCTCAAGGAGTCGCGTGACTGGATCGCCGGCACCCAGGACACCTGGGACAACGGCAGCCAGCTCGACCTCGACTCGCACGGCTGGGTCCGCTCGCTCAAGCCCGGCCAGGTCGCTCGCACGGTCATGTTCACCGGCATGACCCACGGCTACCCTGCCGGCCGCTACATCGTCCTCTACGAGGGCAAGGGCACCATCGAATACGGCGACGCCGCCCGCAAGCTCGACGCCGAGTCCCGCCCTGGCCGCGACGTCGTCCTCGTCGAGGACCCGAGCCGCGGCGGTATCGAGGTGCGGATCACCGCGACCGACCCGAGCGACTACCTCCGCAACATCCACTTCCTGATGCCCGGCGGTGTCTGCTCGAACGACGGCACCGAGCTCCGTCACTCGCAGTCCGAGTGCACCGGCGGCGCCATTTTCGTCCCCTTCGAGAAGAACTACGACTCGCAGATCTTCTACCCGCCCTTCCTGAAGGCGCTGAAGGCCTACAACACCATCCGCTTCATGGACTGGATGGACACGAACAGCTCGAGCTACGCCCACTGGGACAACCGCCCGACCGCAGGTGACGTCCGCTACAGCACCGAAGGCGTGCCCATCGAGATCATCGTCGCCCTCGCCAACCGCATGCACGCCAACCCCTGGATCAACATCCACCACCTCGCGACCGACTCGGACGTCGAGCACGTCGCCACCTACGTCCGCGACCACCTCGACCCCTCCCTCAAGGTCTACGTCGAGCACTCGAACGAGGTCTGGAACGCCCAGTTTCCGCAGTACCACTACGCCGACAGCCAGGCGCGCGCTCAGGGCCTGACCGGCGGCGACAGCGAGTTCGAGGGCGTCCTGCGCTACCACTCGAAGCGCACCGTCGAGATCGCCAAGATCTTCGAGCGCGTCTTCGGTGGCACCGACCGGCTCGTCCGGGTGATGGCCTCGCAGGCCTTCAACTCCTGGGTCAGCCAGCAGCTCCTCGACTACCGCGACGCCCTCGACCACACCGACGCGCTCGCCATCGCCCCCTACATGGCCGCCACCATCGACCAGGGTGACCAGGGCCTGCTCTCCGGGATGAGCACCAGCGCCATGATCGAGTACTTCAAGAACGTCTGGATCCCCGAGGCGAACAAGGCCACGCAGCAGACCGCGGCCGTCACCAAGCCCCGTGGCGTCGCCCTCATCGCCTACGAAGCCGGCCAGCACCTCGCCTGGTGGTGGGACAACCCGAGCCTCGAGCGGAAGCTCAACGACGTGAACCGCGACCCAGGCATGAAAGAGGTCTACACCCGCTACCTCGAGGGCTGGAAGGCCGCTGGCGGCGAGCTCATGGCCCACTACTACCTCGTCGGCCCCTACACGAAGTACGGGAGCTGGGGCTCGATGGAGTACCTCGACCAGCCTCTGTCGCAGGCCCCCAAGGCCGACGCGCTCCTCACCTTCATGCAGAACAACGCCCGCTGGTGGTGAGCCGATAGCCGGGCGAGCTGATCGCCCAGCGCGACACCCGCCGCGCCCGCGGTCCCGAAGATGGGGCCACGGGCGCGGCGCGTTTGGGGGTGTCCAGCTACTGCACGGCGCGCAGCTCAGGGCGGTCGGCGTCGAGGCTGAAGACCGGAGGCTGGCCCATCGGCGCGTCGACGGTGATCGTCCGGCCGCCCTCGTGCGCTGCGCCCGTGAAGACCTCGTACCAGGTCCCGGGCGGGAGGTAGACGCGGCGCGTCGTCGCGCCCTCGGTCACGACGGGGGCGACGAGGAGCGTGTCGCCCAGCATGAACTCGTCGTCAATGTCCGCAGCGCCCGCGTCGCCCGGGAACATCAGCATCAAGGGCCGCACGATCGGCAGGCCCGTCCGCTGCGCGACCTCGGCCGCCGCCACGATCTCCGGCCGGAGCAGCTCATGGATCTTCGCGAAGCGGCGGAAGTGCGCCGTGGTCGCCGCGTCGCTGTCCCACTGCCAGTTGGTCTGCCGCGCGCTCCCTTCGTGCGTGCGCATGGTCGGGACGAACGCGCCGAGCTCGGTCGAGCGCTCCCACAGCTCCTTCGTGCGCCCTTTGCCCGAGAAGCCGCCGATGTCGAAGGTGACGAAGGGCTGGCCCGACAGCCCGAGGCTGAGCAGCGCGGGGACGACGGTCGGCAGCCCGTCGGTTGGCGAGAAGGTCACCTCCTGGTCGCCCGCCCAGTGGATCTGCGCGACGCCCTGCACGCCCGTCCAGCCCGATCGTCCGAAGACGGCGTAGTCCCCGTCGGGCCGCGCGTCGCGCGCCGCCTCGTTCGCGACCTCCTGCCAGAGCACGGGGTAGCGCTGGTGCAGGACGATCGCGGGCGAGCCGTCGGACGGCACCCCATCGAGCGGCGTCCACTCGCCGAAGTCGGCCATGAAGCCGTCCATCCCGAGCGTGTCGATCATCCCGTAGAGCGCGTCGTGTACGTAGGCGCGCGAGGCGACGAGGGTCAGGTCGGGAACGGCGGCCATGCCGTTCGGCGCGAAGAAGACGTCCGGCTCACCCGCGGCGTTCTTCAGGAGGAGCCCGGCGGCGGCCATCGCGTCGAAGTGGTTCGGCAGCTTCGGGTCGACGAAGGGGTTCGCGTAGCCGAGGAAGCGGATACCGTCGGCGTGGAGCTGCGCGATCATCCCGGGGAGGTCCGGGTAGAGCTCCGGGTCGGCCTCCCAGCGGTACTGCACGCCGAAGCCTCCGTCGAAGTTCATGCGGGCGCCGGTCCAGTCCTGCGACCAGATCGCGTCGAAGGGGACGTCCGCGGCCTTGAGCGCGGCGACGTCGGCGAGGACCGCGTCGCGGCCGCCCTGGGACGAGATCCACACGCCGAACGCCCACGCCGGCGGGAGGTGGGGTCGCCCCACGACGTCGCCTAGCTGCCGGACGACCTCCGCGGGCGTGTCGCCGTGAAAGACGCGCATCGAGAGAGGCTCGGGCGAGACCACCTCGAGGCGCGCCCGCTTCGGGTCCGTGCGGCAGAGGTCGACGTCGACGCGGTGATCGGTCTCGACGAGGGCGCCGAACCCGCGCGCGTCGACGAAGTAGGGCATCGGGAAGTAGGTCGTGTGCGCGTCGCCGGCGATCGGGCGGTCCTGAGGCGCGCCGGTCCGGCCGATGCCCTGCTCGCTGACGAGGAGCGGGAACGCCTCGCCGCGATGGTCGATGCCGTTGTACTGCTCGCCGAGGCCGTAGAAGGTCGACGCGTCGTCGCAGGCGAGGCCCACCGTCAGCGAGTCGTAGAGGACTGAATCCGTGTCCGGCACGAAGCGCACCCGCGTCCGCTCGGGCCCGTCCGGCTCGAAGCGGAGCGTCCCCGAGAAGTCGCCCCCAGCGTAGGGCGCGACTACGGCGTCGCCCTCACGGCGAAGCGGCCCGGTACGCGTCAGCGGCGTGCGGACCTCATCCGTGCGCTCGATGGCGTAGATCGCGAGAGGACCGCTCACGGTCTCGGTGAAGGTCGCGGCGACGAGCCCATCGCTCGCGGGCAGCGTCATCACGACCCGCCCGTCTACCGAGAGCGCGACCCCGTCCGCCGCGTCGAGCCCGACGGACGCGCCGTCGCCGACCCGCATCCCCCCGCTCGACGACGAGCACGCCGCGCAGAGCATCGCCGACGAAAGAACGAGGAGAGCGAGGCGGCGGCTGATACGCATCTCGCGAGGCTACCACCGCGCGCCCACTTGCCGCGTCTACCGAGGGGGAGCCGGTGCGAGCCGGCCTGGCAGGTGCGCGCTCGGTCCGCTCTTCGTCCGCGGGGTTGTCGTCGGTCACGTGGGGCCGCGAGCGTGAGGCAAGCAGCTCGCACGCCTCACACCAGCGCGGCGGCTGGGATCAGAAGCTCGGGTCGACGCACACCCTGTACTGCGACGGGGTGCCGCACGCGCTCTGTTCGAGGTCGACGTAGACCCAGTAATCGGTGCCGCCCGTGACCTCGACCGGTCCGCCGCGCGTGCTCTGGCCCGCGGCCGCGTTGGGGGTCTTCGAGCCGGGGAGGAGGGTACCCGGCATCCCCGTGTAGAGCCCGGCGGCGATCGGAGCGTTGTTCCCCGCGAAGTAGTTCTTGACGGAGATCCTCACGTTCTGGCTCGCGGCGGGCCGGAGGCGAATCGCCACATCTTGGGCCGTCGCTGGACCAGCCAGGTCGACGTTGTTGTTGAAGTACCGCCGCAAGACGCCCGTGTAGCAGCTCCCGACCGTCATCTCGCGCTCCGGCTCGATGCACGCATGGTAGGGCACAGCACCGTAATGCGGGCCGGAAGTGCATGTGGCTATCTCGTAGTCGCCGGGCGACAACGTGAGCGCTTCCGTCGTTGCCTGCGGATTGCCGGCGCAATAGGGTCCGGGACCGGTGAGCGGCCCGAGCACGGCGATCGGCGTACCATTTTGGCGGAGCGTGGCGGTGGTCGACGTCTGCCCGCCGACGTCCTCCGTGAAGTAGACCGTCTGCGTCGACGTCAGCCTGAGGGTGGCGATCTTGCAGACCTCGTTGCCGAACGGGTCGGACGTCACGGTGCCGGAGAAGCAGTCGTTGACGCCGACGAAGCCCGCCTCGGGCTGGCAGGCCGAATCGCAGCCGTCCCCATCGTCGTTGTTGCCGTCGTCGCAGAGCTCGCCGGCCGAGACGTCGAGCACGCCGTCGCCGCAGACCGCGACGCTCTGACCACAGGTGACCTCGA
>JAGQJE010000181.1 GCA_020430775.1 Myxococcales bacterium
CTATCGAGATACAGGTCGGCGCAGATTTTTGCAACACGCTCCGCAACAGAGCGCGGCCACGCCGAAACGCGCTCTCGAGCCAGTTCCCGGACCCGCACCCGGCGCTGTGCCCGACGCCCGCTCCCGCGCAGGAACGCGCGCGGGAACCCGCGCGCCCTACAGCAGCTCGGCGCCCGCGATCAGAAGCTCGGCTCTACGCACACCAAGTACCCGTGAGCGCCCATGGAGTCTGGGTGCTCGAGGTCGACGTAGAGCCAGTAGTCCGTCCCGCCCGTCACCGAGACCGAGCCGGTGCTCGTGGTCTGACCTGCGGCCGCGTTCGGGGTCTTCGAGCCCGGAACAAGCGCGCCGGGCGTCACCGTAAACAGTCCGGCTGCGATCGCGGGGTTGTTGCCCTGAAAGTAGTTCTTGACAGTGATCTTCACGTTCTGGCTCGCCGCCGGCTGGAAGTGAAGAGCGTCTTCCTCGCCTGACATCGGGCCGGCCAGGTCGACCCGATTAAGGCGACTCGGGCGCAGGGTGCCGTTGACACAGCCTCCCACCGCGATCACGGGCTCGGTCTTGACGCAGGCCGTGAAGCCGTTGCTGCCGCTGGTGCCGTCGGTGCAGGTATGTACCTCATAGTCGCCCGCAGGTAGGGTAACCGTGTCGCTCCTATCGGTGCGCCAGGCACCTGCATGACCCCACGAGAGGCTCCCCGGAATTTGCGCAACCGTCGTCCCACCTTGACGGATCTCGCCGTGGATTGAGTTGGATGACGTACCATTCACGGTCTCCGTGAGATACAGCGACTGCGGCGCCGTGAGCCGGAGCGTGTGCGACTCGCATACTTCGTTGCCGGACAGGCTCGCGCTGAGCGTGCCGGAGAAGCAGCCGTTGACACCGACGAAGCCCGCTTCGGGCTGGCAGGCCGAATCGCAGCCGTCCCCATCGTCGTTGTTGCCGTCGTCGCAGAGCTCGCCGGCCGAGACGTCGAGCACGCCGTCGCCGCAGACCGCGACGCTCTGACCACAGGTGACCTCGA
>JAGQJE010000023.1 GCA_020430775.1 Myxococcales bacterium
AGCTCCGTGAGCATATCGGCGCGCACGCGGTCGCGGATCTCGATACGGTCGGGCGGGTCGATGAGGCTCATGCGCGAATACTCCAGGGTCCGACCGAGTATGTCACACGCGCGGGCGTTGTGACCGAGGCGTTGATGACGAGCCAGCGTGTCCCACCGCGCGTGTCCCACCGCGCGTCTATAGCGTACGCGGACAGGTAGCCCGCGGGGATCAGGTAGCGCCACGCGTCCGTGATCGTCGCAAGCGCGCGCTGTCGCGTGGCCTCGTCAGGCACCGCGCGGTCGAGCAGCCACACCCACGAGCCGAGCGGCGGATCGTCGTCACGCATCGGGTAGGAATCCGCCCAATACCCGGACCGCTCGGCGCCCTGCGCCTCGTCCGTAGGCGCGATGCGGTCGGTAAAGATCGCGCGCATCAGGAGCGTCTCGAGGCGCTCGCGATCGTCCACGCACGGCACGTACCCGGCCGGCGTCTTCGTGAGCCGGCCGCGCCCCGCGTCGTTGTCCCACGTGACCTTCAGCATCAGCTCACCCTCGCATCTTCCGAGCCAAGCGGCCGGCGTGGGTGCGCGCGCAAGAGCGCCTGCATCGAGGTCAAGAGCGCGGCGCCGCTGTCAGGTGCGCCCGTGCCAGCCTTCGCCTTCAGGATCGCGTCTCGCACGTCGTCGACCGCCTGCTCGATGCGGTCCGCGCGCCCAATGCCGGTTACGCCCTCGCGCGTGCCGATGTGGGTCTTGCCGTCGCGGTCGCCGTACACGTGGACCTGCCCGCCGCGCGCGGTCGACCACAGCGCGACCTCGCCGCTCTTCATGCCGCTCGGGCGCCCCGTCGTGACGGACGCGGAGATCACGATGCGCGAGCCAGGTGACCCGCCGAGCGTCAGCGTAATGCCGAACGCGCCGGCCGGGGCCGCCGTGGCGACGCCGTAGGGCTCGAGCACCGGCGACGCGGTCTCTTGATGCGAGCCGAGGTCGAGGTCGACAACGGGCATCCCGTCCCGGTCGTAGATGGCGCGCGAGGCGATGGCGGGGAGCACCATCGACCCGAGGCGCGTGGCGAGCTGTCGAATGGCGTCAATCATCGCGCGGGCCTCGTAGATGCGCGCACGACGACGACACCCGCGCGCGCGTCGCTCACGACGCGGTGCGGGTCGGCGCCCGAGAGATCCCGGCGCACCTGGTACGGCTCGGGCCGCCGCATGACGAGCGTGGTCATCGCGCCGACGCCGAGCGGCTCGTAGCGCATGCGAACCTCCGTGATAAGGAGCTGCGCCTTGATGCGCGCGCGGTCGTCGTCCACGTCGACCATGCGCCCCGGCGCCCAGAGCCGCCCGTCGCGCGAGCGATAGCCGGCGAGGTCATACGAGAGCGTCTCGGCCTGCGCGGCGGCGCGGTTGCGCGCGCGCACAAGCGCGTCCTGCGACACCTCGCGCGAGGGGTAGATCACGGTCTGGCGCTCCGCGCGCACGGCGGGGTCGCGCACCTCGAGCACGTTCACGCCGCCGCGCGCGACCTGCACCGCGCGATAGACGCTGTACCGCTCCCGCGCAGAGGACCGCCGCTCCGCGCGCATCACGTCCGTGCGCCGCACAACCGCCGCTCGCGTGCCCGCGGCCCCGTCGGCCGGCCGCTCGAGCGAAAGACTCCCGTCCGCGCGCACCGCGGGCGAGAGTCCCGCCGTCGCGGCCAGCCTTTCGAGCGCATCCATCGCACGTTCGGCCGCTTGTGTCGCGAAGAGCGCGAGCACCTCGGCGCCCGCGTCTGCTACCGCGACGCTCACGCCGAACGGACGAGCTATGTCAGAGGCGATCTGGCCGATGCTCGCGCGCTGCCACTGGCGCGCGTCGGTAGCGCAGTCCTCGAGTACGCCAGGGGCCGCGCGACCGCGGACCGTGAGCCGCATGCTCGGCGTCTTCGCGTCGTACTCGGCAGACGTCTCATCGATCGAGCCCGTAAGCACCGTGTCCGCCCCGATCGAGATCGCGGCGTCGTCGCCCTCGGCGAGCGGCCACGGCTCCGCGTCGTGCTGCCAGCGATCGGCGTACTCGATCTCGAAGCTCGGCGTCACATCGAGCGAGAACGAAAGCGCGGCTCCGACTACGCCTCCGTAGCGCTTGCCGCGGACGCTCAGGATGATCGCGTCATCCATGAAGAAGCTCCACCGCAGTGCCCGGCGCGATCCACATCGGGTCGTCGATCTTGTTGCGCGCAACGATCTCCTCTGCGCGCCTCGCGTCTCCGTACGCGTAGTGCGCGAGAAGCACGGCCGGGAGCGCGCGGTCGAGCACAAGGATCGAGGACCGCGGCGCGGTACGCTGCTGCTCCGTGAGCGCGGATCGGATCACGGTCGCCGCGTCCTCGGCGATCGAGTAGCTGTCCGCGTCCGCCGCGAGCATCTCATCCATGACCATCAAAAGCCCCGGACGGATCGCGGTCATCGCTGCGGCGGCGTCGCCCGCGGATGCGAACCGAAGCGCGGGCGCGACGGCGGCCATCTCCGCGAGCGCCGAAAGCATGATCGAGCGGCGCAACGCGTCGTGCTGCCCGCGCTGGCGCTCCCGCATCCGAGAGTGACCTGGGATGTACGGGGTGATCGGAGCGGCGGCGGCGGCCTCAATGATCGTCTGCGTCGCATCGACAAGCGAGGCGCCGATGATGCTGCGTCGCACCGCCTGGAGCGCACCGTCCGCGGCATCGATCGCCCGCGCGCCTGCCGCATACGACAGCCCGAGCGCGTCGGCGAGCGCATCCGCGATAGCCTCCGCTCCCGCCGCCAGTTCGCGGATCTGGTAGGCGCGTCGCGTCGCTTGATCGATCGCGCCCGAGATGTCGCGCGACGCCGAGCCGATGCGCGCGGTGACGTCCGCGAGCGTCGCGCTGGCCGTGTCGAGCGAGCGGCCTGCGCTTCGGGCGATCTCTGCGACCGCCGACGAGCCAAGCCAGCCGTCGAGAAGCGCCGTGCGTGCGTGCGTGCGTGCCGCCGCTGCGCGAGTCCGCGCGGCCGAGAGCGGGTCCGGCGCGTCGAGCAGTGCCGAACGGTCCGCCACCTCTCGCGCGCTGAACTCGATCGTCGCGGCGCCCGCAGCGCCCTCGGTACGCGCGCGCGGACCGTCGACGATGACCGCGCGGACCGTCGGCCGGTTCGGCAGCGAGAGCTCACCCGCGCCTCGCGCGAGAAGCGCCGCCTCAAGGGTGTCGCGGTCAAGATCGTAGTCGTCGCCCGCGACAAGCGCCGTGATGCGGTACGTCGGCGCCCGTGCCCCGAAGTCGTCGACGACTAGCGCCTGCGTGTCGGCGAACTCGTGCGTCGCCGTCTTGCGCCCGCGCTCCGCGTCGATCGCGACGAGGTGAAACGGGACGCCGCGAAAGCTCGCCCGGTGTGCACGCTCGACCCAAGTCATAGCGCAGCCCCCGAGACCGCGGGAGCGGGTCTGCGTCTGCGTCCACCGAGAAGCTGCGCGAGCCGGTCGGTGTGCGCCTGCGCCTGGAGCATCGTTTGCCGCAGGATCGGGACCATCGACTCGGTCGCGTCCGCGGTGCGCTCGGTCGCCTGAAGGATCGCGACGCCGCCGACGACCGGCGGGAGCGCGCGCTCTGCGCGAGAGACCGAGCCGCCGCCCGTGCGCCTGCGTGGCGTGGGCGCGGGCGGTGGCGGCGTGATCCCGAGCCGGTCACGCGCGTTGTCCGCGAGCGAGAAGCCCGGCATCAGCCCCGGCGCGTCGCCGCCGAGTCCCGCGCGCGTGATAAGTGCGCCCGTGCCGCCGTCCGCGGCGAGCTGCCGCGCGCGCACCTGCTCAAGAAGCGCCGCGCCGCCCTGCGCTTCGAGCTGGTCGCGCATCGCGGCCGGGAGACTCGCGAACGTGCCGCCGGCCTTGTCGACGGCGCCGAGCAGAGTCGAGGCGATGCGCTGCGCCCGCGCCTCCCGCTGCGCGTCTGCCTGCGCCGCGCGGGCGTCGAGCACGTCGTCCGAGTAGCCGCCGAGCGATGCGCGCGCCGCTACCGTAGCCGCTGCGCCCGCGGGGCTCTGTCCTCGGATCATCGCCGCGGCGAAGTCGGTGACGATCGGAGCGATGCGCCCCATCGCGAGCGTGAGGCGAGCGAAGCCGAGCGCGAGCGTGCCGACGACCTGCGCGGCCTGCGCGATGCCGTCAGTGAGCGCCTGGAGCCGTCCGGGGTGCGCGCTCAGCTCCGCGAAGAAGCCCGCGAGGTCTCGCCCCATCAGACGCATCGACTGCGCGAGTCCTTCGAGAAGCTCGGGACTGCCGCGCACGGTGCGCACAAGGTCCGAGACGCCGCCGGTGAGCGAGTCGACAAGCTCACCGAACGGCCCCGTAAGCTGATCGCCGATCGCGATGCGCAGGCCCTCCGCCGCGGAAGAGAGCCGCGTCATCGCACCGGGGACGTTCTGTTGCATCGTCGCGGCCGTGCGTGCGGCGGACCCGCGCGCGTTGCGGAGCGATGCGGCGAGCGCCGCGAACTCGCCCGACTGCGCGGCGTCGATCAATGCCTGCGCGGCGTTGATGTTGCGTTGCCCGAAAATGTCAACGAGCGCCTTCTGCTGCTGCGGCAGCGAGAGCTTCGCGAGTCGGTCGCCGAGCGCCTTCATGACGCTAGGCAGATCGCGGAGCTGCCCCGACGCGTCGCGGATGTCGCCCTGGCCGAGCCCGATTCGTTCGAGCGTTTGACTGCCGCGGGCCTCTGGCGTCGCGATGCGCTGGAGGAGCGCAGCGATGTTCGTGCCGCCCCTCGAGCCCTTGATGCCTTGGTTTGCGAGGATGCCGGCCGCCGCGCTCGTAGTCGCGAGGTCTTGGCCGAAGCTCCGCGAGACGCCGCCCGCGTAGCTGACCGCGTCGCCCAGCTCCGTGAGGTTCGTGTTCGTCGCGTTGACGGTCTTCGTGAGCGTGTCCGCGACGTTCCGCGCCTCCGATGCGGCGAGGTGAAACGGCGCCATGATGTTGCTGCCGATGTCGGCCGCGCTCTGAATCGAGACGTCGCCCGCTGCCGCGAGGTCGAGGAACGCGCCGGTAGACTGGACGATCTGCTGAGGGCGGAATCCTGCCGCCGCAAGCGCCGTTTGCGCGCCGCCGACTTCGACCGCCGTAAACTTCGTGCTCGCGCCTAGAGCCAGCGCATCCGCGCGGAGCGCGCGGAACTCCGCCGCGGTCGCGCCCGTCTTCGCGGCGACGCTCGCCATCGCGGCATCAAATGTGCCCGCGGCCTTCACGGAGTCCGCGAGCGCGGAGCCGATGGCCTTGCCGACGTCGACGAAGCCGCCGACGACAAAGGTCGTCGCCTTGTACGCGGCGAAGAGCGCGGAGCCGAGGATGCCGAGGCGCAGCGCGGTCGAGAGCGACGCCGGGCCGATGGCCTGGATCGCGCCGCCGAGCTGTTGCGCCGGTGGCTGCACCTGGCGCAGCGAGCGCCCCGCGCGCTGCGCGGCCGGCGAGAGGCGGTCTAGCTCGCGCGCTTGTCCGCGTGCGGCGGTCGCGCCAGTGTGCGCGGCCTGCGCCGCGGTGCGCGTGGCGGTCGCGCGCCCACGCTCCGCTGCCGCTGCCCCGGTCGCTGCGGGCACGGTCGTCTTGATGGCGGTCGTAGCGGCGCGCGCGGCTGTGCCCGCGGCGGTTGCGGCCTGCGCGGCGGCGTTCGTGCCGGTGGACATAGCCTGTCCGGCTGCGCCCGCGGCCTGTGCGGCGCCGACCATCGGCGAAAGAGACGCGGCTGCGGCGCGCGCTGCGGCTGCGACAGCATCGCCGCCAACCGCCCTGAACCGGACGCGCACCTCAGACATCTACCGACCCCTGTTCTTTGCCGCCTCGATCTCTTGCAGTCGCTTGATCTCTCGCTGTCTCGCATCCTCTAGCTCAGATCGGCAGCCGGACCACCAACGCACGTCGTCGAGGAGCATCTCGCGAAGGTCCGCGAGCGCGAAAGAAAACGACTCGCCGACGTGCGCGATCATGGCGCGGATGCCGACGTCCCCGGGAGCCGCGCGTGGTATTTTTTTAACTGGATCTCCGACGCGTACTCGAGCGCCCAGTAGTCCTGTATGATCGCGACTTCGCCGACGAGCGCGCGCTGTTCGGGCAGCGCCAGGAGCTCAATGAGCCCCGCGGCGCCATCCACCGCGCCCGTAGACATCGCTTGGTAGTGACGGACGCGGAACGGCTCGATGATGATCGTGCTCTCCGCGCCGCCGCCCTTTGGCGGGATGACCGGGACGTGCAGCGTTACTGCAATCGTCCCGTTATCGCGCACTCGCACGCGCGCCTTCACGTCCGCGAACTGCGCGGACGTCAACCTGTCCTCGAGCGACGGCAGGTCGATGACGCAGCCGCCGTCGTCGGTCGCGCTCACCACCTCGCTCACGACGCATCGATCACGGGGTCTCCCGTGATCGTGAACTGAAACTCGCCATCGGTCTCGTCGCCGATCTGGATGCGCGCGTTCGGCTGCACCTCGATGCGCGAGCCGCTTTCATAGCGCACCGCGCCGCGGTAGTCCGTCAGCTCGCGCCGTACGCCCGAGGTCAGTGACGCGTCGTTGTAGACGCGAAACTGCATCGAACTCGGCGCGCGACCGGGCTTGTGGACGCTTTCGCCGGTGGCGGACATCTCGGTCGTCACCGTCGCACCGCCGCGATTGAACGTGTGATCACCTACCTTCACGAGCAACATTCGGTTGCCCACGAAGACTTTGTAGCTGGTAGTGAGATCCGCCATGAATGACTCCGTTATCTAGCCGTGAATGTGCGCCGCGCTCACGGCATGAAGGACACGAGGAGGTAGACGCCCATGAACTCGTCTGTGAAGTTCGGTTTGATCTGCGCCTCGATGACGCCGGGGGCGTCCGAGCGCTTGGCGCGGACGGCGTCGATGTAGGCATCAAGCTCTTCGATGATGCCCTGGGCGCTGAGGAACGTGCCGAGCGCGACGAGCTCGCCGCGGACGTCCTTCGGGCGGACGATCGGGATTCCCGCCATCGGCTCGGTGGCGTCATCCGCGACGCTCGAGGCGCCAAACGTCGCATCGAGCCGCGTGACCGCGGCCCACCGCAGCCAGTGCTGCCGGTAGCGTTGCGTCACGTTCACGTAGGCCTTGTCCGAAGAGCGCGTCGTCACCGCGCGCGAGATCACCGCGAGTCCTGCGCGCTCGGTGTACGTCGAGCCGCCCGCTTTGACGATCGTGTTCCTCGCCTCAGCGTCGAAGCGAGCGACCACGCCCGACGGCTCGAAGCCGGGGATCGTGATGCCGCGCCGCGAGCGCCCAGGGTCGACCGCGAGCTTGTTGTTCTTGTCGGGGCGCGCCGCTTTCAGTGCGTGCGCATAGCCGACGCCGACCGCGACGCGCCAGGGCGGGGTGGGTGAGCTGTCCGCGCCCTCGGCGATCGACTCGTAGATGAGGATCGAGAGATCCTTGCTGTCGAAGTTACCGAGCGCGGTATCGGCCCCCGCTACGGTCGTCGCGAGCGCAGCGAACGCCGTGCCGCCGATGCCGTTGAGCGCGGTGTCTCGCGTCGCAAGCTCGGCCGCAAGCGCTGTGAGCGATGCCGTGTCGTTGTAGCAGCTCACGACGGTGTCCCACTGGACATCTCCCATCGCCGCGATCGCCGCGGCGAGGTCGGGGGTGCCGCTGCCCGAGGTCGGGGCGGTCGTCACCTGCGTGATGCCCGCGGGGAGCGTCGAGGTGAGGACGCGCAAGACGAGCGCGTTGCCGTGCGCGCCCTTGCCCTTCGCGGTGATCGCGACGGACCCGGTCGTGTTCACTGCCGCGACGAGCGCGGCGGGGTCGGCCGTGATGGCAGCGACGAGCGCGTCGCCCACCACGGTCGCGCTATCGCCCGAGGCGACCTGCACGCGGTAGGTCTGCGCGCCGACGCGCACGATCATGGTCCGGCCCTCGGTCGCCGTGCCGGTGAACGCGATCGTTCCCGCGGCGGCTGCGGAGGTGCCAGGCTCTGCGACGCCGATCGCCGAGACCTTGACGGTGCCATCGCTCGGCAGCACCGCGCAGGCGTCGGCGAGGACCGAGCCCGCGCCGAAGAGCTTCACGGCATCGCTTGCGCCGACGACCGGGTAGACGGTGTCAGCAGTGGCGGTGCCGCTCGCCATCTGACCGATCACGAGCAGCGTCTGCGGCTTGAGTCCGTCGACCTCGGCGAGGACCGCAGAGGTGTCGAACTCGACCATGCTGCGCGGGTCCTGGTAGGAGCCGTCGGTGGGGATCTCGGTAAAGCTCGTCATTTCCTGGGCTCCTTGGCGCGCTTGGCGTCGTCGTTCGATGTGGTCGCGCGCGCGTCATTGGCGCGAGAATCCTTTGCAGCGCGCACGGGCGCCATCTTCGCGGGCTCGACGATCACCAGGTCGCCCGCGGCGATGCGGCGCACTACGTACGGCGTGCGTTCGACCTCGGTCAGATTCGTGATGAAGCCGGGGCGGTCGCGGCGCGGGACTCGCAGCGTGACGCCGTCGATCGTGGCGGGCTCTACGGAGATCTTCATGCAGTCCTCACGGCGTGGACGGTGGAGCGGATGGCGCGGGAGGCGGCGGAGGCGCCCAATCGATGTTGTCGACCTCGCCGCTGTCCCGGTGCCACTGGTACTGCATCAAGACGTGGTCGAAGGGCTCGAGGTCCTCGACGGGGACGCCGCCGCTGAGCCCGGTGGCGCAGCGCAGGTCAAACTCGGCGATGAGCGCCGCGTAGCCCTCAGTCGACCCGGTCTCTTTCGCGTGCATGTAGCGTGCGGACGCGGTCGGGTAGACGTAGCCCTCAACCTCGACGGTCTTGTAGGCGTTGTCACCCGCGACGCCGAGGGCGGGCGCGTAGCTCGGGTGCATGCCGCGCTTGATCGCGGGCTGTACGGCGCGCCACACGGAGCGCAGAAGCGGCCAGCGCGTATCGAGGCGGTCCATTGGCGCAAGCGGCGCGTAGTATTCGAGCCGCATCGTGGTGAGCTCGCGCGGGCGCTCCCACCGGTCCGAGTCGTCGCGGTCGCGGAGGCGATAGGCGGTGATCGCGGGGAGACGGAGCGCCGAGAGCGAATCGAACGCGAGCGGCCGCGCGTACACGCCGACGACGCACGTCTCGCCGAGCACGTCGTCGAGCTCCGCGCGGGCTGCGTGCGCGGCGAGTGTCGCCACGGTCGCGGCGAGCGCGTCGGTGCCGTCGTCGAGGCTCATCGGCGGTACACCGCGCGGCTGCGCATGGTCGCGCGCACGCCGCCCGTGAGCGTCGGTGCGAGGTTGTTGATCTCGCTCGCGAACTGCGCCGCGTACGCCTTCGCTTGGTAGTACGCGACCTCGGCCTGCCCGGCTCCAGTCATCGCGAGGCGGTACAGGCGCTCAGACGCGCCGAGAAGGATCGCCTGCTTGAGCTGCGAGACGTCCGCGAGCTGCGCGGGGTCGATCGGAGGGGAGCGACGCCGCATCGCGGCAAGGATCTGCTCGAGCGCCCACTGCCGCGCGGGCCGCAGCGTCGGCTCATCGGCGCCATCGCGCCACGCGCGCGGGACCATGTTTGCGCCGGCGAGCGCTTGACCTCCGAGGAACTCGTCGAGATCCGCGTCGGTCGCGATGGAGTCGACGTCGATCATGAGAGCCCCGCGTCAAGGATCGCGTTGTCCGCGGCGCCCTCAAAGGCGTCAATGATCGCCGCCTCGCTCTGCTCGAGCGCCGGCTGCATGAACGGCTGAGGCTGCGTGCCGGGGTGGCGAACTCTCTTCGCGAACGCGTAGCCGCCAGGGCCTGGCACTGGGAACCGTAGCGCCCTGCGGAACCGCGGCTTGATGTCGTGAGGCGCGGTGCCGAACTCGACGAATGACGCGTAACTTGTGCCGCCCACCTTGCCCGCGAGCGCAGTGTCCGCGCCGCCTGAGAGGTCTCCGTCCGAGAGTAGGCCGACCGCCGGGACCTCGTTGATCGACTCCGCGAGCAGCGAGGAAGGCCCGCGCGGCGCAAGCATGCGCGCGGAGGACACGACCGTATCGACGCTCTGCGCGGCCGCTTGCGCGCCGCGGACATCGAGTGCCGAGACGAGGCCGATCAGGGCCTCGACCTCCGCGGACACGTCGATGTCGATGAGCGTCTCGG